>JAURFU010000054.1 GCA_030834165.1 Verrucomicrobiota bacterium
TGCGCGTCCTCTTCGACGAAGCCAAGGTCGACGGCCTCTTCACCGACTTCCCCGACCTCTGTAAAAGGTAGGGTCGGCACCCCGTGCTGCCCTAGGTAAGGATGGTCCTCGAAACCATCCGCCCTAGCTCGCCCGCTCATCGCCCTTGGCCGGCTCGAGGAGCACGACCGTGGCGGACCAGCCAAGCCCATCGATCGCCCGCTGGAGGGCGGCGAGGGTCTCGTAATCCGGCGCGACCGCGCAACGCAGGGTGTCGTTTCCGGGGCATGCGCCGTCGATGAAATGGATTCCATCGAGGTCGTAAGTCTCGAGCTCCCTCGCCAGTTCGGTCTTCTCTTCGCCCTCCGATTCCAACCCGTCGAAGAGCCCTTCGATGTAGCCCAGTGCGTCAGCCTCGGGCGCCTGATTCCGGCACCAGTCCGTGAGCCAGTCCTCGTGTTCGTCCCAGTCGATGTGGTCGTCCAGCCTATCGTAGACCTTGCTGCCCCACTCTTCGGCGCTCGACTCCACATCCTCGAGCAGCTGCGAATCATGCCGGCCGATGAAGTCGCGCCAGGTCTCGTCCGGCTCGAAGGTATATTCCTCGTCCGAGTTCTCGTTGAGCTGTTCGACCTGCTCCTCCTCGACCTCGTTGTCGAGTTCTTCGAGGTCCCAGATGAACTCGCCGTATTTGCTCCGGAACTCGTCGATCACTTCGCCGACGCCTTCTTCGCCCTCTTCGGCGAGCTTCTCACGGAGCGTGATCTTGGGCGGCTCGTCGTAAGGCGTCCCGTTGAGATAGAGGATGTATCCCGTGCCGTCATTCCAGACGGCGTTGATCACGTCATGTCCCTTCGGGATGGGATCTTTGGCATAGGCCGGGAGTCGGAACTCCGGCTTGGTCGGACGGCGCTCCTTGACGGAGCTGAACCAATCAGGCGTGAAGAGGGCGAAGCCGCCCAGGGTGAGGGTTTTGAGGAAGTCGCGTCGATCGTAGCTCATGGTGAGGACACGATGCCCGGAAGCCGCGGAGAGTCCATGAGGCCACCTGTCATAGAGTGGCATAAGCGCGAAGCGCGGAGGACTTAAACAGATGAGGGCTAGGGCTAGTTCATACGCAGCTTTCATTCAGGGCCCTCTTGCATCTCCACTAGCCCTGGCCCTGGCCCCAGCTCTAGCCCTGTGTTGCAACTCTTGTCAACGTGTCACCATGCCCACGTGCTCCCTCGCGGCACCGCCGCGCGCCCCCTCGTCGCGGCCTCCCTTGTCAACGTGTCAACTTATCAACTGACCAACTCGTCGTGTCGCTTAAGCGACGTAATCGACGACGAGAGCCTTCTCCAGGACGTCCGGCAGCATCTTAACGAACTCCTGATGCGCGGGCTCGTGGAGGTAATGCTTCTCGAGGGCTTCTTTGGACGCGAAGGTCAGCGTGAAGACGTGGGTGAAGCCCTGGTCCAATCCCTCGGGGCTCACGTTCGTGCCCCACTCGAAGGCCTTGACCGCCGGCAGCTTGCCCGGCAGCGCCTTGAAGGCGTCGACCACCCCTTGGACCTTCGCCGCCGGGGCGCCGTCTTTGAACTTGAAGATCACGATGTGGCGGTAGGAGCTCATGCCGACGAGGGAGTCGGTTCCTCTCCGTTCGTCAAGTCACTCAGGGCGGAGGAGAGAGGACTGCGTCGATGACAGAGGACTGAATCGATTACGGAACAATACAGGGCTAGGGCTTGGGCTCGGGCTTGGGCCAGCTCATTCTCGGGTCTCTGGTCTCGGCCTTCGGTTACCAGGTTCAGGTCTTCAGCGTCAGGTTCGGGTACGGGATCTTCTACGCCTTCGCCCTGCTTTTGCCTTCCTTGTCGACTTGCCAACGTGTCAACTAACGGGCGGCTTCTCCCCGCCACCCTACCTACCCGCCATCTCCGCGCGCCGCATGGGCATGGCGTCGATCAGCGCGAAGAGCGTCGCGGTCTCGATCGGGGCGCCCTGGTCAAGCTTGACGCCGCCGTCCTTGCCCACGAGCCGCACCCGGAAGGCGGGCGAACCAGGGCGTGTCACGACGAGCACATCGCGCTCCTCTAGGCCCGCCTTGGCGGCGTCCAAAGAAGCCAGCTGCCGGCGATGATCCTCGGTCACTTGCTCAGGCGCATCGATCACGAGGACGCGGCGCCGCCACTGATGCGCAGTGAGATCAGGCAAGGCTAAGCCCGCTTCGGGCGGGCGCGCGCACCCTTCGGCCAGATAAGCCGCAAGCCCGGCGCAGCCCAAGGTCAGCAGTTTTTTCATACCCTCCATGATATGCATCCGCGGGCGGGCGCAAATCCTCCGGCTTCTAACGGGAGTCCGGCGGCCGAATCCAGCCGGCTAGCCGGACCCGTTCGACCAGGGCCATGTGCGGGACGGTCAGCGCGGCCAGACCCACGAAGACGATCTGGACCACGCGCGCATCCAGCGGGGTATCGTTCAAGAAATGCCAGGCCGCCGCCGAAGCCAGGCCCACGCCGAGCATGGGCAACAAAGCGGCCAGCCCGACGAAACGCCAGGAGTCGCTCCCCGAATAACGGAACGACCGGAGGATATGACGTGCGCCGTGCATGCCGCAAAAGAACAAGGTGAAGGCCAGCAAGGGCGGCGCCACGCACGCGAGGGCGCCGACGGCCGCAAATTCGAACGCGGTCAGGCGATCGCTGCGCCAGCGTTCACCGATCGCCAACACAAGCCCCGCCACCCACGGCCAGAAGAACCAGCTTAAGACCGGCATGACGGCTCCGGCCGCCTCCGGTCCGACGAGCTGCCCGAACAACCCGCTCATCTCCTCCTGATGACGCCAGACCGGCAGGACCAACACGGCGCCTCCATAGAAGATCCGGGAGACCCACGGCGTCCCGTCGGCGGGGTCTCCCGAGAAATGCGCGGCGGAAATCAGGAGGAAACCCACCAGGAAACCCGTGGGCGTCCACGCCCATGCCGCGACCACTAAGCCGGCCAGCAAAAGATAGGCGACCGTGAACCGGGTCCAGTCCCACGCGGTCCGCAGACCGTAGAGTCGTTGCGCGAACAAGGTGTCCATCGCCCCATGCGGGACGCCGAGGACGAGGATCAACGCGGCGAGGACGATGAGCTCCAGTTGCGGTGGGCAACGCCCGAGCGTCGCAGCGGCCGCGGCCGTCAAGATCGCGACGAACGCGAAGATCAGACCTTGGCGACGTTCGGCGTTCATGGGCGTACCACGCGGGGGGCGGGGCGGAAAAGTTCGCGTAGAAAAGGTCCCGGCGGCAAAGCGGCGAGGACGGCGAGGTTGTCGAACAAGGTGGCTTGGTCGCTCATGAAACGGGCGAGCCTCGCCGGTGCGACCTTACGGAACATGGCGAGGAAGAGGGTCGGCGCTAATTCCGGCCGCCGGCGGAGCACCTGCAGGAAGAGCGCGTCCATCTGGCGCAGGATCCAGCCATCCGCCGCATGCGGTCGCGGACCATGCCCGCCGGCCAGGCTCTGCGCGCAACTCTCCGCCCATCGTTGGATACGCTGGAAAGCATAGCCGCTGCTCGCCCGCGCGCCGCCGGCCAGCAGCCCTGCCCGGGCATAGGTCGGATCCGTCAACGGCGCCGGCGTCGGCAAGCCCATCGGCAAGATGCCATGCTCCTCACGCCGGAACTGATAACGGCGACCTTCGAGCCGTCGGTCGATGAAGCGGCTCAGCCCGGCCCGGAATGCATCCGGCCCGGCCGGCTTCGGCGAGAAGGCGGTGACTTCCAGCAAGGCCCGCGTCGGCGACAAGGGGAGCAGGTAATGGAAAAGAATCTGTCCCGCTTCGCCTTCCGTGAAGTGCATGATCTCGGCGACGGTCGGATCGAAGACCGGCCCGGCGGCCTCGATCTCCTGCCCAAGGAAAGACTGCCAGAGCACCGCGGCGCCCTCGGCCGGCGGCGCCGGCGGGCGGGTGTCGACGATCCAGCGCGCCCGCTGGACTCCGGCTGAGGTCTCGACCTCCCAGAGCCCATCGACCTTACGCGGAGCGCCTAGGACGGCGACCCCCATGGCCAACCGCAACCGCTCCGAACGTGCGAGGCATTCGCGGCTGTCCTGATAGAACCCACCCGACGGCAGGAGCGCGTAAGGAAATTCCAGGCAGTCCACGAGCACGCGCTCCGTCGGCGAAGCCAGGGAGACCTTCGCCCAGCGTCGACGGACGAGGTGCGTCAGCTGCGCCGAAGGGTGCATCCAGAAACACCAGGTGCGGTCATCGGCGTAATCGGCGCGGCTCTCGAGCACCAGCGTGCGCGGAGCGGCCTCACCTTGTTCCGCCAGCCGCCGAGCCAAGCTGAGGCCGGCAGCGCCCCCGCCCAGGATGAGCAGGTCATTCTCCATGGCGGGCGGTGATGCCGGGCAGGCCGACGAGGGCGTGATGTAATGGGCCGTGATGCGACGCAGGCCTTGACCAGAAAGCGCCGCGCAGCGGCTGTATCGTCAGAGCGGCGAGAGTGGTCGCCGCTTTCCGCCAACCCGTCACGAACGCGCGGCCCTCCCAATAAGCGTGCTCGCGCGCGGCCAGACGATGGCCGATCGCACGATAGACGCGCCCCGCGACGAGGATACCGGGCCTCGCGCGTGCGGGCAGGAACGGCAGTCCGGCTTCGCCGCTGGCATAATAAGCTTCGGCGAGGGCGAGGAGGCGCGCCACCGCGGCACGGACCTTCGGCCGCAAAGCAGGCGAAGGCTCGATGAGCTCGGCCGGCGAGAGATCGCCCACGAGGCTGGCCGGCAGATAACGCCGCCCCATCCGCGCGTCGTCCGCGACGTCGCGGCAGAGGTTGGTCAGCTGCATGGCGATGCCGAGATCGACGGCGTGCGCCGCCGCGGCGGGTTCGCGCGCGTCGAGGACCCGGCACATCATGAGGCCGACGGTGCCCGCCGCCCGGTAGCAATATCGCAGGAGCTCGGCTTCGTCCGCCACGCGGACGGTCCCGGCGTCGGACGCCATGCCCGCGATGAGCTCGCGCGCGATCCCGGGCTCGATGCCGCATTCGCGCATGAGCGCGAGACCGTCCTGTAAGATCAGCTCGTCCGACCGGCCGGCGGCGAGATCGCGGTCCGCCGTGGCCAGCGCGGCGCGCGCGGCTTCAGGAGATGCAGCCTCGTCGACGAGATCATCGAGGTGACGGCAGAAAGCGTACAGACGCGTGGCGCGGGCGGCGTGCGTCGCTCCGAGAAGGCGGCGGGCCCAGTGGAAGCTGCGACCTTGGCGAGCCAAGGTCGCTTCGGCCGCGGCCGACGGAGCATGCGCGGCGGCGGGGTTCACGAGGCGGCCGGGATGAGGGCGTCGATGACCTTGGCGGAGCAGAGCACCCCCGGGACGCCGGCGCCGGGATGCGTGCCCGCTCCGACGAGATAGAGGTTCCGCACGGACTCGGACTTGTTGTGGAAGCGGAACCAGGCGGACTGGCGGAAGACGGGCGCCACGGAGAAGCCCGCGCCGTGGACGCTCCGGTATTCGTCCCGGAAATCCTCCGGGGTCTTATAGAAGTCGGCGGTGATCGAGGCCTTCAGCCCGGGCAGCATCGTACGCTCCAAGGCGTCGACGATGCGGTCGCGCAGACGCGGACCTTCGGTGGCCCAATCGATGCCGGCCTGCTGGTTCGGCACAGGGCAGAGGACGTAGAAACTATCCTGGCCCGCGGGCGCGAAGCTCGGATCCGTGGCCGTCGGCCGGTGGACATAGAGCGAGAAGTCCTCCGCGAGCTTCTGACGGTGGAAGATGTCCTCGAGCAGCTCCCGGTAGCGCTCGCCCATCCAGATGGTGTGGTGGGCGACGTCGGGATACGTCCGCGTGGTGCCGAAATACATCACGAACAGCCCCATCGAGTAATGGGCCCGCGACAGCTTCGCGCGCGTGGCGAGCGCCTGGTCGGCGCGGGGGACGAGGTCCCGGTAGAGATGGGCCGCATCGGCGTCCGAGACCACGATGTCGGCTTCCAAGGCGGTGCCATCGGCGAGCACGACCCCGCGGGCGACGCGCTGCTCGATGCGGATCCGCTCGACGGTCGCGCCCAGGCGGATCTCCACGCCCTGCCGCTGCATCAGGCCGCCGAGCGCCCGGGTGACGGCGCCGGTGCCGCCCATGGCGAAGTGCACGCCGTGCGCGCGCTCCAGGAAATGGATGAGGCCGTAGATGCTGGTGGTGTCGAACGGGTTGCCGCCCACGAGCAACGGTTGGATGGAGAACGCCCGGCGGAGCTTATCGCTCACCAGATGGCGCGAGACCATCTGCCAGACCGTCTCGTAGTTGCGCAAGCCGAGCAGGTGCGGCACCTGCCGCAACATCGTCCCGAGGCGATGGAAGGGCCGGGCCGAGAGCCGGGTGAAACCGATGTCGTAGATCCGGCGGCTGTGCTCGAGCAACGCGAGATAACCGGCGCGGTCGCGCGGCTCGATACGCTCGATCTCGGCGAGCGTGGCTTCCAAGGTGCCGCCGTAGTCGAAGGTGTCGCCATCGGCGAACTGGAACCGGTACCACGGCGTCAGCGGGACGAGCTTCACCTGGTCGGCGAAGCGTTCGCCGAAGAGCGCGAACAGCTCCTCGAACAAGAAAGGCGCCGTGATGACGGTGGGGCCGGCGTCGTGGCGGAAGCCCTCGCGCTCATAGACCTGGGCGCGTCCGCCCAGCGCCGCGCAACGGTCGACGAGCGTCACGGCGTAGCCTTTGGCGCGCAGCCGCAAGGCGGCGGCGATGCCGCCGAATCCCGAGCCGATGACGATGGCTTTCACGCCTCCGACTTAAACGGCCTTCAGACGCTTAACGAGCGCGAAGGCGAATTCGGTCAGCAACGCCCCCGCCTTGTTCGGCAAGGCGTCGGCATGTTCGACGGCTGCTTCGAGATGGCCGCGCGCGAGCTGGTGGGCCTGGTCGGCGGCGAGTTCGGGCGGGCGACCCGCCGCGAGGAGGAGGACGATGTTGAGGCTATGCTGGGCGGCGTCGCCCTGCACGTCCTCGAGGTCATCGACCATCTGGTAGCCGATACCGAAGGCATGGGCGGCGGCGCGGATGCGCGGCAGCCATTGTTCCTGACGCGCAGCCAGGAAGGCGAGTTCGAGCGGAAGGCTCAGCAGGACGCCGGACTTGCCGACGACGATCTCTTCGTAGCGGGACACTTCGGCGAGGGCGTAATCCTTGGTGGCCAGCTCGGAGCATTGGCCTTGGATCACCAGGGCCGTCCGCGCGTGCACGCAGCGGATGAGGTCGGGCAAGCGCGCGGGATCAGGCAGATCGGCCAAGGCGCCATAGGCGGCCGAAAGCAGGAGGTCGCCGGCGCAGAGGGCGACGTCCGGACCGAAGGCGGCGCACACGGTCGGGAGGCCGCGGCGTAATTTCTCCTTATCCTGGAGGTCATCGTGGACCAACGAGGCGTTGTGGAGGAGCTCGACGCAGGCCGCGAGGCGGACCGCTTGGTCGCCGGCGACGCCGAGGGCTTCGCAGGCATGCAAAGCCAGCCGGGCGCGCACTCTTTGGCCGCCGGCTTCGAGGTGATAGCGGGCGGCGCGCAGGGTCGCGGGCTCGCCGGCGGGGCCACCGGATCCGGCCGATACCCGGACAAGCGCGACCATCAGCCGTTCGACCGCAACGAGGGCGGTATCGGTAGTGGTGCTCATGGGGCGGTGGCGGGGGGCCGGAGGGTGACCGTCTGGAAAGGGTCTGGGCGAGGGGCCCAGAAGGTGTGGATACGAAAATCGGACAATGGAGCGAGACGCCCCATTGTCCGATCCGTGAGCGGGGCTTAGTTCTTGTCGGACTCGCTGACGGCGGCGGCCCAGATGATGACGCCGAAGCCGATCTTGTTGACCACGTCAGCGAGGTTGTAGACCACGTTGAGCATGACCGCGGAGTCCTCGGGCTTGCCACCGGTGAGATAACCGAGGAAGTAGCCGATCGGGTAGATGGCCCAGCCGAAGACGACGATGGTGCGCATCAGCTTGAAGGCCGACTGGACGGCAGGCGGAGCGGACTCGGCGCTGGTCTTGCCGGCTTCGCCGGCGTAGATCTCGTAGATGATGTAGAACCAACCAGCCATGCTGACGATGAAGGCCGGCCAGGCGCCGACGGTGCCGGCTTCGCCGAGGTAACCGGCGATGAGCATCACCAGGGTGCCGATCATGAGGCGCCAGAACACGCCGCCCGAGACCTTGGTGACCGCGGAGAGGATGAGGTAGAACTCGACCATCAGGAGAGGCACGGTGATGAGCCAGTCGATGTAGCGGAAGACGGTCGGGGTGGAACCGGTGGTCACCCAGACGTCGCGCATGTAGAAGTAGTGGGTCGCGGCCACGAGGGTCACGAGGCCGGAGACGGTCAGCGAGGTCTTCCACTTCGCCTTGACGCGCTGCGTCTCGAGGAAGAAGAAGGCCGTCGCGGCGACCAGCGCCATCGAGATGACCCAGAAGGTCACGCCTACGAGGTCGTCGGACTTCAGGTTGCCCTTGGCGGCGTCGGCGGCCAGCGCGGAGGCAGGGGTGAGAAGGCTAAGGGCCAGGAGGGCGCCAACTTTAGCCACGGCGGATTTTAATGATGTGATCATGGGGTGGGGTACGAAGCCATTAGATAGCGGGATGCCCGGATAACTCAAACGGCGAATCGTTTTTGTCGGGCCGGTCTGCGACCTTGTAAATAAATTATTAATATCAGCCGCGCGGCTCCCGGGACGAACGCCGGCGCGCGCGGCTTTAGGGAGGTTATCATCCCTTTAGGTCCGGCGGCTCCTACCGCTGCGGGACGCGGCGGAGCTTGGAGACCTCGTGGCCGGACTGGGCGAGCATGCCGACGAGTTCCTGGTAGCGCTTCTCCGGCAAGTTCTTCGTCCGCGCCATGATCCAAGCGTAACCGCGATCCGGCACGCCGATGATCGTGGTCTCGTAGGTATCGTCCAGGTAGACGATCAGGTAGGCGGACTTGAACGGCCAGAGGAACTGCATACGCCACTCCGCCTTGGTCTCCTGGTTATAGACGAATCCCTTCGGGTGATAGGTCTTCTTCGGGCCATCGAAGCCGCCATTGTTGAAGGTATAGGTCGTCGGGATCGTGCCGTCTTCGGCAAGACGATAGCTCTCCACGCCGTTGTAAGCCTCGTCCTCGATGAACGCCGGGATGTGGGCGATCACATACCAATCGCCCATGAAGCGCTCGAGTTGGATCGGGCGGTCAATAGCCCGCAGCGGCTCACGCTCTGGTCCCGTCTGACACCCCACCATCAACAACCCGCCGAGAAACGTGAGCACCGAACGAACCAGCATGACGGCTTTCATGTCGTCAACCTAAGCCCTGCCCCTGATTTCGCAACCACATGAACCGCGCCACGCATAGATGACTGAGTCGATGACAGAGGACTGAATCGATGGCGGAACAATACAGGTCCAGAACTAGGGCTAGTTACATCTCGGGTCTCAGGTCTCCGGTTTTCCTGTGAGCGAAACTACCCCTACCCCTTTTGCGCTCCACACCTTTGCACTTTTGCACAGGCCGCAGGCCGATTTGCACTTTCGCACTGCTCTCCCTATGCCTCCGGGCCTCCGAGCCTCTTCTTTTGCTCCCTTGCCCACGTGTCACCGTGCCCACGCGCCCCCTTGCCTAGGTTTACCCTTTGCAGGATACTTTACTCGCCTAACTTCCTCCCCATGCCCCTCACCCGTCGCGATATCCTTCGTCTGCTGTTCGCCAGTGCGACCTTGGCGCCGCTGGCAGGTTGGGCGGCCGACCGACCGGCCCGCCGTTCGCCCAAGAAAGGCTGGGCGGGCAATCGCCCGGAATCCGCGACGCAGTTCGGCTGCACCTGGTGGTATACCTGGACCTGCCAAGGCGCGAGCACGCCGGGCTACGAATTCGTCCCGATGGTCAAAGGCCATCGCAAGCCCATGCCTTCGACCGAGCTGGCGATGTTCGACGATCCGGGCGCGAAGAACCTGCTCGGACTCAACGAACCCGAGCGGGACTCACAGGGCAACGTCACCGTCGAGGACGCCATCGCGGCGTGGCCGGCGTTGACCGCCTTCGCGAAGGAAAAGAAGCTCCGCCTCGGCTCGCCCGGCGTCTCCTCCGACGGCCAGGGCGGGACGTGGATGCGTGCGTTCATGGAGCAGGCCCAGCGCAAGAAGCTCCAGGTCGATTTCGTCAACGCCCACTGGTATCGCAGCGCCGACCCCGCCGCGTTCGAAGCTTGGCTCAAGGAACTTTACGCCACGTATCGTCGCCCCATCTGGGTCACCGAATTCAACGCCATGTTCACCAAGGCAGACGACGCGGGGCATGCCCAGTTCCTCCGCGGCGCGCTGAAGGCGCTGGAACGGAGCCGCTTCGTAGAGCGTTACGCTTACTTCAATCCTTCATCCGGCAAGGCCGCGCTCCTCAAGGACGATAAGCTCACCAAACTCGGCGAGATCTATCGCGAGACGGGGGACTGAAGGACGGAGGGCTGAATTGGGTCAGGGACAGAGCTAGGGCTGGGGCTAGGGCTGGTTCATTCTCGGATCTCAGGTTCGGGTCTTCAGCACCAGGTTCGGGTATGGGAAAAATTCCTGTACCTGCACCCGAACCTGAACACCCGTGCCAGACACCTGACCGCCGAGACCCGGGACCTGAAAAAACAAAAGATGGCTGAGTCGATGACGGATTGAGACAGGGTTGGAGCTAGTTGAATCTCAGATCTCCGGTTTCCCTCTGAGCGAAACTACCCCTACCCCAACCCCTACCCCTTTCTCATTCCACACCTTTGCACTTTTGCACAGGCCGCAGGCCGATTTGCACTTTCGCACCTCCTCCCCTGAGCCTCCGAGCCTCTTCTCTTGCCTTCCTTGTCAACGCGTCAACGGGCCAACTCCTGAGCACGCTCACCGCGCCGGACGCATCTTCAGGGCGGCCTCGGCGAAGGCCTCGCCGATGCCCGCGAAGGTCTTGGCGCTGCCGAGATAATGGTAGCCGGCGTTGGAGGCGCCGCGAGCGAGTTTCGCCGCTTCCTCCGCGGAGATGAGCTTGGCCTCCTGCTCCTTGAGATAAGCCTTCTGCTGCGCCTCCGTCATCTTGCCGTCGGCGTTGGCCGAACGCTTGCCCTTGTTCTTGAGCTCGAACGACAGCTGCCGGAGCTTCTCGCGCTTCTCCTGGATGGCGCCCAGTTCCTCGTCCCAGAACAATGCCGTCCGGACGGCGGCGACGTTGCCGCGGAATTCCGGGCGCGTCGCCGGCTGGGCCATCGCCTCCCGGAAAGCGAGGTTATCGTCGCTGCCGGGATCCTTGCCGCCGACGCCCATGACGCCGATGACGAACGGCAGCCCGGGGGCGCCGAGATCCTTGCGGACGTCGACGATGAACTTGGTCAGCAGGTCCGAATAGCCGACGAAGCGCTTGGCGGATTCTCCCTTGGGCTGCTTAGGATAGTAATTGCCGTCGACCATGTCATTGAAGCCCTGGAACCAGACGAAGCCGGCGAGCTCGTAGCCCTGCTTGGGGTCGTAGGCGGGGCAGACGCGCGCGGGGTCCGCCAGCACGCGCTTCACGTGCGCGACCATCAGGCGGTAATACTTGCCCGTGTCCGCGTCGGTATGCGTGTTCTTCTCGATGTCCTTAGGCGAGCGCGGGTAAGCGCCGGCGGACGGCGGACGGTAATCATGGTTGAGGGACTTGCCGCCCCAGGCGGCCTTAATGAGCAGGATCGGCGCATCGGTGGCCCGCTCCATCGCCAGACCAAAGGCGTATTCCGGTCCGATCTTGCCGCCATCGGTCGCCGGGTCGCGGCGCGAACCGTAGCCGGTCGTCAGCTTGCCGAAGCCCTCGCCGTTCTTATCGCCGATGCCGGTGAGGTAGCTGATCCAGACGCGTTCGGCGGCGCGGGGCTTGCCGTCCGGACCGACGAGCCGGGAGTGGAGCGCCTTGGTCGCCGGATCTTCGGCGACGTAGGGGATGGTCTCGACCCTCGCGTGGCCTTCCATGTTGGACTGACCGACCAGGACGTAGACCTGCAGGGGCTTGGCGACGAGCGAGCCCGCGGCCCAGGCATAGACGCCGGCGAGAAGGAGGGAGAGTTTCCAGTTCATGAGAAAGCGTCGGTCAGCGGGACGAAGGAGACGGCAGATGATCCGTGAGGCCGATGACGGCCCAGGCGGTGCCCCAGTCGGTCGAGGTCGCCCGGACCTTGCCGCCATCCTTGGCCCGGGTGCTGGGGACGGCCCAGCTGCCATCGGGCTTCTGCGTCGTGAGCAAGAAGCGGAGCGCCCGGGCGACGGCCGGCTGCTCCCGCGATGCTCCCGACCGGGCAAGCGCGTGCAGCGCCAAGCCGGTCCCGTAGGCGTCGGGGGCGGCGCCGATCTTCCAGGCCCAGCCGCCGGCGGCGTCCTGGACGGCCAGCAAGCGGGCCAAGGGTTCCGCGGTTTCGCGGCCTTCCGAAGCCGCCAGCGCCAATTCCAGCGCCAGCCGCTCGGACGTCACCGCCGGGCTCG
>JAURFU010000055.1 GCA_030834165.1 Verrucomicrobiota bacterium
CCGACGGCTACTTCGTCCTGCCTTACACGGTGACCGATTACCTCGCCGGCGAGAAGCCTGGCAGCCGTCCGTCCAAGGACGCCCCGGAATTCAAGGCCGTCGTCAAGGACGTCAACGACCGCGTCGCCAAGCTCCTCTCGATCAACGGCACGAAGTCGCCCCGCTATTACCACAAGGCGCTCGGCAAGATCACCTGGGAGAAGTGCGGCATGGCCCGCGACAAGGCCGGCCTCGAGCAGGCGATCCGCGACCTCCAGGCGCTCCGCGAGGACTTCTGGAAGAACGTGAAGGTCGTCGGCGCCGGCGACGCCCTCGCCCCCGAGCTCGAACGCGCCGGCCGCGTGGCCGACTTCCTCGACTTCGGCATCATGATGTGCCTCGACGCGCTCACCCGCGAAGAGTCCTGCGGCGGCCACTTCCGCACCGAGCACCAGGACGCCGGCGAGGCCAAGCGCGACGACGCGCAGTACGCCCACGCCGCCGTCTGGCAGTGGACCGGCGACGGTCAGCTGCCCGTCCGCCACGTCGAACCCCTCGTCTACGAGGAGACCCAACTCTCCACCCGCTCTTACAAGTAACCACCATGGTCCAGGACAACGGAAAAGAAACCACCCTCGCGCTCAAGCTGCGCGTCTGGCGTCAGCGCCGCGGCCAGCCCGGCGCCTTCGAGGAGCATTCCCTCGCGGCGGTGCCGACCTCGGCCTCGTTCCTCGAGATGATGGACATGCTCAACGAGCAGCTCATCAAGCAGGGCAAGGACACCTTCGCCTTCGACCATGACTGCCGCGAAGGCATCTGCGGCATGTGCTCGATGACGATCAACGGCATGCCCCACGGCCCCCTCCCTGGCGTGACGACCTGCCAGCTGCACATGCGCAACTTCCGCGACGGCGAGACGATCACCGTCGAGCCGTGGCGCGCCCGCGCCTTCCCGGTCCTCAAGGACCTCGCCGTCGACCGCTCCGGCTTCGACAAGGTGATCCAGGCCGGCGGCTTCATCACCGTCCGCACCGGCTCCGCCCCCGAGGCCAACAACATCCCGGTGCCCAAGCCCGTGGCCGACGAGGCCATGGACGCCGCGGAATGCATCGGCTGCGGCGCCTGCGTCGCTTCCTGCAAGAACGGCTCCGCGATGCTCTTCGTCGGCGCCAAGATCAACCACCTCAACATCCTCCCCCAGGGCCAGGCCGAGCGCGACCGCCGCACCCTCGCCATGGTGAAGACGATGGACGAGGCCGGCTTCGGCAACTGCACCAACTACGGCGAGTGCCAGGCGCACTGCCCGAAGAGCATCACGCTCGACGTCATCGCCAAGCTCAACCGCGACTATCTCCGCGCCCGCGTGAAGGAGTTCTTCTCCTCCACCGGCAAGCCTTCCAAGGGCGGGGAGTGAGCGCGGCGCGATGCGCCGCGAGGGTCACGTGGGCAAGTTGACACGTTGACACGGGGAATTTCAGAGGGGCGCCATCCGGCGCCCTTCTTGTTTGGGTAGGGATGCGATGACATCGCCTCCGTCTGTCCATGGCAGGGTCAGCACGGCGTGCCGACCCTATCCGTCGCCTCTCGGGCCAACCGGCCAACGGATCAACCATTCAACCGACGTTGCATCGTTCTGGTCCTCGGGCCCTCTGAGCCTCAGGGCCTCTGGTTGGCTTATTCCGCCTCCACTACGCTCTGGTCGCCGACGCAGGTGAGGACGACGCGGTTGTTGCCGTTGGCGGCCTGCAGCGCGCGCACGAATTCGCCCGTGCGGGCGGGGTCCTTGAGCGTCACTTCGTAGGTGAGTTCGGTCATGAGCCCCGCCTGCACGGTCTCGACGGACTTGAGCGACTGGTGGGCGAGGTGCCGCGCGAAGACGCCGGCGAACGCCTGGTCGGCGTCGAGGTCGGTGCCGACGCGCACGCGCAGGAGGTGCGATCCCTTGAAGGACGAGAAGAGGTCGGCGCGCGCGAGCAGGAAGACGAAGGCGCAGACGAGCGGGACGGTCACGCCGGCCAGCACGTATTGGCGCGCGCCGACGGCCAGGCCGGTCGCCATGGCGAGGAAGATGAAGCCGATGTCGCGCGACTGGCCGACGTTGCGGCGGAAGCGGATGATCGAGAAGGCGGCGAACATGCCGAAGGCGGTCGCGAGGCTGCCCATGACGACGAGGATCACGAGGGTCACGACCGTGCCGAGGATCATCAGGGTGTGCACATAGTCCTGCGAGTAGCGCGTGCCGCGGTAGGTGCGCTTGTAGGTCCACGCGACCAGCGCGTTCAGCAGGAAGCTGAGCACGATGGCGAAGAGGATCTCGGTCGCCGCCGGCGGCGTGGCGGGCGGAGCGGAGACGAGCTGCGTCAGGAAATCGGACTCAGGCGCGGGCGTGGCGGCGAGGAGGGGCAGGGGCATGTCAGGGGTGTCGGACGGGGGTGGCGGCCAGCAGGTTGATACTGGAGGAATATTTGCTGAAGGGTCGAGGGTGGAGTCCGGCCGCGCCGAGGAAGGCGGCCAGCGCGTACGGGACGGCGGTCGCGCCTTTGACCTCCATGACCGACAGGTGGCGGGGCAGGACGTCGAGGTCGCAGGCGTCGTCTTCGACCGTCGGGTTCAGCCGGTCGAAGCGCGCCACGATACGCTGGTCGAAGGTCACGCGCAGCTGCTCGCCGCCGGCTTCGTCGCAGTAACGATAAGCGCTCCGGTCATAGCGGATCACGCAGGCCGGCGCATACCCGTCCTCGGCGACCAGCGAGCGGATCTCGGCGAGGATGCGTTCCACGGGGGACTCGGGGCTGGTGAGGGGTCTGCCGCCCACGAGGGCGAGGGCGTCGGCGAGCGGCAGCTTCACCCGGCGTTTGGCTCCTTCGCGGCCGTCGCGGTGCTTCACCTCGACGAACGTCGCCGAGGGGATGGTTCCGTCGCGCGTGCCGTAGAGGCGCACGCGCAGCTTCCGTCGCGAAAGCACCCCGCGCCAGGCCTCCCAGTGGCAGCGGCGGTCCGGGGTGTCGCAGTAGAGGCTCACCACCGGATAACGACCGTCGGCGCTCCCGACGGTGTCGGGCCGGAACCGGGCGGCGAAGCGCGCGAGGAGTTCCGCGCGCCGCGCGTCGTCGACCAGGAACTTGTGCTCGAAGCGCGCGGCGATCTCCATGTCAGGGGAGCCTCGTGAGCGTGAGCGAGCTGCGGTCGAACCAGGCCTCGCCGGCGGCGCCGCGGAGTTCGAGGACGATCACGGGATCGTTCTCGGCCACCGAGAATTCGAGCGAGACCGAACGCCAGCTGTTCGAGCCGGTCAGCGCGGGGGCGCCGCCCATCCCGGAGAGACGGGCGCGCACGCCGGCTTCGCGCTCATCCTTGCCGGCGACGACGCCGGCGGTCTTGACCAGGCCGGTGAGGCGGTAGCGTCCCGGGCCCGTGCCGAGTTCGAGGCGGAAGTCGCCGCCTTTCTCGGTGCCGACCTTCAGGTGGAGGCAGGACCGGCCTTCGTGGTCGCGCTCCTCGGCGTCGCCCTTGTCAGTGGAGCGGTTCCAGGCGTATTTGGCGAGGTTCGCATTGCCGCCGGGCGAACGCAGCTGGACCGCGTCGTCGAGCTGCGCGCGCACGGCGTCGAGCCGCCGCTTCACCTGGGCGGCGGCCTGCCTGCCGCGTTCGTCGAAGCGGGCGGCCTCCTCGGCGTCGAGCGTCCGCAGCCTGGCCTTGGCGTTGGCGGCCAGCTCGAGGATGCGACGCGGCCAGTCGACGTTGCGGAAGGTCTTCTCGTAGGTGGAGAAGAACTGCGCGCGGTAGCGTTCGCGCTGGGCGTGCTCATGGAAGAGTCCGAACTGGTCGGCGTTGGGGCGGCGGAAGACATACCAGCGTTCGTCGCCGAAGACCTGGTCCATGCCGTGCAGGATGAAGTGGAACTTCCCTCCGAGCGGGTCCTCGTAGAGGCGGTAGTTGTTCGTGTTGAACGAATAGCCGTCCCAGTGGGTGAAGATCTGTTCGACCGCGAGGTGGCGGTAGTAGGCGTCGACGTCGAGGATCCGCTCGACGCGGCCGCGGCGCATGGTCGGGTTGCCATCCTTGGCCGCGCCGACGAGTTCGGTCAGGCGCTTCTTCTCGTCCGGGTCGCCTTGGTCGACTTCCAGGTCGAGGCTCACGGGCCGGCAGAAGCCGCCGTCGTAGAGATGCCCTTTGGTGTCCTTGAAGAAGTAGCCGAGGAACTCGGTGTTGAAGCCTTCCTTGAGGACGTAGGTGCCGAGTTTCTTGCCGTTGAGCACCACGTAGGCGTGCGTGCAGCGCGAGGCCGGCACGCCGGCTCGGCGGGCCATCTCGCCGGCGATCATCTCGAGCAGCATGGTGCCGTCCTGCGCGCAGTTGTTCAGCTGGAACTTGCTGAGGCCGCGGAACTCCTGGCCTTTCTTGGACTTGGCGGTGCGCAGCGAGAAGCCGGGCCGGTCGTCGGTGATCTGGCGGAAGCTGCCGGCCGAGCCCTTGAGCTTCACCGAGCACTTTTCGAGCGTCACGCCGCCGGCTTCCTTGATCGTCAGCGTGACGAAGTCGCGCGGATTCTGCGCGAGCTTGGTGATGTTCTCGGGCGAGATCGTCAGCTCGAGCCGCGGCACCATCCCGGCGAAGAGCGCGTCCGGCGACATGTTCGCGGCGGGCGGGGTCTGCGCCTGCGCGGCGGCGACGCCGAGGAGAAGGAAGGGGAAGGGACGGAGGCGTTCCACGGTCGGCGGGTCAGTCGCAGGATGCCGTCCTCGCCGCCGGCAGGCAACTGGATTGGCTTAGGGTAAATATGAGAGTATCGGGTTTGGAGCATCGAGTTTGGGGGAGTGAATGCCTTGAGGTAGGGGCAGCACCGCGTGCTGCCCTAGCGGCATCGGGGAGGGTTGAGCGGCCGCTCAACCGGCAGGGCGGCGATTGCCATCGCCGCCGTTCGAGACCGCGGGCGGAGACTCTTCGGCACTTAGCCGGTTGCGATGACTTCGTCTGGGCGCAGGCGAACGGACGTGATGGTAATCACGTCCCTGCCTCAACTCGCGGGTGGCAGGTGGCGGGCCATCACCACCCCCTATACTCGATGCTCCAAACTCTATACTCTAACTTCAGCCCTACCCGAAAAGCAGTCCGACGCTCTCGCTTAACCCGCCCGGGCGGGAGCGGCGCAGCCAGACGCTTTCATATTCATTTTTAAGTCGGGCCTGCTCTTCGGCGGATACGGGCTGTCCGGAGGCGCGGCGCAGGCCGGCGCCGGCGAGGCGGGCGCCGAGGGAGAGCTCGGCGCGGACGGTCGCGTCGGCGATCTTCGCGATCAAGGCTTCGGCGTCGGCCAGATGGGCCTGCGAGGCGGCGATCTCCGCCGGCGTGACGCCTTCGGTGAACTTCGCGAGCGCCTCCGGCTTGGCGGTGAGGAAATCCCAGGTAAGGCTTTTGTTGCGGTTCGCCTTGGCGATCCGGCCGTCGAGCGTGCCGAGCTGCTGAAGGGCCTGGGCGACGGCCTGTCCGTCGGCGTCGCTCAGGCCGCCGAGGATGGCGCAGCCCGCGGCGAAGTCGGTCCGGGCGTTCGCGGCGAAGCCCCAGGCCTGCGCGAGCCCCGCGGCCATCGGCAGCCATGCGGTCGGCCACGGCTGGTGGTGGCCGTTGTCGCCCCACGTGGTGAGGAGGATGCCGCGCGCTTCGTGGCGCACGGCGGCGCCGACGGCTTCGGACTGGTTCGTCAGCGCGTTGTCGAGGCGGCCGGTGAAGCTCTGCCAGGCGCTGGTGCCCGGCGCGACGAGATAGGCGCGGCCGAGTTCGCGGAGCCGCCCGCATTGTTCCTTGAACGGGTGGCCGGCGTCGTAACCCCACACGACCGGCACGGCGTCGGCCGGGGCGTCCTGCGCGAGCGCGAGGTCTTCGAGGAGGATGTCGCCCCAGAACTGCACGGTGCGGCCGCGGTCGCGTCCGAGCGCGCAGAGCGGCTTGAGGTGGTCGAGGTAGACGCGGTGCTTCCCGCGTTCGGCCACGGCCCGCTTGCTGAAGCCTTGGCCGAGCTCCCACGGTTCGTCGCCGCCGATGTTCACCTGGCGGCTGCGGAAGTTCGGCAGGTAGTCGTCGAGGAGGCCCGCCACGAAGTCGAGCGAGCCTTGGTCGGGGCGCAGCGTGCCGGGGAATTCCTTGAACTGTCCGGTCAGCGGATGGATCCAGCCTTCGGGGCATTCGGCCATCGCGCGGTAGCGCGGATGACGGAGCCAGCGCTCCATGTGCCCGAAGGTGTTCAGGTTCGGCACCAGCTCGATGCCGACCTGCGCGCACGCGTCGTCGAGTTCCCGGATCTCGTCCGGCGTCAGCGGGGAGGCGTCCTGCCACGCGTCCTCGTGCCCGCGGAAGGCGAAGGTGTGCTCGACGTAGAGCTGGAGCTGGTTGACGCGCAGCCGGCCCAGGGCGCGCACGAGCGCGAGGAGTTCGGCCTGCGTCGGCACGCGCGTGCGGGAGACGTCGAGCATGAAGCCGCGGACGGGCAGGTCCGGCGAGTCGGTGATCTCGAGGTGCGGCAGCTCGTCGGGGTATTGCGCGGCGATCTGCCGGAGGGTCTGCGCGCCGTACAGGACGCCATGCGCGTCGCCCGCGCTGAGGCGGACGCCGCTCGCGAGGATCTCGATGTGGTAGCCCTCGGGGCCGCGTTCCGGCTTGCGGACGATCCGGCAGGCCCCTTCGGCCGGCCGGGCGAGCGCCGCGCGGGCCTCGTCCATCGTCGCGGGGAGGTTCCGGAGGAAGAGCGCCGTCGGATGGGGCGGGGCGGGGACCTTGAGCCAGCCTCCGCGGAGGGTCAGTTCCCTCGGACGGGGGAAGAACTTGAGCACCGGAAGGGCCATGGCAGGAGGGTTAGCCCCGGGGGGCCGACGGGCAAGTCGCTAAGATGAGCCCGGCCGTCGCTTCCCGCTTGGAAGAATCCGCCGACCGCCTACATCTTATGCCCTTACCCCGCACACCCATGGTACGCTCCTCCCTTGGACTCTTCCTCTTCGCCGCGGCCGCCCAGGCCGTGCCGGAAGGGTTCGTCATCCGCGAGTTCCTCGGCAACGCCCAGGAGCCTGAGATCTACCCGACCGCCGTGGCGGCCGCCGCCAACGGCGACCTTTACGTCTCCTCGGACAAGAACGGCTCCCTCGGTCACACCCCTGGCATGGGTCGCATCCTCATCGCCCGCGACACCAAGGGCGCCGGCGTCGCCGACCAGGTCATCGAGTATACCAAGGTCGAGAGCCCGCGCGGCGGCCACTTCGTCGGGGGCGTCTTCTACCTCGTCCACCCGCCCTTCCTTTCCAAGTTCCAGGACAAGGACGGCGACGGCAAGGCCGACTACGCCACCGAGCGCACGCTGCTCGTCGACGGCCTCGGCGGCGGCATCGAGCACCCGCGCGGCGCCGACCACACCACCAACGGGGTCCGCATGGGCATCGACGGCTGGCTCTACATCGCCGTCGGCGACTTCGGCGCCGGCCTCCTGCGCGACAACGACGGCGCCATCGGCCTCGGCGACAAGAAGCGCGTGACCCTCTACGGCGGCGGCGTCATGCGCGTGCGCCCCGACGGCACGGAGCTCGAGGTCTACACCGAGATGACCCGCAACATCTGCGACATCGCGATCTCCCCGACCCTCGACCTCTTCTCGCGCGACAACACCAACGACGGCAAGGGCTGGAACACGCGCTTCCATCACTTCACCTCGCTGGCCAACCCCGGCTATCCGCGTCTTTACAAGAACTTCGCCGACGAGATCGCGCACCCCCTCGCCGACTACGGCGGCGGTTCCGGCACCGGCGGCCTCTACCTGAGCGAGCCCGGTTTCCCCGGCGACTTCGGCGAGTCCCTCTTCACCTGCGACTGGACGACCGGCACGTTGCACCGCCACCCGATCACCCGCTTCGAGTCCACCTTCGTGGCCAAGCAGGAGACCTTCGAGAAGGTCGCCCGCGCCACCGACTTCGACGTCGACGGCAACTCCCGCCTCTTCCTTTCCGACTGGCGCGGCGGCGGTTTCAACTACCTCGGCAACGGCAAGCCTAAGACCAAGAAGGTCAAGAAGGACGGCAAGGAAGTCGAGGAGCCGATCTACTACCCGAACGGCACCGTCCAGCTCATCACCGCCAAGGACGTGAAGCCCAACGTCTACGTCGACGTCACCAAGCTCTCCGACGCCGACCTCGTGAAGCAGCTCTCCTCGAAGTCCGCCGTCCAGCGCCTCGAGACCCAGCGTCAGATCATCGACCGCGCCAAGCCCGAGCTGGGCGAGCCCGTCCTCGCGATCGCGAAGTCCGGCTCCGAGCACCTCTACTCCCGCGTCGCCGCGATCTTCACCTACAAGCAGCTCCTCGGCGCCAAGGCCAACGCCGCGCTCGCCGCCCTCGCCCGGGACGCCGCCGTCCGCGAGTTCGCCCTGCGCGCGCTCACCGACCGCACCACGCAGCTCGAGGGCGTGCCCGTGCGGCTCTTCGTCGACTCGCTCAACGACGCCGACCCGCGCGTCCGCCTCCAGGCCGTCATCGGCCTGCAGCGCCTCGGCGCGAAGGACGCCGCCCCGGCCATGCTGGCCGCCGCCGCCAAGTGGCCGGCCGACGAGTCGAAGCTCGGCGAAGGCGAGCACTACCGCCTCCCGCACACCGTCATCGCGGCGCTCCAGCGCCTCGGCAACGCCAAGGCCTGCCTCGCCGCGCTCGCCGACCCCGCCCAGCGCTTCGTGGCCTTCCGCGCGCTGCAGGGCATCCATTCCGACGAAGCCGTCGACGGCCTCCTCGCGCTCAGCCTGAGCGGCGACGAATCCGTCCGTTTCGGCGCCGTCTCGGCGCTCGCCCGCCTCTACCACGTCGAGAAGCCGTGGAACTACAAGGACTGGTGGAGCACCCGCCCCGACGACCGTGGTCCGTATTTCGAACCTGCCGCCTGGTCCGCCACCCCGCGCATCCACAAGGGCATCGAAGCCGCCTACGCCAAGCTGCCGGGCAACCTGCGCATGGCCTCGTTGGAGATCCTCTCCAAGAACCGCATCGCCATCACCGACCTGAAGCTCGAAGGCCTCGACCCGCTCCGCCTCGCGATGGCCACGCAGACCCTGCGTCCGGCCGACCAGGCCCTCCTCGTCGACGCCGCCCTCCAGGCTGCGCGCAAGTGGGATGAGCGCATCGACTGCTACAAGGCCCTTCTCCGGGTCGAAGGCGACGCCGGCCTCGAAGCCCGCGTGAAGGTCCTCGCCGGCTGGTCCAAGGACGCCAAGGCCCCGGCCTCCGCCACGCAGGCGATCAACGACTTCATCTACGAAGCCGAACGCGGCAACCAGGTGAACAAGCTCCGTTCGATGGCCAACAAGGCCGAAGACGCCGCCTCCACGATCCTCTGGAAGGCCCTGCTCAACGTGCTCAGCAGCCCGCTCACCAAGGAGCAGCACAAGAAGGCCGTCCGCGGTCACGTGGACAAGAATCCGCGCGACATCGGATTCTTCCACGCCATCACCGACCTCGGCCTGACCGGCTTCGACAAGCAGCTGCAGGAGGGCATGAAGGGCGACAACGTCATCCAGATCAAGGCCGCCCAGGCCGCGCTCGCCGCGGGCAAGCTCGCCGCCGCCAGCAAGGGCAAGAAGATCGCCCAGCTCGACGCCAAGGTCGTCGCGGCCGCCGCCCTCAAGGGCCGCGGCAACGTGAAGGCCGGCCAGCGCCTGTTCACGCAGCAGGGTTGCGTGGCCTGTCACGCCGTCGACCTCGCCGCCGAGCAGAAGGGTCCGTATCTCGGCGCCGCGGGCGCGAAGTTCCCGCGCGAGTACCTGATCGATTCGATCCTCGAGCCGAACAAGGTCGTCGCCCAGGGCTTCCAGACGGTGGTCTTCCAGATGAAGGACGACTCCGAGCAGATGGGCTTCGTCACCGGCGAGGCCGACGGCGTCGTCACGCTGCGCAACATCGCCGGCCAGGTCTTCAAGATCAAGCGCGCCGACGTCCGTAACGAGCGTCACCTGCCTCAGTCGATGATGCCGGCCGGCCTCGCCGCCGGCCTCACCGTCGAGGAGTTCACCTCCCTCATCGAGTACATGGTCACCCTCAAGTCGATCGGGGGCTGACGCGGCGAAGCCGCGAGGGTCGCTGCTCAGAGTATGGAGTATCGGGTAAATGAAGAGGGCGCCAGCGGGCGCCCTTTTTGTTTCTTTTGTCTTGAGGCAGGGGCAGCACCGCGTGCTGCCCTAGCTGTCTTGAGGTAGGGTTGAGCGCCCTCGCTCAACCGCGGCTGACCGGGGCGGTCAGCCCTACCTTGATACAATCTCAGAGGGAAACCGGAGACCGGATGGGATGCTGCGGTCGTGTAATCATTCTCAGGTCCCAGGTCTCGGCCGTCGGGTATCAGGTTCAGGCGTTCAGGTTCGGGTACAGGTTCCGGGCCTGATTCCCGCGCCCGCGCCCGCACCCGTACCCGTACCCGCGCCCGTACCTGAACCCGTAGCCGAGACCTGAGACCCGAAGTTATGCCCCCGGCTAATCATCCGGTTTCCGGTCTCCCTCATGCGTGTTGCCTAACCGCTAACCGCCAACCGCTTCCACCTTCAGAGGGCGCTGAAAGCGCCCTCTATGACGCATCTTCCTATCCGGATACTTGGATGCTCGCTTGCCTTCCTGCCGGCCCCTCGTTTGTTTCCGAAGTCCCATGGCAAGCCACGCTTCCTATACCTTCTCCTCCGAATCCGTCGGGGAGGGACACCCCGACAAGGTCGCCGACAGCATCTCTGACTCGGTCCTCGACGCCTGCTTCGCGCAGGATCGCTTCTCCCGCGTCGCCTGCGAGACCTTGGTCAAGAGCGACCACGTCGTCATCGCCGGCGAACTCACCACCAAGGCCAAGGTCAACTTCGAGGAAGTCGTCCGCGCCGCGATCCGCGAGATCGGCTACGTGAACGACGACGACGTGTTCCACGCCGACAAGGTCTTCATCACCAACCTGCTCACCAAGCAGTCCCCCGACATCGCCCAGGGCGTCGACGAGCGCAAGGCCGAGGGCAAGAAGCACGCCAAGATGGGCGCCGGCGACCAGGGCATCATGTTCGGTTACGCCTCCACCGAGACGACGGAGCTCATGCCCGCCCCGGTGATGCTCGCCCACCGCCTCAACCGCGAGCTGGCCCGCCTGCGCAAGTCCGGCGCCAAGGGCACCGAATGGCTCCGCCCCGACTGCAAGTCCCAGGTCGCCGTCCGCTACGTCGACGGCCGCCCCGTCGCCGTCGAGAACGTGGTCATCTCCACGCAGCACACCGACGACGTCTCCCACCGCCAGATCGAGAAGTTCTGCATCGAGCAGGTCATCCGCAAGGTCCTCCCGAAGGAACTCGTCGGCAAGGGCACCGAATACCTGATCAACCCTACCGGCCGTTTCGTGGTCGGCGGACCTCAGGGCGACTGCGGCCTCACCGGCCGTAAGATCATCGTCGACTCGTACGGAGGCATGGGCCGCCACGGCGGCGGCGCGTTCTCCGGCAAGGACCCGACCAAGGTCGACCGATCCGCGGCTTACATGGCCCGCTGGGTCGCCAAGCACATCGTCGCGTCCGGCGCCGCCGAACGTTGCGAGCTGCAGGTCGCCTACGCCATCGGCCACCCCGAGCCGACCAGCATCCATCTCGATACCTTCGGCACCGGCGAGGTCCCCGATGCCCAGATCCTCGCGGCCGTGAAGAAGACCTTCCTCTTCAATCCCGCCGAGATCATCCGTCAGCTCGACCTCCGTCGCCCGATCTACCGCGCGTCCACCCACTACGGCCACTTCGGCAAGAAGGGCCTGCCCTGGGAGGTCACCTCCAAGATGCCGGCCTTCCTCAAGGCTCTGAACCAGTAACCTGATCGTTTTTCCAACCGCTAACCGCTTACCGCTCACACCTTCCTCTTATGGCCACCGCCCTATCTGCTAAAAAATTCACCGACTTCAAGGTCGCGGACCTCGGCCTCGCCGAATGGGGCCGTAAGGAGCTCCAGGTCGCCGAGCACGAGATGCCCGGCCTCATGGCCCTGCGCAAGAAATACGGCAAGAAGAAGCCCCTCAAGGGCGTCCGCATCGCCGGTTCGCTGCACATGACCATCCAGACGGCGGTCCTCATCGAGACGCTCGCCGAACTCGGCGCCGACGTCCGCTGGGCCTCGTGCAATATCTTCTCCACGCAGGACCACGCCGCCGCGGCGATCGCCAAGGCCGGCATCCCGGTCTTCGCCTGGAAGGGCGAGACCCTCGTCGAATACTGGGAGTGCACCATGAAGGCGCTCACCTGGCCCAACGGCGACGGTCCTGAGCTGATCGTCGACGACGGCGGCGACGCCACGCTCCTCATCCACAAGGGCTACGAGCTTGAGAACGGCTCGAAGTGGGCCTGGTCTCCTTCG
>JAURFU010000056.1 GCA_030834165.1 Verrucomicrobiota bacterium
ATGAGCAGGGAGAACGTGCCTTCCGGAAGACCGGCGGCCATCACGGCCTCGACGATGAGCCCGCCCATGATCTCGGCGGTACCGACGTGCGCGTGGTGGGCCATCACGCTGACGGGGCAGCCGGCCGCGAAAGCCGAAGCGGTGTCTCCGCCGGCGACGGAGTAGGCGAAGGGGAAATTGCTCGCGCAGAAGACGGCGACGGGGCCGACGGGACGGAGCAGCGAGCGGTGGTCGGGCTTGGGCAGGGGCTTGCGGTCCGGGTTCGCGGTCTCGATGCGGGCGTCGATCCAATCGCCTTTCTCGACGAGGTCGGCGAAGAGGCGCAGCTGGCCCATCGTGCGTCCGATCTCACCCTGGCAGCGGGCTTCGGGGAGGCCGGTCTCCTGCGTCGCGCGGGCGACGAGGGCGGGCGTGGCGGCTTCGATGCGGCTCGCGATGTCGCGCAGGAATGCGGCCTTCTTCTGACCCGAAAGGGCGGCCAGGACCGGGGTCGCCTGGGCGGCGAGATCACCGGCCTGGTCGGCTTCGGCGGCGGTCGCCGGGAAGAAATCCGGCTCCAGGGCGGTCGCCGTGGCGGGGTTGGTGGCGCGGTAAGGCGAGGTGCGGGACTGGCCGCGGGCGAAA
Source organism: Verrucomicrobiota bacterium (assembly GCA_030834165.1). Classification (GTDB taxonomy): domain Bacteria; phylum Verrucomicrobiota; class Verrucomicrobiia; order Opitutales; family UBA953; genus UBA953. Next base: position 625 of record JAURFU010000056.1, read on the forward strand.
CCGATGAAAGAGAGGCCGAGGAGGGACGACATAGAGAGAGGTCAGGGGATAGGGGAGGGGCTGGCCGGAGGCAAACAAGATAGGGCCGACGCAAAGGCTTGCGGGCAAGGAACCTGCGGCCTAATAAAGGGTCACCCCACCATGCGCCTTACCCTTTTATGCGGCTGGCTGATGTGCCTGACCGCGCTCGCCGCCGATCGGCCTAACATCATCGTCATCCTCGCCGACGACCAAGGCTTCGGCGACCTCTCGGCCAACAACCCGCAGAGCAAGATCGCCACTCCTCATCTCGACGCCCTGGCCAAGGCCGGGCTCCGGTTCACGGACGGACATACCTCGTCGGGCGTCTGCACGCCGACGCGCTACAGCCTGCTGACGGGGCGCTACCACTGGCGTACGCGCCTGCAGAACGGCGTGCTCGGCGGCTTCTCTCCTCCGCTCATCGCCAAGGACCGCCTGACGCTCGCTGGTCTGCTGAAGCAACAGGGCTATGCGACCGGCTGTTTCGGCAAGTGGCATCTCGGGATGAGTTTCCCTCTCGCCGGCGGCGGCCTGGCCGATGACGGCGGTGATTTCTCGAAGAGCCCGAAGGACGCCGCCAAGATCGATTACGCCGGCGATATCGTCGGGGGGCCGGTCGACCACGGTTTCGATACCTTCTTCGGCATCAGCGCCTCGCTCGACATGCCGCCGTTCGTCTGGATCAAGGACCGCCGCACGACCGAGATCCCGAGCGCGACCAAGACCTGGCTGCGCACGGGTCCCGCCGGCCCGAAGTTCGAGGCCGTCGACGTGATGCCTTCGGTCATCGACCAGACGATCGCCTTCATCGAGGGCCAGCAGAAGGCCGATCCCGCCAAGCCGTTCTTCGCCTACGTTCCGTTGAACGCCCCGCACACGCCGATCGTGCCGACCAAGGAGTTCCAAGGTTCGAGCGGGATCAATCCTTACGCGGACTTCGTCAAACAGGTCGACCATGACGTCGGCCGTCTGCTCGCGGCATTGGATAAGCAGGGCTTGGCCGATAACACCCTGGTCATCTTCACGTCGGACAACGGCTGCTCGCCCGCGGCGAACATCGGTGAACTCCAGAAGGCCGGTCATGAGCCGAGCCATGTCTTCCGCGGCCATAAGGCCGACCTTTACGAAGGCGGCCACCGCGTGCCGTTCCTCGTGCGCTGGCCGGCCAAGGTGAAGCCGGGTGTCAGCGACGCGCTGGTCGGCCAGATCGATTTCCTCGCGACCTTCGCCGAGATCACCGGCGCCGCCGTCCCTGCGACGATGGGCGAGGATAGCGTGAGTTTCCTGCCGGTCCTGCGTGGCGAGAAGCCGACGGGCCGCCAGGGCATCGTCAGCCAGTCCATCAACGGCAGCTTCGCCTTCCGTGACGGACCGTGGAAGCTCTGCCTCAGCGCCGGCTCGGGCGGTTGGAGCTCGCCTAAGCCAGGTCCGGAGGAGGCCGGCCTGCCGTCCGTGCAGCTCTACGACTTGTCCAAAGACCCCGGCGAGAAGACCAACCTGCAGGCCCAGTTCCCTGAACGCGTCGCCACCATGAGGGCCGAGCTCGAGAAGATCATCGCCCGCGGACGCAGCACGCCCGGCGAAGACCTCAAGAACGACGTAGCCGTCCAACTGATCAAGAAGAGCCCCGCCGGTAAGGCCAAGGCGAAGAAGAAGTGAGAACTTTTTTCCTGCTGTGCTTCGGTACGGCCACGGCGTTCGGGGTCACGACCAAGCTGCCCTATGGCGTCGAGGTCTCACGCGACCTCGAGTATGCGCAGGTCAAAGGCGTCAGCCTGAAACTCGATCTTTATCGTCCCGCGAAAAAGCCTTCCGGGCCGATGCCGTTGGTCATCTGGGTGCACGGCGGCGGTTGGGGCAAGGGCTCGAAGGCCGGGTGTCCGGTCGCCTGGCTCGCCGCGAAGGGTTACGCCGTCGCGAGCTTGGATTTCCGCCTCTTGCCTGAACATCCTTGGCCGGCGCAGATCGACGATCCGATCGCGGCCCTGCGTTGGTTGCGCCAGGAGTCCGGCAAATATGGCTTTGACGCCGAGCGTACCGCCGCGATCGGGGGTTCGTCCGGCGGACACGTGGTGGCTTTGTGGGGGACTCTGACGTTGCCCCTGGGCGACAAGGTGAAAGCCGTCGTCGACTGGTATGGACCGACCGACCTCCTGACCATGCCGCCCAACGTGCTCTCTGAAAAGCGCACGCGGGAGGACCTCGCCAAGTCGAACGGCGCCTTGCTGCTCGGCGGCATCGTCATGGACCAGCCCGAGAAGGCCAAGGCGGTCAGCGCCCTGCACCAGGTGACGAAGGACGACGTGCCGTTCCTCATCATGCACGGAACCAAAGACACGTCCGTGCCGGTCGATCAGAGCGAGCGTCTGCATGCGGCCCTCCAGGCCGTCGGTGTGGAGTCGACATTGAAGCTCCTGCCGGGCGCCGGTCACGGCGGCAAGGAGTTCGACTCCGCCGAGTCGCGGGCGCTCATCCAAGGATTCCTGGACAAGCACCTGAAGCGCTAGGCTGGCTTACTTCGCGGCCTTCTTCTTGCCCTTCTTGGTCACGCCGGGTTCGGGGCCGTCATTGTCGCCGCCGCCTGAGCCCCAGAGGGGCTTCACGTTGGTCTTGTTCCATTCGTCCCAGCGGGCCTGCAGTTCTTTGACTTTGTCCTGATGCTCGGCGGCCAGGTCCTTGTCCTCATGGATGTCGGCGGCGAGGTCGTAGAGCCTGACCGACGAGACCGGCGCCTTCTTGCCCTTGCCGGCGTTGGTGTCCGCGTTGGTGTCATAACGCACCAGCTTCCAATCACCCTGACGGATCGCCATCTGCTCGCCGAAGCGCCAGTAGAGCGCGTCGTGCGGGGCGGTCTTGTTTTCTCCGGAGAGGAAGGGGAGGAGGTCGACGCCTTCCAGTTTCCATTCCGCCTTGGCGGGGACGCCGGCCGCGGCGAGCGCGGTGGCATGCAGGTCGAGCTGTACGGCCATGGGCGCGAAGGCGGCGGGCTTGAGCTTGGCCGGCCAGGACACGACGAAGGGCACGCGGATGCCGCCCTCGAGGGTCGTGCGCTTGGAGCCGCGGAGCGGAGCGTTGACCGAGCCGTTGACGGTCACGCCGTTCATCGTCGGTCCGCCGTTGTCGCTGATGAACATCACCAAGGTGTTATCGTATTGTCCGCTGGCTTTGAGCGCCTGCATGACCTTGCCGATGTTCTCGTCCATCGCCGACATCATCGCGGCGTAGGTGCGGCGGGTCTTGTCCTTGATCGCCGAGAACTTCTCCAGCCGCTCCTTCGTCGCGTCCATCGGCGTGTGCACGGCGTTGAAGGCGAGGTAGAGCATCCAAGGCTGGCCCTTGTTCCGTTCGACGAACGCGACGGCCTCGCGGCCGAAGGCGTCGGTGGCGTAGTCGAGTTCTTTGACCGGTTCGGTCCCGCGGAGGATGCCGCCGGCGTCGAAATAGCTGTGGGCGCCGGCCAGGAAGCCGTAGAAGTCCGTGAAGCCGCGGCGCTGGGGGACCTGCTCGGGCATGGACCCGAGGTGCCACTTGCCGACCATGCCGGTCGCGTAGCCGGCCTCGCGCAGACGTCCGGGCAAGGTACCCTCGCTCAGGGGCAGCCCATTACGTCCCGAGGGGTTGAATTCATGGCCGAAGCGGGTCTGCTGGCGGCCGGTCAGCAGGGCGGCGCGGGTCGGCGAGCAATACGGACCGGTGACGTAACCGTTGGTGAAACGGACCCCCGTGGCGGCCAGCGCGTCGAGGTGCGGCGTGGGGATGTCCTTGCAGCCATGGAAACCGACGTCGGCGTAGCCCATGTCGTCGCCGACGATGAGGAGGATGTTGGGCCGGTCGGCGCCGAAAAGGCCGGCGGCGAGCAGCACGAGCAGGGCGGGGAGCTTCATCGATAGAATAACACCATCAGGGTGCCGGAGTTTCGTGCCCGTCATCCGTCGGGCTAGATGTTTACAACGTAAGGCGACCCGATAAGGTCGGAACATGGATCACCCCCTCCGTACGCTGTTTTGCACGTTGGTCCTGTGGGCGGCGGGGGACGTCGCCGCCTTCGACCAGAAGCCCTTCGATGTCCCTCCGAATCGGGTGCTCCTGACGCTCGCGCCCACTCCGGAGAATCCCCGCAACTCCGAAGGGGCTTTCGCGACGCTTGGCTCCGGGCGGATCATCTTCTGCTATTCCTCTTATTACGGAGGGAAGGGGGAGGATCATGGGCCGGCGCGCATCGCGCAGATTCATTCCGACGACCAGGGCCTTACCTGGAGCGCTCCGAAGACGATCGTCGAAAACGAGGGCCGTTGTAACGTGATGAGCGTCTCGCTGCTGCGCGCCGCCAGCGGCAAGCTGCATCTGGTCTATCTCGTGAAGAACGATTGGCTCGACTGCCGTCCTTATCTGCGGACTTCGGCGGACGATGGTAAGACCTGGTCCGCTCCGAAACTCATCCTGCAGGCGCCGGGTTATTTCGTGGCCAACAACGATCGGCTCATCCAGACCTCCAAGGGCCGGCTGATCCTGCCGGTGGCATTCCATCGTTCCCGTGGACAGGATCCGTTGAGCAGCCGTTCCTTCGACGCGCGGGCCATCGCCCTGTGGATCACCTCGGATGACGACGGGAATACGTGGCAGGAGTCGGCCAACTGGTGGGCGATGCCGGTCCGTTCGGGAAGCGGCCTCCAGGAGCCCGGCGTGGTCGAGCGGGCTGACGGCCTGCTTTTTTCTTGGGCGCGGACCGACGCGGGTTTTCAGTACGGCTTCGAATCGAAGGACGGCGGCAAGAACTGGACCGCTCCGGCGCCCTCGACGCTCGCCTCGCCCGTGTCGCCGGCGAGCATCAAGCGTATCCCGGGTTCGGCCGAACTCCTGGCGATCTATAACGACCACTCCGGCCGGGTGCCTTTCCCGAAGGGCAAGCGGAGCCCGTTGGTCGCGGCGATCTCAAAGGACGGCGGGGCCACCTGGGGCCGGCACAAGCTCCTGGAGGGCGACCCGGATGGCTGGTATTGCTACACGGCCATCCACTTCGTCGGCGACGACGTGCTGCTTGCCTACTGCGCCGGAGACAGCGCCAAGAAGACCTATCTCAACGTGCTGCGGGTCCGAAGGACCTCGCTAGCTTGGTTGCGCGGCGAGTGATCAGTCTGCCAGCTGAGCGATCAGCTTGAGCGTCTCGGTCGGCGTCTGGTGTGACTTCGCGGCGTTGTGCAGGCCGGGAGGCAGGACGTCGACCGCCATGGCCTTGAGTTCTTCGAGGCGGGCGCAGAGCTTGTCGAGGCAGGCGTCGACCTGCTGGGCGTCGGCCCAGACGTCGTAGATGGTGACCATCTCGCCGGGCTTATCGCCGTCGATCTCGCCTTCCCCGACCTCGTAGTCGCAGTCGAGGAGTTCGTCCCAGAAGTTGGCGTCGAGGTCGAGGGCGTCCTCGAGCTCATAGAGGCGGATGCCGCTCATCCATTCGTTGAGGAGCGTGAAGGCCTCGCGATGGGCGGGCAGGACTTCGGTGAACGTATCCCGGATGCCGACCGCGATGAGCGTGAGGCCCTCGACCGTGTCGCCCAGCTGGGGGCCGTCGAAGGGAGGAGTCGGTTCGGAGGACATGCGCAGAAAGGAGGAGCGGTCGGGGGCGGAGCGCCAGCCAAATCACTTCGCGCCGCCGACGATGCCGGCGAGGAGCTTCTCCAGGCCGCGTCCGTAGCGGACGTAGGAGTCGAAGCGTTCCTGGGGCGAGGCCTTCGTGCCTTCGCCGAGGTGGACGATGCTGGCCACGTGCGGCTCGATCGAGACGCCCGCCTTGTAGCCGCGGTCGATGAGGTCGGTGAGGATCTCACGGACGAGAGCGTCGCCTTCGCCGGCGTAGGTGAAGGCGCTGCTCTTGCCGCCCTCCGGGTTGCGACGGCAGTCCTTGATGTGGACGTATTCCACGTAGGACAGGATCTCGCGGTAGAAGGGCATGGTCTCCTGGCCGTAGGACACCGTGTTGCCGATGTCGAAGAGGTAACGGACGCTGGGATGGTCGACGCTTTCGATGAAGCGACGGGCGTGCGTGCCGGAAAGGCCGCCCCAGCCTTCGCAGTTCTCGTGCAGGAGCATGATGCCGCCGTCGGCCGCGAGCTTGGCCATCTCCTGGTAGCGGCGGACGCCTTCGTCGCGCCAGGCGTCTTCGGAGACGTCGCCGCGGACCCAGCTCATCGTGCGGACGAACTTCGTGCGGGTGCGCTGCATGCGCGGGATCAGGACCTTGAGGTCGGCGAGGTCGGTAGCGAAGTCGCCCGTGATGGGCCGGCTCCAGTTGCCGATGGCGGACGCGTAGCTGCTGACCCGCATGCCTGCGGCTTCGATCTTGTCGACGGCCCGCTTGAAGTCGTCATCGCTCACGGCCGGTCCGGAGAACTGCTTGCCGTTGAGGAGGCGGAGTTCGATGGCCGACCAGCCGAGGGCCTGGTGCGCCGCGATCTGGCCGTCGATGTCGTCAGCGGCTTCGTCGGCCAGTCCGGAGAGGGGGAAGGGGGCGGTGGACATGGTGTGGTGCAGAGGGGAGGGCTGAATTGATGGCTGAATCGAGGACTGAATCGAGGGCAGAATTGAAAGCAGAATCGAGGCAGGTCATTGGGGATGGGCTTGCGGGGGCGGGGTAACCGCTAGATAAGCAGGCCATGAGATTCGCCCCGATCTTGCTCTGCTGGACCGTCCTGTGCCTCGCCGCCGAGCCGGCCCGGAAGCTGAAGGTCTTCATCCTCGCCGGGCAGTCCAACATGGAGGGTCAGGCGGTCGTCGACCTCGCTGGGCGCAACTACAACGAGGGCAAAGGAACCTTGGTCGAGGTGATGTCTCGGCCGGGCGAGACGGAGCGCTATGCGCACCTCCGTGCTAAGGACGGTAAGTGGGTGGTGCGCCAGGACGTCTGGGTGCGCTATCAACGCGAGAAGCAGCCGTTGCTGACCGGTGAGCTCTCCGTCGGTTACGCGGTTTATGGCGGCAAGCATCACTTCGGTCCGGAGCTCCAGTTCGGACACGTCGTCGGCCAAGCCTACCGTGACCAGGTGCTGCTCATCAAGACCGCTTGGGGAGGTAAGAGCCTCTATCGTGATTTCCGTCCGCCGAGCGCCGGCGGCGAGGTCGGTCCGTATTACGTGAAGATGGTCGCCGAGGTCCGCGAGGCGCTGGCCAATCTGAAGAAGGATTTCCCGACATACGATGGCGCGGAGGTCGAGCTCGCCGGCTTTGTCTGGTATCAGGGTTGGAACGACGGCGTGAATCCGAAGACCGCCGTGCCGGAGTATGAGCAGAATCTCGCCCATCTGATCCGCGATATCCGCAAGGAGTTCGGCGCGCCGAAGCTACCGGTCATCGTCGGTGAGCTCACCGGCCCGTGGGTCGATGCCCCGAAGGAATGGACCGCTCTGCGCAAGGCCCAGGCGAACGTGGCGGAATACCCTGAGTTCAAGAACAACGTCGTGTTCGTCTCGACCCGTAGCTTCGTGCGCAAGCCCGCGGACTCGCCGAATCCCGGTCATGGTCACCACGAGTTCGGCAACGCCGAGACCTGCTTCCTCGTTGGCGACGCCCTCGGCAAGGCCGCCGTGCAGATGGCCGGCCGCGATCGTCAGGTACGCCAGATCCGCGGCTGGACCCTGCGAATCGACGAACGCCTGATCGCGAAGGACGCTGCGGCCGTCGAGAAGGCGGTCGTCATTCTGGATGCGCAGCTCGCGAAAGTGGAGCGGCTCATCCCGGCCAAGGCGGTCGAACGGCTTCGCTCGGTGCCTTTGAATTTCTCGCTGCCTTATCCCGACCGCCGACCCACCGCCGAGTATCACGGCGGCCTGGCTTGGGTGAAGCAGGTCGGGCGGGAGATCGCCTTGGCCAAGGCGATCGAGTTCACCAATATCGCCCGCTTCGAGCCGGAGATCCGGCGGATGCCCGTGCTCGTCCTCCATGAGCTCGCCCATGCCTATCATGACCAGGTCATCCCCGGAGGCTATCAGAACAAGGATATCCTCGGGGCCTTCCAGCAGGCCAAGGCGGCCGGGACTTATGACGCCGTCAAGCGTTGGACCGGTGAGAAGTATATCGAAACTCCGACCAAGGCCTATGCGATGACCAATCAGATGGAATATTTCGCCGAGGTCACCGAGGCCTATTTCGACCGCAATGACATGGAGCCCTTCGACCGAGCAGAGCTCAAGGCCAAGGACCCCGGCGTCGTGCCGGTGTTGGCGAAGGTCTGGGGGCTGGGCGGAAAGTGACCCTTCCGCGGGCAATGACTTCTTGCCAGACCCATTCCGGAAGACGACTTATCAGAGCATGAAATCCTCCCCGGTATCATGGTTGGCAGCCTTGCTGATGCTCGCCTCGGTCGCCTTCGCGGCGGATCCGCAGCGCGTGCTTTTCATCGGTAATAGCTATACCGGTGTCAATAAACTGCCCGAGGTCTTCTTGGAGGTCGTGAAGAGCTGCGGCGGGCCGGCGCCGGTGGTGAAGTCTTCGACGCCCGGTGGGCGCACCTTGAAGCAGCATCTTGGCATCGCCGGGAGCCTGGCGCTCATCGACGAGGGCGGTTGGGATGTCGTGGTGCTTCAGGGCCAGAGCCAGGAGCCGGCCATCGCGGAGAAAGATGAGTCCGTACGGAAGGATTTTCTCGAGAGCGCCGCGGCGCTCTGCTCACGTGTTCGCGCGAAGAGTCCGCAGGCGCGGATTTTCTTCTACGAAACGTGGGCCCGGCATGCTGATTATTGGAAGGCAGCTAAGAAGGGGACTGATGTCGGCGCCGATCCGAAGGAGATGCAGGCACGCCTGCGTAAGTGGTATGGCATCGCGGCCAAGGAAAACAGCGCGACCGTGGTGCCTTGCGGCGACGCATGGGAACTCAACTACGGCGCCCCGCAGCCTCTGCGTCTGCATACCAAGGATCATTCCCACCCGGAATTCGCCGGCACTTACCTCAACGCCCTGATCTTCTTCGGGAAGATCTATGACCAGAAGACGCCGGCCCCGAAGTGGATGGGTAAGTTGGACGAGACCCAGGCCAAGCTCATGCAGGGCTTCGCCGCTCAGGTGCTGAAATAGCCGATCAAGGCGTCAGGCCCGCGGCGCGCAACGCGGTGGCGTGGACCGTGATGTCGTGCTCGGCCGACCAGGCGAAGGGCGTGCCGCCGACGAGTACGCGGTGCAGGTCGCGGAATTCTTCGTCGTAGCGTCCTTTGGGTACGTCCAGTGCTAAAGTGTTTTCGCCCTTCTTGAAGCGGGGTTCGGCGAACATGACCATTTTATCGCCGACTTGTCGGCAGACCTTCGACGTATCGCGAGGTGCGTCGAGCCGCAGGACGCCTTTGCCGGATTCGAGCGGGCGGATCTCCATGTCGCCCTTGGTGCCGCGGACGGTGATATAACGATTAGGTCCGCCGAACGGGTCGGCATGGTTGCAGCGGATCGTCACGGTCGCCTTGGGGTAGGTGAGCACCGCGAGCTGGTTGTCGACGAAGGCTTCCTGCGGGGCGCGGGTGGCGTTGCCGAAGGCTTGGACCGAGAGGGGCGGGCCCATCAGCGTCACGACCGTGTCCACGAGATGGCAGGCGAGCTCATACATCCCGCCGCCGGGAAGCTGGGCGAAGCGCTTGCGTCCGGCTTCGTCCAGCAGTTTGCCCATCGAGGCGTCGATTTCCATGACGTCACCGAGCCAGCCTTCCTTGACCGCGCGGAACAGCAGCTGGATGCCGGGGTTGTAGCGCAGCATGTAGCCCATCTGGACGGTCAGGCCTTTTTCGGCGGCGTAGCGACGGAGCTCCACGAAGTCGGCGTGCTTTTCGGCGCCCGGTTTGTCCAGGTGGATGTGCTTGCCGGCTTTGAGCGCGGCGAAGGCTGCCCGCGCGGAGTCTTCGAGGGTCGTCTCGATGACGACCACGCGGATGGACGGGTCGGCGAGGATCTCCGCTTCCGTCAGGTATTTCAGGCCGGTGAAGGATTTCGCCTTCTGCGCGCCTGCCTGGCGGGAGGCGATGGGCTCGGCGAAGCCGACGACGTCGTAAAGGTCGGGCAAGGAGCGAAGCGCGTCCATCTTGCCTGCGGCGTGGGCGTGCGAGGTGCCGATCTGGGCGACGCGGAGGCGTTCCTTGTTTTCGGCGGCGAGCAGGCCGGCGAACGGGGCCAAGGCGAGGCCAGTGAGGAGGGTGCGGCGGTGGATCATTTGAGGAGCCACGTGGCGGCGGCGGTTTTCGCGTCGGTGCCGTCGACGTGCTTCGTGGCGGTAGGGAAGAGCGTGGCATCAGGTTCGCCGGCGACCCAGAGCGGCTGGGCGGAGGCGAGGCAGAGGAGGCCGGGGACGTCGAGATACTTCGCGCCGCCGGGCAGGAACATCGGGTCGCGGTAATCGAGCAGCTGGCCGAAGCGGAAACCTTTCGTCTCGACGGCGGCCTTGGCGATGGCTCCGCCGGTCAATGCGCGGGCGGCGGCGGCGACCGGGCCCATCTGACCGAAGCCGGCCAGCGAGACCTTCTTCACGGCCGGCTGGGTGGCGTCGCGTTTCGAGAGCAGGTAGCTCGTGATGGTCATCACGTCGTGCACGCGCTGGGCGAAGAGCGCGTGGTTGTAGCCGAAGGTATAGGCCGGGACTTCGCGGGGGCCGGCGACGACGCGGGTCTGTTTCAGCTTCTTGTCGTCCTGGAGGTAGAGGTCGGCTGTGAGCACGCCGATGCCGCGGTCGATGAGTTCCTGCAGCTCGGGGCGGATCGTGCCATCGGGCAGGCGGGCGGATCCCTTGCCGGCATCGTCGAGCCAGATCACCACCTCGCCGGTGGGATTGATCGGCTGCAGCCAATCGACCGTCACTTCTTCGCCGTAGGTCGAGTTGACCAGATGGCCCTGCGTGCGGAAGTGGGAGTCGCGCCATTGGGCGCTGGCGTCGGGGAAGGAGATGGATCCGGCCTGGGCGTAGGACCGGCCGATGAGGGCTTCGACGGCCGGACGCAGGATCTGCTCACGACCTTCGGTGGTCTTCGCCGCGGCGAGCAGCTGCTGCTGCGCGTCGGTCTTCAGCCACATGAGCAGATTGCGTTCGAACTCCGGATCGCCGGCCTTGGGGGCGGGATGGGATTCGTCCCACACGGTCAGCTTTTCCTTGGGCAGCGGCTGGTAGTCGCGTTCGATGATCGGAGCTTCGAAGCCTAGTTTGAAGTGCTTGTTGAGCGCCGCGTAGAAGCCCGAGCGGGTGACCGCGTTGTAGTTATGCGGGAAGTGTTCGCCTCGCTGGAGCGTCACATAGTCCTTCTTGCCGTAGAGCTTGTAGAGCGCCTGCAGGTCAGGGAAGCCCTTCGTCGCCATCTCTTTGGTCCAATCGTTGGCGGTGTTCATGCCTTGCGGCTTAGGCGCGAAGAGGGCCGCGATCTCGACGTTGCCGGAGTTCACGCGGAGGAGGGTGGCGTTCTCGCAAGTGCAGCCGCCTTGCATGGCCGTGCTCACCATCACCACGGGATAGGACAGGGCGAGGCGCGGGTCGGTCGCCGCCAGGAGCATCG
>JAURFU010000057.1 GCA_030834165.1 Verrucomicrobiota bacterium
CGGTGATGCCGAGGTCTTTGAAGTCAGTCCCGGGTCCGGCCACAGGCGTGAGCACGAACGCGGTCCAGGTGACGACGGCGATGACCCCGATGGCACCGAGCTGGATCTTCCAGCCTCTGCCGACGAGCAGGGTGAGGAAGACGTAGCCGAGGCCGATCTGGGCGAGGACGTTCGTGAAGATGAAGTTGGGCCGTCCGCCGGCGCTGGTGGACAGGAAGACGCCCAAGGCGACCAATGCGAAGGCCCGCCACAGGGTGTGCAGGAAGCGACGGCGTCCATCCTGGCCTTCGGCACTGCGACGCGACGACGAGAACGGTAACGCCATGCCGACCATGAACATGAACGCGGGTTGGATCATGTCCCACGCCCCGCCGCCCACCCACGCCGCGTGCGTGGTGTTGTAACGGAGGAGTTCCCAGAAGGCGGAATCCGGAAAGGCCTTCGCAATCTGTGGGATCCCGAAACCCGACGAGGCCATGAACAACATCGTCAACCCGCGGAACGCATCGAGCGAGACCAAGCGTTCGGGCAGGGTCGCGGAGCCAGAGGGGGTGCTCATGGTCCCTAAGATGGACGATGAACGATGGGGGATGAATGATAAAGTTTAGCGTTTGGGAAATGGGCGACCGGTAGGGTCAGCACTGCGTGCTGACCTAGGGTCCGATGCAACTAGGTCGGCACGCAGTGCCGACCCTACCTCGAGCCAAAGGCCGCCGGATGGTAGCCGAAGGGTAGGGGCGTGGCTTCGCCGCGCCCTCCGCAGAAACAACTAGGGCAGCACGCGGTGCTGCCCCTACCTCGATGCATCTATGTCGGCACGCGGTGCTGCCCCTACCTCGAGACAATGGGCCGGGGGTTAGCGGGGCAGGGCCGTCGTGAGCGTAAGCGGCTTCTTGCCGAAGGCTCCCGCTTGGACTTCGACGACGGCCTCTCGGACGAAGGCGCCTTTCTCGTCGTAATTCCGGATGGCACAGGCGTGAAGCGCGCCGGTGGCGTCGCTGTTTTCCGCGCAGCTGAAGGTCAGGAAAAGGCGACCATCTCCGGCGGACTTTGAGCCCAACTTGCTGAGCAACGGGGTGAGGTCTATGCCGATTTCGAGCGGGCTTTCATCGCCCGGTCCGGCGAGCGGGACTTCGCCGACGTTATTCTTGGGCTTGCCGAAGAGCGGCCAACCGTTGAGGGGCTGCGGAGCGAGTTCATGTTCGGCTTTCGTGGCGTCCTTGTCGCCGGCTATGCCGATCGTGACCCGCAAGTCGGAGCGCTTGTCGCAGGCGAGTTTCAGCTTCAGGGTGCTGCGGGGGACATGCCGGGAAACCTCGATGCGTCCTAGGTAGTTCCCCCGTTTCCAGGTTGGGTCGACCATGGCGCTGTAGAGCAGGTAGATCTTCCCATCTTTCGACCAGGTCTGCCCCCAGGAATTGACCACGATGAAAGCCCCGCGCTCCCGGTCGGCGAGGGTGACTTTGCCGTCGCCGTTGATGTCGGTGTCGTTGGTCACTTTGCCGTCACCATTCACGTCGAAGCCGACCTGGTCATCGTATCCCACGCACGTGATGCCATGCCCGAAGCCGCTGGGGCCCCAGTGGATCCACACGTCTTCGCCCGCCCGATATTCTCCTTCGGGAATCGTCCGCGTGACCTTCTTGAGCTCCCCCATGCGTCCGTCCAGCGCCAGCAAGCCGCCGACCGGCGCTTGGCCGGCCTTGGGTTGGTTGCGGTCGAAGAGCCAGCCGCGGGCTTCGTCGATCTGGGCGACGGTGGCGGTCGGGGTGTAGCGATAGCCGGCGACGCGATACTCCATGGCCTCGCGCCAGATGGGGTAGCCGTTCGCCCACCGGCCGATCAGCTCCTTGTCCGCTTCCACGCGGCCGTAGGTCCTGACGGTGGGGATGCCGACATGCTTGGCCGTTTCCCAGCCGTGATACGCTTCCGAGCCCTGGGCGCTGTTGGCCGCATTGCACATGTTCCAGGAGAAATCCGCCGGGAACCGCGTGGCATCCGTGCCGGCCACGGTGCCGTTCAGGAGGTTCATCTCGTAGGTGAACATCGAGGCGACCGCCGTGAACTGACCGCAGGCTCCGCCTTTCTGTTTGTAGATAGGCGGGAACTCAGGGCGGGTGGAGTTATCGACCCGGGACGGCAGGCGCCTGAAATCCACGGTCGTCACGCCGACATCCGGGCCTTTCGCATCACGCCAGGTGTCGTAATCTTCGCCCATCGAATTCGGCCGAGAAAACGGCTTGGGATAAGCGGCGTGCGCGCGCTCCTCGGCGTTATCCAGGGAAGCCGAGTTATCGGCGGCGACGATTTTTCCAGATGCCAGCAGGCCCAACAGCAAGACAGTAATCGACCAAGGGCGGGCGGCGAGGGGCATGGGTTTCTTATACGACCGGCCTTTCAATCTCGTCAATTGACAAGGGGGGCATGCTGGCACGTGGGCAAGGGGAGGACTTAGTTGACCCGTTGATCGGTTGGCCAGTTGGCCAGGGATGCAATGGGTAGGGTCAGCACTGCGTGCTGACCTAGGGTCCGATGCAACTAGGGCAGCACGCGGTGCTGCCCCTACCTCGATACAGCTATGTCGTGACGCGGTCCCGACCCTACCTGTTCAAGGGCGCATGCCCTTGAGCGCCTTCAACGCCCGATCCCGACCCTCGGTCAGTCCGACGAGCGGGGCAGGGTAATCCTTGCCGAGCTTGATGCCGGCTTCGGCGAGGACGTGCATAGGCGCTTCCCACGGCTGGTGGATCCACTCGGCGGGGAGCTTGGCGAGCTCGGGCACCCAGCGGCGTACGTAGTCGCCATCGGGGTCGAACTTCTCACCCTGGAGGACGGGATTGAAGACGCGGAAATAAGGAGCGGCGTCGGCGCCACAGCCGCCGGCCCACTGCCAGCCCATGGTGTTCGCGCCGAGGTCGGCGTCGACGAGGGTGTCCCAATACCACTTGGCGCCTTCGTGCCAGGGCTGGAGGAGATGCTTCACGAGCACGGAAGCGGCGATCATGCGCACGCGGTTATGCTGCCAGCCGGTCTGCCAGAGCTGGCGCATCCCGGCGTCGACGATCGGGTAGCCGGTGCGACCGACCTGCCACGCGCGCAGGAGCTTCTTGTCCGGCTGCCATGGGAATTTCTCGAACTCCTTGCGGAGCGGACGATCCGGGGTCTCGGGGAAGTGATGGATGAGGTGCTGCGCGAATTCGCGCCAGCCGACCTCGGCCACGTATTTCTCGCCGCCCTTGGTGCCGAGATGTCCGGCGGTGCGCACGGCGTCGACGATTTCGAGCGGGGAGATCTGACCGAAATGCAGGTAGGGCGAAAGGCGCGAAGTGCCGTCATTCTTGGGGATGTCGCGTTCGGTGGGGTAATCCTTCACCGGCGCGGCCACGAAGTTCTTCAGGCGCTTCTCGGCGCCGGCGCGTGTCGGGTCCCAATGCTTCGGGAAGGCGGTGTCCCATTTGATCTTCGGGAGCAGGCCGAGCTTGGCGACCTCGACGGACTTCAGCGACTTCTCAAAAGGCGTGAGCTTCTTCGGGGCCTTGAGCGGGATGCCGAACTTGAGGTTCGCCAGGCAGTTCTTCCAGAAGGGCGTGAAGACCTGGAAGGGATTGCCGGCGAGAGTCTTCACGAGGTGCGGCTCGTGCAGGAGGTTGCCGTTGAACGATTCGGCTTTCACGCCGGCGTTGCGCAGTGAGGTCTTCACCTGGGTGTCGCGCTCGATGATCAGGGGCTCATGACGGCGATTCCAGACGACGAGTTCCGCCCCGGTCTCCTTCACGAGCTGCTTGAGCTCGGCGAGCGAATCGCCGTGGCGGATGACGAGCGGAGCACCGGCTTTTTCGAACTGTTCGGCGAGATCCAACAGCGCGTGGTGCAGCCACCAGTTCGACGCGCCGCCGGGCTGCCAATGTCCTTCGGCCTCCGGGTCATGGATGAAGACCGGGATGACCGCGCCGCCATGCTTCACCGCCGCGTCCAACGCCGGGTTGTCGGCCAGACGAAGATCAAGGCGAAGCCAGACGATGGCAGGAGAGGGCATGGCGTGAACCTAACGGCCGAAGGGAAGAGTGCAAATGTGGGGACTGAATAGGGGTAGGGGTTGGGGTAGGGGTAGGGGTAGAGGTAGGTCCGACTAGATGCCGTGCAAAAGTGCAAACCGGAGCGATGCTCCTGTGCAAAGGTGCAAAAGTAAGAGACTCGTTTCAGGTGGCGGGTGGCAGCCCCGGGTGGCAGGTGGCGGGGTGGCCCGGCTTCTGCATCTGAACCCAGACACCCGCACCTGATACCCGCTGGCCGAGACCTGGGACCCGAGAACGGTTTCCCGCTACCCGCCACCCGGGGCTGCCACCTGCCACCCGAGAATGAATGCGCTAGGTCAGCACGCGGTGCTGTCCCTACCCACTAAAGGTAATGGCGGTTAGCGGTTGGCGGTTGGGAACTCAAAGTGAGCTCCTTGCATCCGATCCATTTAGTCCTCCACTCAGCCCTCTACGCAGTCCTCAACTCAGTCCTCCGTGCGTATGGGTCTCCCCTTGTCCACGTGTCACCGTGCCCACGTGCCCCCTGCGACGCGCTCTGCGCGTCGCGCTTACCAAGCGTAGCTCTGCTTCTTCTTCACGCGGCAGGCGAACTCGACGAGGAGCTGGACGGACTGTTCGACGACGTTGAGGTCGACGACTTCGCCCGGGGTGTGCATGTAGCGGAGAGGGATGGAGAGCAGGCCGCAGGCGACGCCGGGGCCGGCCATCTGGATGGCGCGGGCGTCGGTGCCGGTCGGACGCGACTCGGCGCCGATCTGGTAAGGGATGCCGAGCGATTCGGCGGCTTCGACCATCTGGTCGTAGACGAGCGGGTTGATGTTCGGGCCGCGCGCGATGATGGGTCCGCCGGAAAGGGTGAAGCGGCCGAACTTGCGGTTGTCGGCGTCGGGGTGGTCGGTGGCGTGGCCGACGTCGACGGCGATGGAGACGTCAGGATGGATGCCCTGGGCGGCGACCTGCGCGCCACGCGTGCCGATCTCTTCCTGGGTGGTGGCCACGGAGACCACGCGGGCGGCGAGCTTCTTCTCCTTGGAGAGACGGCGGAAGGCTTCCATGCACACGTAGGCGCCGGCCTTGTCGTCGAACGCGCGGGCGACGCCGATGCTGCCGCGGAGGATCTCCGGGCCGTCGGTGTAGACGGCGGGGTCGCCGATGCGGACGATCGCGAGGGCGTCGGCGCGGTTGTTCACGCCGATGTCGATCCACATGTCATGACGCTCCGGGACGCGCTTGCGGTCTTCGGGCGAGAGGAGGTGGACGGCGCGCTTGCCGGTGATGCCGAGCACGGGGCCGTTGCGGGTGAGGATGTGCAGGCGACGGCCGGAGGGGATGATCTGGTCGTGGCCGCCGAGGAATTCGAAGTACAGGTAGCCCTTGTCGTCGACGTGCGAGATGATGAGGCCGATCTCGTCGATGTGGCCGGCGAACATCAGGGTGGGGCCGCCGTCGCCCTTGAGCTCGGCGATGCGGTTGCCGAGCGCGTCCTTGGAATACTTGTCGGCCGATTTCTCGACGTGGGCGTCGATGACCTTCTGGGCTGCGAACTCATGGCCGGTCGGGGACTTCGCCTCGAGGAGTTCCTTCAGGAATTCAGGGTAACCAGGGGACTTTTTGGACATGACAGGGTTCTACCCCTCTGGTGGGAAAAGTCGAGCGAAGGCAAAGCCTTCGCGCCTAATGGGTAGGGTCAGCACTGCGTGCTGACCTAGGGTCCGATGCAACTAGGGCAGCACGCGGTGCTGCCCCTGCCTCGAGACAGCTAGGTCGGCACGCAGTGCCGACCCTACCTTTTGCATCCCTTGTCAACCGGCCAACTGGTCAACGGGTCAACTAAGTCGCCCCCGTGCCCACGTGCCCCCTACTTAATCACCTATTCCACGGCGCTCGGGCCAGCAGCAATCCCATGCCGCACCAGTCGGTGACGCCGGCGAAGATCAGGCCGCAGCCCACGAAGCCGCTGAGGCCGTAGAAGCCAGGGTGGACGAAGGTGCCCAGCATGACGCCGGTGAAGACCATGGTACCCGCGGCGATGCGGACTTGGCGTTCGATCGAGATCATGCCACCGGCATCCTTGTCGATGGGGAGTCCGGCCTGCTGGCAGGAATTCGTACCGCCCTGGACGACGAGGGTCTTGAGGCCGCTGGCCGAGAGCTTCTTGGCCGCGACCCGGGCCCGGCCACCGGAGGCGCAGAGGAGCACGACGGTCTTCTGGTTATTACCAGCGAGGAGGGCGCGAACGTTGAGGTCCGTGACGTTCTCGAGGGGCAGATTGACCGCGCCTTGGACGCGACCCGAACGGAATTCGGCGGGCGAACGGACGTCGAGCAAGAGCGCACCGGCGCCGGCTTCGGCCATCACGTTGAGCGGGTGGAGTTCGTCATGGCTGTCCGTGGCGAGCGCGACCGGAGCGCCGCAGGCCTTGACCGAACCGCAGGAGGCGGCGGCCGGGGTGATGTCCATCGGACGACGCAGGGCGAGGTCGCGGACATACGTGGCGCCGCTGACGTTCACGGCATTGAAGCCGTGCTCGCGGAGCAGGCGCGTGCCTACGTGGGCGCGGAGGCCGCTGTGGCAGACGACCGCGGTGGGCTTGGATTTGTCGAGTTCGCCAAGGCGTCCGCGCAACGTGTTGAGCGGGATGTTATGGGCATGCTCGGCGCCGATGAGCTTGAGCTCGGCGCATTCATCGGCGTCACGGAGATCCACCACTTGATAGGAGGTCAGATCGGCGTCGGGCTGGATGATCGGAGCGAGGCCGTCGAGGTCGTTCATGGCGGCGAAGGCGGCCATGTGCAGCGGGTCCTTGGCCGAGCCGAAGGGCGGGGCGTAGGCGAGGTCGACCTGCGCGAGGTCACGGACGGTGCCGCCGAAGTGCAGGAACGACGCGACGACATCGAGACGCTTGTCGATGCCCGCGGCGCCGACGGCCTGCGCGCCGAGGATGCGCCCCGTGCCGGCTTCGTAGACGAGCTTCAGCGTGAGCGACTTCGCGCCGGGGTAATAGCCGGCGTGGTGGTTGGCGGTGATGTGGACCGCGCGGGCCTGCACGCCACGCTTGAGGGCCGACTTCAGGGAGTCGCCGGCGATGCCTGCACCGAGGCCGAAGACCTTGATGATGGCCGTACCCCAGGCGGCGGGCGCCTTGGCGGACTTGCCGGTGGCGGCGTGTTCGCCGACGAGACGGCCGGTGCGATTGGCGATGCCCGCGAGCGGGATGCGACCGCGCTGGCCGGTGGTGCCGATGAGGTATTCCGCGGCGTCGCCGACGGCGTAGATGTCCTGGTCAGCCGTGCGCTGATACTCGTCGGTCAGGATGCCGCCCGTCGCGCCCACGCCGAGTCCGGCGGCGACGGCGAGCTGGTTGTAGGGACGCACGCCCAGGCCGAGGATGACCAGGTCGGCTTCGACCGTGACGCCGTTCTCGAGGACGACACCCGTGGCCTTGCCGGCCTTCTCGCGGATAGCCGTGAAGCCAGCGCCGGAGATCAGGCGGATGCCCTGACGGAGGAGTTCGCGACGGAGCGGTTCAGACATCTCAGCGTCGAGGGGAGGCAGGACCTGGCCGACTTTCTCGATCAGGGTCACGTCGAGTCCGCGTTCCTTGAGCTGCTCGGCGACTTCGAGGCCGATGAAGCCAGCGCCGACCACGGCGACTTGCTTGACCGCAGGCAGTTGGGCGAGGATGCGGTCCATGTCCTCGATGTTGCGGAGAGAGTGAACGCCCTGGGCGCGGACGCCGGGGACGTCGGGGATGAGCGGGGCCGCGCCAGGGGCGAGGATCAGCTTATCGTAAGATTCGTCGTATTCCGTGCCGGCGACGTGGTCGCGGATGCGCACGCTCTTCTTGGTGCGGTCGATCGAGAGGGCTTCGTGGCGGACGCGGACTTCGATGTCGAAGCGCTTCTTGAACATCTCGGGCTTGGCCACGAGCAGCTTGGCGCGGTCCTGGATGACGCCGCCGAGGTGGTAGGGGAGGCCGCAGTTGGCGAAGGAGACGTAGGAGTCCTTCTCGAGCATGATGATGCGGGCCTTTTCGTTCATACGACGGGCGCGCGTGGCCGCCGAGGCGCCGCCGGCGACGCCGCCGACGATGAGGATCTTGGGAGAGGTATTCATGGGATTATTTGGCGAAATGGGAACGGATGCAGCCGAGGATCGTCAGGCAGCCGGCGTGGGCCACGCGGTAGCGGGCGACGCGGCCGGCGCGCTCGGCGGAGACCAGGCCATGGGCGCGGAGGCGCATCAGGTGCTGGCTGACCGCGGCCTGCGGACGGCGGAGGCGGGTGGTGAGCTCGGAGACGTCCAGCGGGCCTTTCTCGAGGGCCTCGACGATGCGGAGCCGGTCCGGGTGCGAAAGCGTACGGAGCGCGCCCGCGCAGTGTTTCAGGATCTTCGGGTCGAGCGGGCTCGGCTTTGACATATTCAAGAGTTTGAATGTATTATTCCTGAAAGTCAAGTAGGGGTTGGGGGAGGCCTCAAAATTAGCTCAAGGGGAGACCGGAAAGTGTGATTGGGATATGAAACCCCAGCCAATCATCCGGTCTCCGGTTTCCCTTTGAGTTGTTGTATCAAGGTAGGGTTGAGCGGCTCGCTCAACCGAGGCTGACCGAGCCGGTCAGCCCTACCTCAGGAACTAGGTCGGCACGCAGTGCCGACCCTACCGGCGAAAGCTACGCTTTCTTCTCCGCTTTCGCGACGAGCGCGAAGATCCCGGCGGCCATGGCGACGAGTCCGGCGTAGCAGACCCACTCGGGCAGGCCGAGGAGTTCGGGGAGGCGGAGTTTGCCGTAGGCCCCGACGGGCAGGATGTTCGCGGCGACCCAGTCGAAGGTCAGGGCGTAGGCGATGCCGCCGACCATCATGCCGGCGAGGCCGGCCAAGGCGTCCATCCGTCCGGTGGCGACCGCGGCGAGTCCCGTGCCGGGGCAATAGCCGTAGAGCACCATGCCGACGCCGAAGATGGCGGCGCCGAGGCCGACAGCCAGGAGGTTGGTCGCCTTGATGTGATACTGGGCGAGGTCCTGGCCGTGCAGGATCGCGATGCCGACGCCGCCGACGGCGATGGCGGTCATCATGACCTTGAGCACGGTGAAGTCGCGGAACTGGAAGAGACGGACGATGACGTCGAAGTCGGTCACGCCGCCGCGGTGCAGCAGGAAGCCGAAGAGGAGTCCGAAGCCGACGGCGGCCCAGAGGAGTTCGGAGCCGGTGAGGAAAGCGAGGAAGGGCATCATGGTTTCAGGTCTCGGCTGGGGTTCAGGCTTGGACGGAGCGGCCGTAGAGCAGCTTCGCGGTGAGGATGCCCGACGCGAACATCACGATGAAGAAGAGCCAGCCGCTCACGGCCAGCTGCAGGCAGCCGCTGATGCCATGGCCGCTGGTGCAGCCATCGGCGAGGCGGGCGCCATACATGATGATGATGCCGCCGAGGAAGGCCGCGACCAGACGCTTGGCCTTGGACGGACCGAAGCTGGCGATCCACACGGACGACTCCGACGAGACCTTGAACGCGCCGCAGAGCAGGGCGCTCAGCAAGGCGCCGGCCATCGTGCCGACGAGGAAAAGCGTGCTGTAATCCCAAGCCGGGATCGCGGTCTTGGCCCAATAGGTGTTCGCCGCTACCTGGTCCGACCCGAGGATCGGCATCGCGCAGGCGCCCGCCGCCTGGGCGAGGCCGGTCGACATCCCGAGCGGTTTATTGGCGACCGAGAACGTGACGATGCTGAGCAGACCGATCAGCACGCCGACGACATAGGGGTTCCAGCGAGGGTTCTTCATGGGGTGAGGGCAGGATGGAGGATGAATGATGAAGGATGAAGGATTAATTAGCGGTTGGCGGTAAGCGGTTGGCGGTTGGGAAAATGAGAGGTACGGAGGTCGGGAGACCAGGAGGATGACGCAATAGGTAGGGTTGAGCGGCTCGCTCAACCGAGGCTGACCGGGCCGGTCAGCCCTACCAAAATACAACTAGGACAGCACGTGGTGCTGTCCCTACCTCAGGGCATGGCGCTCCCCCGATACTCGATACTCCAGACTCTATACTCTCAATTCACCCGAGCCGATTCGCCGCGCTGACGAGGGCCTTGAGGCCGGCGAGCTCGATGTTGGCGTCGACGCCGCAACCCCAGGCTTTGCGGCCCGAGGCGTCCTGCACGCAGACGTAGGCGGCGGCGGACGATTCCGAGCCGGAGGCGAGGGCGTGCGAGCGGTAGTCTTTCACGGTGAAGCCGGCCCAGCCGTGCGGTTCGAGGGCGTGCACCAGGGCGCTGATCGGGCCGTTGCCCTCCGCACGCAGGTCGAGCACCTTGGCGCCGGGCACGCGCACTTTGATGCGGCAGGCGACCATCCCTTTGCCCGCCGGATCGGAATCGAATTCGACGAGCTCGAGCGGATGGGAGACGTTGACGAATTTCGCGCGGAAGCAGTCGTGGATCTCGGCGGGCGAGAGTTCCTTGCCCAGCTGGTCGGCGTGCTTGCCGATGAGGTTGCCGACTTCCGGGTGCATCAGCTTCGGCAGGTCGAAGCCGAACTCACGGTCGAGCACGTAGGCGACGCCGCCCTTGCCGCTCTGCGAGTTGATGCGGATGATGGCCTCGTAGGAACGACCGATGTCCATCGGGTCGATCGTGAGGTAAGGGACGTCCCAGAGGGCGTCGTGGCCGATCTTCGCGCGGCGATCCATGCCCTTCTTGATGGCGTCCTGATGGGAGCCTGAGAAAGCCGTGAAGACGAGGTCGCCGCCATACGGGTGGCGGTCGTGGACGCTCATGCGGGTCACGCGTTCGTAGACCTCGCGGATCGCGCCGAGGTTGCGGAAGTCGAGCTTCGGGTCGATGCCGTGCGAGAACATGTTCAGCGCGACGGTCACGATATCGAGGTTGCCGGTGCGCTCGCCGTTGCCGAAGAGCGTGCCCTCGACGCGGTCCGCGCCGGCCATCAGGCCCAGCTCGGTGGCGGCGACGCCGGTGCCGCGGTCGTTGTGGGTATGCAGGGAGACGATGGCCATCTCGCGGTTGCTGAGATGGCGGCAGAACCACTCGATCTGGTCGGCGTGCGTGTTCGGCGTGCCGGCTTCGACGGTGAGGGGCAGGTTGAGGATGATCTGGCGCTTAGCGGAAGCGCCCCAGGCCTTCGCGACCGCTTCGCAGACCTCGAGGGCGTAGTCGGGCTCGGTGAGCACGAACGTCTCCGGGCTGAATTCCAGCTGCCAATGCGTGTCCGGCAGGGCGTCGGTCAGCTCGCGGATGAGCCTGGTGCCGTTGACGGCCATCTCGAGGACCTGGGCCTTCGAGAGGTTGAAGACGATCTCACGCTGGGCCGGGTTGGTCGGCGTGTAGAGGTGGACGATCGCGCGACGGGCTCCCTTGAGGGATTCGATCGTGCGGCGGATGAGGTGTTCGCGGGCCTGGACGAGGACCTGCACCGAGACGTCCTCGGGGATGAGCTGCTTTTCGATGAGCTCGCGCGTGAAGGCGAACTCCGTGTCGGAGGCGGAAGGGAAGCCGATCTCGATCTCCTTGAAGCCGATGCGGCAGAGGGTCTGGAAGAGCTCGTGCTTCTCCGGCACGTTCATCGGGATCGCCAGGGCCTGGTTGCCGTCGCGGAGGTCGACGGAGCACCAGCGGGGCGCCTTCTCGATGCGCGCGTCCGGCCAGCGACGGTCGGGGAGGCGGACGGTCTCGAAGGGGCGGTATGTCTGCCGGGGGGAATCCATGGCGGGCGAAGGTCGGATGGTGGGAAAGGAGGGAAGGGCTGGCGAGCGTGGGTTTGGGCTCCTAAAAGCAAAAAACCC
>JAURFU010000058.1 GCA_030834165.1 Verrucomicrobiota bacterium
TGTCGTGGTCGCCAGCCAAGGCGTCCGTCCCGTGCGATGGGAGACCGAGCTTTGCGGACCCGACCCGGTGATCCTTAAGCTTCAGGCCGGCAGCGCGTTGAATTACGTGCAGAAGGAACTCCGCGCCAAGGCCGGCAAGGCGGTCGCGCTGACCTTCGAGAATCCGGATGTCATGCCACATAACTGGGTGCTGGTCCGGCCAGGCGCCGAGGAGAAGGTGGGCGCCGCCGCGGCCTTGATGGTTTCCATGCCGGACGGCGCGGACCGTCATTACGTGCCCGACTTACCGGACGTCATCGTGCACAGCCGGTTGCTCGATCCCGGCAAGCAGACCACCCTTTATTTCACCGCTCCCAAGGATCCCGGGCGGTATCCTTACCTCTGTTCGTTTCCGGGTCATGCGCAGCTCATGCGCGGAGTCTTGGTGGTGGAGTGATGTCGCGCGTGGCGCGACGGTTGGAGGGGTGGGGGTAGGGAAAGGGGTAGGAAGCGAGAGGCGTGGGCAGGGGTTTCGCGTTGCGGAGGGTGAGGAGGGGTTAAAAATAGGAGCATGGATAAATCCAAGGCCCGTCTCATCCTGCGCTTCCTGCTCGTCGCCCTGTTCGGACTGATCGTTCTGTCCATCGGCCTGGCTTTCGTGGCCGACAAGCTTCTGCCGGAAGCCTTGGCCGAGTGGGTGCATCAGGAGAACGCCGGAGACTTCTCGTTCGGCGACATCATCGGACTGCTCTTCTGGGCGGCTGGCCTGTTCCTCTTCCTCGTCAGCATGGTCGGGCTTTTCTGCTGCCAACGCTGGGCGGCTTGGCTCATGGCCGTCGTCGTGGCGGTCTTTTCGCTTCAGTTGCTGACGAGTCCGACCGTGGAGCCGGGCATCCTTTCCTTGCTGGGCAGCCTGAGCGACGTCGTCACCGGTCTCGTGCTCGGGGCCGCGTTCTTCACGGACGCGTTGGAGCCTGGGGAATAAGCCGCTTGGCGCTCAGATGTCGGTCCAGTCGCCTGGCTTGGGCAACGGCGGGGGCGAGGGCTGGCGGGGCAGGTCGGCCTTAGTCTGGATCGTCGCCCGTTGTCTTCGGCGGAGGGTCTGCATCGCTTCCAGCACCGCCGCATTGCAGTCGGACTCCCGTGAACTGAGGTAGGCCCAATGGGTGGCGCGGGTGACCGCCACGAAGAGCATGCGGCGGACCGACGAGTGCCGGGCGCGGATGGCGGATTTCGTCAGGCCGGGCATCAGCACCGAGTCGAACGTCAGGCCCTTGGCGCTATGGTAGGTCAGCACGGCCGGACGGCCGGAACTGAAATCCAGCGATGGGCGGCGGCCTTGGGTGTCCGTCTGGGTCTGCTGGTCAGCCATGATGCCTTGGGCGCGAAGGAAGTCGGCGAACAGGCCGACCTGCGGGAAGGTCGGGAACAGGATGGCCACGCGCTCGTTGCGCAGCAGCCGTTCGCGGAGGATTTCGACCAGGCGCCGGCGTTCGTCGGCCTCGTCGGCCGCGAGATAGAGCAGCGGCGTCTGCCTTTCCGTCTGGAGCGTCGCGACGTTGAGCCGGAAGGCCGAGCGTTCGTCTTCGTCGGCGATGAATTCGCAGGCCAGGTCGACCACGTAGGGGCAGGCGCGGTAGGTGGCGCGGAGGTCTTCCTCGCGTCGGCCCGGCCCGAGGGCGCGGAGCAGCTCACGGGCTTCCGGTTCATGGTAGAGGGACTGTTTCAGGTCATAGGCGACCGTGACATGCCGGGCGGAAAGGCGCAGGATCGTGAAGCAATCCTCGTCGAGGTCCTGTCCCTCGTCGACCAGCGCCGCGTCGAGCGAAGGCGGCAGCGAACGGGCGCGGAGGTGTTCCAGCAGCTGCGCGCGGATGCGGAGGAAGTCGGGGTGGCCCTTGGGGCCGGTCGGCGGAGGGCCGATCAGTTCCAGATGACGGAGGCGGCACCAATGGTCGAACGTCAGCACCTGTTCGGACGGCAGTTTTAGCTCCTCCGTCGCCGAGCGGATGAAGTCGCGGAGCACGTTCGTGTAGACCAAGGTCGCGACGCGTTCGGGTCGACCCGTGGCCTGGCCGAGCCGGCGGGCGCGATGCAGCAGCACGACCGTCTTGCCGGAACCCGGGCCGCCGCGGAGCACGAGCGGCTTGTCCGTCGGGGCTTCGACGCAGGCGGTCTGGGCCGGGGTCAGCCGGTCGGGCGGCGGGAGCCAGGTCATCGCGGGTCGGATTCGAGCCGCGGCAGGTGGCCGTCGTCTTCGTCGGGGCGGAGCGGGCCGGCCTTGCGGCGGGCCTCTTCGGCGGCGGCCAGCCGGCGATGGACGGGGTCGGAGGACATCGTCGCGGCGGCCTGATACCAGGAGAAGGTCGTCTCGTCGAAGGAAGCCAGGTCGGACCCGAACCGGTTGAACGCGTCGAAGAGCGCCTCCGTGGCCTCCTCGTTCCGGCCTTGGGCGCGGAGGCAGCGGGCGAGCAGCACCATCCCGATCGCGCTAGGCTCCTCGGCCTCGAAGCGTCGGCACATCTCCTCCGCTTCCGCCCAGCGACCCTTGCGGGAGTAGAGGTTGGCCAGGTTGAGGAGCGCCATCGAGCTGCCGGCGAGCACCGCGTCGAGGAAGCATTTCTCCTGGCGGAAGGCGTCGCCCTTGCGGCCGTAGACGTTGGCCAGGTGGACGAGGGCGCTCTGGCGGTATTCCGGCTGCTGGCGGATGAGTCGTTTGAGGAGCGCCGCGGCCTTGTCGTGCATGCCGACCTTGCTGTGGAGCAGCGCCAGTTCGAGCATGCGGGCCGGAATCGTCTCCGGCGGGTATTCGCCGGAGCGGACCGCGCGTTCGATGCGGAGGATCATCTCCCGGTCCTTGCCGGGATTGACCACGTTATGGAGCGGCGACTCGATCTTGCCGGCGAACGTCTCGCCGCCTTCGGCGGGCGTCACCCCGAAGGTGAAGTGTTGGTTGGCGTCGAGGTCGAAGGACAACGTCAGCGGCATCCCGGCCGGGATCGGCTGGGTCACGCCCGTGAAGACCGGGCGGGCTTCCACGCCGGCGCCGGCCCAGAACGTGATGCGGATGGGGCCGCCGGGGGCCACGATGCGATGCGGGCCCGAAGGGCGGAAGTCGGCCGCGAAGGGCAGGGCCTGGCCGCGGGGCACGATCTCGTGCAGACCGCGGTCGGTCTGCAGGCTCAGCGAGTCGCTGGAGACCGGCGTCAGCAGGCTGCGTCCGTAGAGATGGAGGAGCAGGGCGTGGTAGGCGGCGCCGCGGGCGACGGCCACCTGCATGTCGAGGGCCGAGTCGAAGCGGTGCACCAGGAATTCGCCGAACGATTCTTTGAGCGCTTGGATCACGAGCGGGTTGAGCGAGCTGCCGCCCACCGCCAGCAGGAAGCCGATCTGGGAGGGGCGCAGCTTCGCGCGTTCGAGCGCATCGGTGATCGGCGCGAAGACCGAGCAGCTCAGCGTGTATTCGTCCTCGTCGGCCTGCAGGCTCTCGGCGTCGAGGAAGGGCGTCATCAGCTCCGCGAAGCGGAGCCCGTCGAGCGCGGGCGAGGACAGCTTCAGCTGGGAGCCGTCGGCGAGGCGCACCGTCTGCACGCCCGGGTAGGTCTTGACCGTGTCGGCGAGGACCTCGGTCAGGTCGGCGCCGTGGGCTTGGCGATGGACCAGCAGTTCGCAGAGGCCGACCTTGAGCTGTTCGGCCGTGGCGAGCAGCTGGGGTTCGAGCTGTTCCTTGCGCACCTCGTATTCCCAGTCCTCGGGCGGGATGCGGTTCTGCCGGGCCAGTTCCGGGATGAGCACCTGGTGCACGATGGCGCGGTCGATGTCGGCCCCGCCGAGACGATGGTAACGCGAGACCGCGCGGGGGCTGACGCTGAGCGTCCCGTCGGGCAGGCGTCGCAGCGTGAAGATCGCGACGTCGCAGGTGCCGCCGCCGAAATCGACGATCATCGTCTCCGTCTCGTCGGCCACGCCGTCGAGGATCGCCGGGCCTTGGCGGGCGAGGAAGTCTAGGAACGCCGCAAGCGGCTCGTCGAGCAGGTCGCCGTGGCCGAGGCGGAGCCCGGCGAGGTCGGCGGCGAGGAGCGTGTCTTCGCGCTGGGATATCTGGAAGGAAGCCGGCACCGTGACGACCGTGCGGGCGACGGCGCCCGGCGTCTGGTCGCGCAGGAAGCGCAGGACCTGGCCGGAGACCTCGGCGGGGCTGCGGCAGCCGGACTTCGCCTGGGGATAGGTCCGGCCGATGCCCATCTCGTTCTTCGCCTCGGCCAGATAATTGACAAACGGTCGCAGGCCCAGCTCGACGGAGCGGGAGAGGCAGCGGCGGGCCCCTTCGCCGACCAGTTGCCGGTCGGACAGCTGGCTGACGACCGAAGGCACGAGCACCGAGGTGAAGTCACCGCTCAACGTCGGCTGGGCGACTTCCAGGCAGACGGCCGGCTCGATGGTTTCCGGTTCCGAGGGCGACCAGCGGATTTCGGCGACCGTCGAATTCGTGGTCCCGAGGTCGATGCCCAGCACCCGGCAGGCCTTGAGGCGAGGGCGGAGCTTGGCCCCCGGGGGTCGCAGGTAGGGCAGTGGGTTCATCGGAGGGCGGTTTGTAGGCGCACCCAGGGTTCAAGGCAACCGAGGAGGGTGGAGTCCTTATCTTAAGAATAGATGAAACCCCTCGGTGACCCTTGGGGTTAAATCCATAGCCCCCCGTCATGACCCCCTTCCTCCGTCTGGCCTTGGTCGTCATCTTAACCTTCGGGGGCCTGGCCCAGGCCGCTCCCAAGAAGACGGCCAAGAAGGCCGCCGAGCCGGTGATCAAGGCGGCGCCCGTCGCCACGCGTCCGGTCGTGGCCGTCGCGGACCGCGCGGCCATCTGGCATACCTGGACGGACAAGGAAGGCCGCAAGGTCGATGCCCAGTTCTGCGGGCTCTCCGGCGAGTTCATCACCATCCAGACCCGGGACGGGCGGACCTATCACTTCAAGACGGACATCCTCGTGCCCGAGGACGTCGTCTTCGCCAGGCAGTGCCTCGACCGCAGCCGGACGAACAGCTTCAGCCGGGAGATCATCGCCTCGGCCGCCGCGGACATCGACCGTCTGGTCGACGCCGTGCTCAAGGCCAACCAGCAGGCGAGGAACGCGCCGGCCACGGACGAGGAGTTCCTCCGTCGCATCTATCTCGACGCCGCCGGCCGGATCCCGACCGCCAAGGAAGCCGACGCCTTCCTCGCGAGCGCCGCGCCGGACAAGCGCGCCAAACTGATCGACGACCTCGTCTTCTCGCCGGGCTACTCCATGCAGATGTTCAACTGGATGGCCGACCTCCTGCGCGTGAAGGACACCTTCGGCAAGGGCATCCCTGCGTTCACCTTCGAAGACTGGCTCAAGACCCGCCTCGCCGCGAACACGCCCTGGGACAAGATGGTCTTCGAGATGGTCACCGCGGACGGCCGGCTGTGCGACAACGGCGCCACCGGCTTCATGCTCTTCGACGCCGAGATGCCGCTGGACGGCGTCTCGAACCTCATGACCACGTTCCTGGGCACCAACATGGCGTGCGCCCAGTGCCACGACCACCCGCTCGCGGACTGGACCCAGAAGGACTTCTACCAGATGGCCGCCTTCTTCGGCGCCACCGACGGCAAGGACGAGGGCGTCCTCCGGGAGATCCAGCGCGTCGCCAAGGCGGACAGCGCCGTGAACAAGGCGGCCGTCCGCAAGATCGCCGAGATGAACGCCTTCCGCCTCGAGGACGGCAAGAAGCAGGCCCTGACGTTGCCCAAGGATTATAAATACAAGGACGGCAAGCCGGGCGACCCCGTGGCTCCGGCCCTGATCGCGTGGGCCAAGGCCGACAAGTCCCTGCCGGCCTACAACGTCAGCGCCAAGGATCCGGCGGCGCTCCGCGACGAGTTCGCCCGCTGGCTGACCAGCCCGCAGAACCCGCGCTTCGCGACGAACATCGCCAACCGGATCTGGAAGAAAGCCTTCGGCCTGGGGGTGATCGAACCCATCAACGACATCGACGACCTCTCGCAGGCGAGCAGCCCGGAGCTCCTCGCGCATCTGACCTTCATCATGAAGGCCGCGAAGTTCGACCTTCGGGAGGTCCAGCGCGTCATCTACAACTCCCAGACCTATCAGGGGCAGGCGAGCCCCACGCCGGACCTCGGCAAGGCCAAGTATCTCTTCAACGGACCGATCGTCCGCCGCCTGACGGCCGAGCAGGCCTGGGACAGCCTCGTCGTCACCGCCGTCGGCACCTATGCGGACAACGTCCTCCTCCGTCGCGGCGACGACATGAAGGTCATGGCCCTGCCGGCGGGCAAGGTGACCATGGCGGAAGTACGCAACGCCATCGACCGCACCAAGAAAGCCTTCGCTGGTTCCGGCAAGGCCGCCGGCGGCAAGAAGGCTTCCGGCGGATCGACCCTCGGGCTCGCCAACGGCTACGAAGGCGACAAGCCCGTCACGCGGTTCTCCCTGCTCCTCGCCCGGGCCAGCGAACTCCCGCAGCCGTCCGCCGAGACGCACTTCCTGCGCCTCTGGGGGCAGGGCGATCGACTGCTCGCCGATTCCGCGACCAATGACGGCAGCGTGCCGCAGGTCTTGCAGATGATGAACGGTTCCGTCGGAAGGCTCGTCTCCGACACGCGCGCCGAGGCCGTCATGGCCGCCGAAGCCGCGAAGACGCCCGAGGCGCAGGTCCGTTCCCTCTATCTCTCGTTCCTTGCCCGTCGTCCGACCGCCGCCGAGCTCACC
The DNA here is from genome assembly GCA_030834165.1 of Verrucomicrobiota bacterium. Taxonomy (GTDB): domain Bacteria; phylum Verrucomicrobiota; class Verrucomicrobiia; order Opitutales; family UBA953; genus UBA953. The sequence continues at coordinate 6,732 of JAURFU010000058.1, forward strand.
GCCGCGACCCGTTCGCTCGGCGAAGGCCTCGCCGTCACGGACCTCGCCTGGGTCCTGGCCAACACCCGCGAATTCCTCTTCATCCGATGAACCTCCCCCTCTCCGCCGACCTGCTCCGCCATCCCGAGGACCGCCGTCGCTTCCTTGAGAAGTGCGCCAAGTTCGCCTTCGGGCTCAGCGTCCTGCCGGCCTTCGCGCGGCTCGCGGAAGCCGCCGAGCAGAAGAGCGCGGTCAAGGCGACCAACGCCGGCCTGCCCGGCTTCGGCAAGGCCAAGCATGTGATCTTCCTGCAGCTCAACGGCGGCATGTCGCATATCGACACCTTCGACCCCAAGGCCGGACCGAACAAAGGCCCCGGCGACATCGTCTCCGCCAAGGGGGACATGCAGCTCACCTCCTACCTTTCCGAGACCGCCAAGGTCAGCGACAAGATCACCGTCATCCGTTCCATGACGGCGAAGGTCGGCGTGCATGCCTCGGCCGCGTATCTCATGCGCACCGGGTTCGAGCAGCGTGGCTCGATCCAGCATCCCACCTTAGGCGCGTGGGCCCAGCACTTCCTCGGCTCCAGCCACAAGACCCTGCCGTCGTCCGTGGCCGTCAACCGCTCGTCCAACCACGGGAACGGCTGGTTCCCGGCGGCCTATTCGCCGCTGCCGATCCTGAATCCGGAGGACGGACTCCTGGATACCAAGAGCCCCGTGGGCGAGGCCGTGGTCGGCAAACGCGCCGCGTTGCTCGCGCAGCTGGACGCCGGCTTCGGCGGCAAGGCCGCGGACGAGAACGTCAAGGCCTACAACGAATTCTACGAGACCACCTTCCAGCTCATGAAGAGCACGGACCTGAAGGCCTTCGACCTTTCCGCCGAGCCTGCGGCCACGCGGGCCCGTTACGGCAAGAGCAAGTTCGGTCAGGGCTGCCTGCTCGCCCGTCGCCTCGTCGAGAACGGCGTGCGCTTCGTCGAGGTCGCCCACGGCGGTTGGGACATGCATGCCTCGCTCGACGACCGCATGGAGGACGTCGGCGGTGATTTCGACCGCGTGTTCGCCACGCTCATCCAGGACCTCGCAGCGAAGGGCCTCCTTGATTCGACCCTCGTCGTCGTCGCGACCGAGTTCGGCCGCACAGCCCGCCTTGAAGGCGGCGGCCGCGGCCACCATCCGCTGGTCTTCTCGACCGTCCTCGCCGGCGCGGGGGTGCGTCGTGGTTACGTCCATGGCGCCAGCGACGCCAAAGGATACGCCCCGGCGACCGAGGGCGTCTCGCCGGGCAGCCTGCATGCCACGATCGCGCATGCGGCGGGCCTGCCCGTGCAGACCGAGATCATGACGCCGGCCGGACGTCCGATGGAGATCGGCAACCGCGCCAAGCCCCAGCTCGGGGTCTTCAGCTGAGGCTCAGCCCAGCAGCATCGCCACGTCTTCCGGCCTTTCGAGGTGGACGGCGTGACCGGCGTCTTCGATCACGCTGAGGCGGGCCTTCGGCAGATGGGCGCCCATCTCGCGGGCGAGCCGGGTGAACTTCTCGTCATGCTCGCCCGTCACCAGGTCGACCGGGCAGCGGAGTTCCTTGAGGCGCGGCCAGAGCGAGGGCAGGGCGCCCGTGCCGACGTGACCGAGGCTGAGCGCCAGACCTTCGGGGTCGTTGCGATGACGGCGCGCGAGGAGCGGGTCGAGACGGTCGGAAGGCAGCTTCAGCAGCGGCTGGAAGAAGGTCTGGTTATGCCAGTACTTGAAGAAGGCATCGAGACCACGGGTGCGGATGAAATCGGCGAGCGTCGCGTCGGCCAGGCGCCGCTCCTCGCGTTCCGAGGCGGTGTCCAGGCCGGGGCTGGCGCCGATCAGGACGAGGCGTGCGACGCGTTCGGGATGAGCCACGGCCCAGTGGAGCGCGAGGCGACCGCCGAGCGAATAGCCGAGCAAGGTGATCTGCGGGGAAGTCGCCGCCTGCGTGATGAGTTCCAGGTGGGCTTCGAGGGAATAATCCCGGGGGTCGCGCTGGTGACGAAGCGCGCCGTGGCCCGGGAGGTCGGGCGCATGCAACGTCCGTTCCGCGGGCAAGCAGGCGCGAATCAGTCCGAAATCGGCGCTTTCCCCGGTAAAGCCATGCAAGGCGACGATGGTGTTCATGGAGGATAGGCTATGCTTCGTTCGTCGAACTCCTTGCGAGGAGGATTAATTATCAGGGAGTGGGTTGACGCGACAGGAAAAACAGGGAACAAACGACGGAACTTAGGTTCATATTACCAACCCCATGCCCGGCATTCGCATCAAACCTTGGAACCGTGTGGACGTCCCCGTCTACAGTCTCGCGACGACCGCGAACGGTAAAGGCAACCTGAACATCTGCAGCTACGTGACCCCGATCGCGATGAAGCCCAAGCGCTTCATCATCGGCGTCTACAAGGACACCAAGACCCTGGAGAACCTGGAGGCCAATCCGGTCGGGCTGCTGAACTACATGGCCAAGGATCAGGCGAACCACGTGAAGCTGCTCGGCAAGAAGTCCGGCAACTCGACGGACAAGGTCACGCAGCTCGGGGACCAGATCGAGCATGTCGGCGAAGGGCTCTATCTGCTCAAGGGGGCCATCGCGACCCTGCGGCTGCGTTTCATGGAGCGCATGGACTGCGGGGACCACTGGGCCTGGCTGGCGCATGTCGACTCGTATGAGAACCTGCGCGAAGCCCCTCCGTTGACGATCGAGGAGCTGAAGCGGCTGAAGCTGATCTTGGCTTAATGGCCAAAGAGGGGTAGGGGCAGGGGTAGGGGTGGGGGTAGATTAACAGGCATAAAAAGAGCCGGACTTAGTCCGGCTCGTGTTTTGCTGGCCCTAGCCCTGCGCGGTTTCGCCGCGCTTACTTCTTCTTGGAGGCCTTTCGGGCCTTCGCTTCTTCGCGGTGCGGGATCAGGTAGGTGCGGCCACGGATGAGGCGCTCGTAGAGGTCGACCATCGCCACGCCCTCGCGGGGGCGGACGGAGTCGGCCTTGGTGGCGCGGTCTACCTGGCGCTTGAGCATGCGGCAGAGGTCTTCGGCGTTATACTGGATCATGCCGAGGATGCGTTCGACGGAGTAGCCCGGGATGCTCTCCTCGATGTAGAAGCCGTCAGCCTCGTCGTCTTCGAGGAAGACGTGGGCCTCGTTCACGCGGCCGAAGAGGTTGTGGAGGTCGCCCATGATGTCCTGGTAGGCGCCGACCATGAAGGCGCCGACGTAGTAGGGCTGGCCTTCCTTGAACGGATGAAGGGCGAGGGTCTTGCGGACGTCCTCGAGGTCGATGAAATCGTCGACCTTGCCGTCGGAGTCGCAGGTGATGTCGACGAGCGTCGCCTGGACCGTCGGGCGCTCGTTGAGGCGGTGGATCGGAGCGATCGGGAAGAGCTGGTCGAGGGCCCAGTGGTCGAGCAGGGACTGGAACACCGAGAAGTTGCAGACGTATTGCTCGGCCAGCATCGAGTCGAGGCGGGCGAGCTCGTCGGGAATGTCGGACGAATCCTTGAGGTCCTCGCGGATCTGGCGGCAGATGTCCCAGAAGAGACGGTCGGCGGCGGCGCGCTCTTCGAGGCGGAGGTTGCCGAGGCTGAAGCGGGCGTGGGCCTCTTCGCGCTTCTCCTTGGCGTCGTGGTAGCGTTCGAGCGGGTCGAACTTGCGCTTGTTCTTCCGGATGGCTTCCAGTTCGCGGATGAGCTGGTGGGTCTTGCCCTTGGGGGCTTCGACCTTGCCTTCGTCGCGGGTGATGCGGTCGACGGCCTCGAAGATCAGGATCGAGTGGGGGGCGACGAGGGCGCGGCCGGATTCCGAGACGATGTCGGGGAGCTCCACCTTGCTCTCCTCGCAGATCTGTTTGACGTTCGCGACGACGTCGCGGGCGTAGACCTCCATGCTGTAGTTCATGGAGGACTCGTAGGCCGAACGGCTGCCGTCGTAGTCGATGCCGAGCCCGCCGCCGACGTCGAGGAGACCCATCGGGAAGCCCATGCGCTTGAGTTCGCAGTAGAAGCGGGTGGCTTCGACGACGGCCTTCTTGATCGTGCCGATGTTGGGGACCTGGGAGCCGATGTGGAAGTGGACCAGGCGGAGGGAGTCCTTCATCTTCGCCTTGGCGAGGCGCTGGGCGACCTCGACGATCTCGGAGGCGGTCAGGCCGAACTTGGCGTTCTCGCCGGTGGAGTCGGCCCACTTGCCTTCGCCGGCGGTGGTGAGCTTCACGCGCAGGCCGATGTGGGGCTGGACGCCCATGCGGCGGGCGATGCGGATGATGGCGTCGATCTCGGAGAGCTGCTCGACGACGATGATGGTCTGCTTGCCGAGGCGGCGGCCCATCAGGGCGAGCTCGATGTACTCCTCGTCCTTGTAACCGTTGCAGACGAGGAGGGCCTTGCGGTTCTCGAGGAGCGCGAGCGCGATGATGAGCTCGGGCTTGGAGCCGGCTTCGAGGCCGAAATCGTATTCCTCGCCGGCGTCGAGGATCTCCTCGACGACCTCGCGGAGCTGGTTGACCTTGATCGGGAAGACGCCGCGGTAGCGACCGGAGTAGTCTTCCTCCTTGATCGCGCTGCGGAAGGCTTCGTTGATCTGCGTCACGCGGTGGCGGAGCAGGTCCTGGACGCGGATGGTCAGCGGCGGCTTGAGGCCGGAGGCCTCGACCTCCTTCACGATGTCCGTGATGCGGATCTTGCGGTGGTCGCCCTTGGGGTGCACGCAGAGGTGACCCTGGGGATCCACGCAGAAGTTGTTACCTCCCCATCGTTTGAAGCCGTAATACT
>JAURFU010000059.1 GCA_030834165.1 Verrucomicrobiota bacterium
CCTCTTCTGGATCCGCCGCGTCGGCAAGGAATGGCTGCAAGACCTTTATCGCACGACGGATGGCGTGACCTTCAAGCTGGTCACCACTCCGAAGCTCACTCCGGCGCCGGTGCAGATCACCGACCTCTTCACGGTCCCGAAGGTCGGGCTGATGTGCCTCTGGTTCTCCGGAGGCTATGCGGACGGCAATGACCACGCATGGGGCACCCTGACCAGCGCCGACAACGGCCAGACCTGGAAACAGACGACCATCGAAAGCGGACTCACCAAGGCCGAGTGGCCGACCGAACCCTCGGCGGTCTACCTCGGTGACGGCAAGATCCTCGCCATCGGACGCTGCGAAGTCTGGGGCGGCGGCACGACGGCCCGTGCCCAGCATCAGCTGACGTCCACCGACTACGGCGTGACCTGGAAGAAAGCCCAGACCAACATCGGCGAAGTCATGGGCTCCACGCCCAGCCTCGTGCTCGACGCCAAGACCGGCCTCGTCAGCAACTACTACTACCAGCGAGGCAAGGGCGGCATCCTCCGCCGACGCGTCGCCGACCCCGCACTCATCTTCGAACACCCTCTCAGTTGGCCCACCTCCGAGCCCATCGCCGTCGGCAGCGAGGACCCCACCGAAGCCGGCAACATCAACGCCACCTTCATCAAGGACACCCACTTCCTCGCCTTCTATTCCGGCCACTCACCCAACACTTCTGTCTTCGTGACCGAGGTCGCGGCACCGAGCAAGAGGTAGGGGCGAGCGGCCCGCTCGCCCGGGACTGACCAAACCGGCACGCCCTGCCCGTTCCGAAGCTCCTTACTTCTTCCGGTAATACTTCACGTCGTCCAGGGTGACCTTGTTCGACACGAGCAGACGAAGCACCTGCTTGGATTCGTGGGCGATGCCCGGGGAACTGAAGCTACCGATCGACTTGCCATCGACTGACGCCGTCATGGTGTCGCCGAGGATCGTGACGTTCAGCGAGTGCCATTCGCCGACGCTGATGTCGGCAGGGATGGTCTTAACCTTGGTCTTGATGATCTCGGCATCTTCCTTGGAAAGCTTACCGGCCTTACGCGCGTCGTAATACTTCAGGAGCATCCCCCCGGTCTTCATGTCCTGCAGCGTGACCTTCTTGCTGCCGAACGTCGCGGCGCAGAGATGGCCGGCATGCACTTCCTTCAGGGTCAGGTCGGCGAAGTTAAGCATCAGGGTATCCTTCGCCTCATGAAACTTGAAGCGCATCGTGGCGGTACCATCGATGAACTGGAAATCATGGCCGACATCCACCGCATGGATGGCTTCGGGGTGGATGTAGATGTACATCGTGCCGTCGACGAGATCGACCTCCTTGTTGCCTTTCGCGCTCCAGGAGCTGCTGGTCTTCCAGCCGTTACCCGGCTCGTCCTTCACCTTCTGGGTCTCCTTACGATCGAAGGTGTCGGAGAAGACGAGGTTGCCGAAATTCTCTTCAGCCGCGACCGAAAGGGCGAAGCAGCAGGCAAGCAGCGGGAAGATGCGCATAGGTGGGGATAAGCGGACACTGAAGCAGGGTGGAACTAAGCCAAGGGGAAACCGGAGACCGGATGATTGGCTGGGGACATATGGCCTCCGCATTAATTCCGGTTTCAGGTCTCCCCTTGAGACCTGCCTCTCCCCATGTCCACGTGTCACCATGCCCACGTGCCCCCTTGATCGCCACTAGCCCTAGCCCCAAGCCCTGGCCCTAGCCCTAAAACCATCCTTTATCATCCATCCCCCATCCTCCATCTTCCCCGCCATGCCCTCCCGCAAATCTCCCTGGATCGACGTCACCATCCCGTTCGCCAACGGCATGCACGGCTGGCCGGGTAATCCGCCGACGGTGATCAAGCCGCATGCGGCGCTCGCCAAGGGGGACGTCTGCAACGTTTCTGCATTCAATCTGAACACGCACGCGGGCACCCACATGGACTCGCCTTGGCACTTCCTCAAAGGCCTGGGCACGATGGACGACCTGCCCTTCGAGGCCGTCATCGGCCCCTGCCGCGTCGTCGAGATCAAGGACCGGGAATCCATCAAGCCCGCCGAGCTGGCCAAGCTGAAACTCAAGAAAGGCGAGCGCATCCTCTTCCGCACCCGCAACTCGAAGGTCAGCTGGAAGAAGAAGTCCTTCGACAAGGATTTCGTCTACGTCTCCAAGGAAGCCGCGCGATATCTCGTCGACAAAGGCGTCCGCACCGTGGGCATCGATTACTTCAGCGTCGGCGGCTTCTACAAGGACTCCGTCCCGACCCACCACATCCTGCTGGGCATGAAAGTCTGGATCATCGAGGGCCTGAACCTCGCGAAGGCCCGGCCCGGCCGCTACGAGATGATCTGCCTGCCGATCCGTATCGCCAAGGGCGACGGCGCCCCCTGTCGCTGCATCCTCCGCCCGCTTCGGCGAGGCTAGCCCTTGCGTCCGCGCGCGAACGCCGAAGGCGTCACGCCCACGTGCCGACGGAACTGGGCCGTGAAGCTGCTCTGGTCGCAGAAGCCGAGGCGCATCGACAACGCACCGAGTTTTTCCTTCCCCGCCCGGATGCTTTCGCAGGCGGCCCGGATGCGGCATTTCATCCAATAATCGCGCGGCGACAACCCCAGCGCGTCCGTGAAGCGACGCTGGAGCTGGCGGACGGAAAGCCCGCAGGCGTCCGCCAGGACATGGGCCGAGGGATACTCCAGCAGGTTCTCCTGCAGCATCTTGGTCGCGGGACCGATCTTGACGTTGAGCGACGCGACGGGCGCCTGGCCCATGCAGACCCGGGAGATGCCGAGGATGCCGATGATCTCGCCCTTGCGATTACGTACGGGATATTTGCTCGTGACGTGCCAGTCCGGCAGACCGACCGCATCGAGGCAGATCTCGATCTTGTCGAGCAGCGGCTGTCCGGTGCGATAGACGATCTCGTCGTCGGCGAGATAGGAATCAGCCATCGCGCCAGGCGTGAGATCCTGGTCCGTCTTGAACAGCATCTCCCAAGCCTCGCGGAAACCATGTCGGGTCGTCCAAAGACCGCTCGCGTAAAGATGCTCACCCCGGCGATTCTTGAGGAAGCAGAGGAAGCCGGGGAGCGAATCGAAAATCGCCATGGTCTCGACGTCGATGACCACCTCACGGAGATAATCGCGCTGTCGCTGGAGAAGCTGCTCCCGGCTATCCGTCGTTTTCGGCATAAACTTGTCGTCTCGGTATTAAAAGTGTAAATGGGTGCTGACGGCCCGGTCGAGGGCCTGTCATCATTGTTTAAAACCGATAAAAGCCAAAGGTTCCAAGCCTTCGTCAAAAACCCTCGTTCATGAAACCTGTTGTCCAAATATCCCTAGACCTGACGAACATCGACGAGGCCTTGGAAACGGCCGCGATGGCCATGCGGGCGGGCGTGGATTGGCTGGAAGCCGGCACCCCTCTGATCCTCGCCGAAGGCCTCCACGGCGTCCGCGCCCTCCGCAAGGCCTTTCCCCACACCCCGATCGTCGCCGACCTGAAGACGATGGACGGCGGCTACCTCGAGGCCGAGATGATGGCCAAGGCCGGAGCCACCCATGTGGTGGTGATGGCCCGCGCCCACGAGGAGACCCTCAAGGTCATCGTGAAGGCCGGCCGCGACCACGGCGCCAAGGTCATGGGCGACAATCTGGGTTGTCCGGACATGATCGCGGGCGCCAAGCTCTGCGAAGACCTGGGCTGTGATTTCGTCATCCACCACATCGGCTACGACGAACGCCGAGGCATCGCCGCCCGCGGCCTGCGCATGCCCAGCCCGATGGACCAGCTCCGGGAAGTCGTGCAGGCGGTCAACGTGCCCGTCCAGGCCGTCGGCGGCCTCACCCTCGAGCAAGCGGTCCGTTGCCCGGAATACGGCGCGCCGCTCGTCGTCCTCGGTGCTCCGCTGACCATCGATGCCGACGCCTTCAAGACGGCTTCCGGCGACCTTGAATCCTCCCTGCGCCTTATCTGCCAGAAGGTCCACGCCTACGGTGACGTCAAAGTGGGCCGCTAAGCACTCCCCCTGTACTCCATACTCTATACTCCAAACCCTCACATGAATAACGCAGCCGTCGTGAACTTCGCCCCCGAAAAGGGCTCCGTTGAGATCCGCGAGATCGCCCGTCCCGTCATCGGCGAAGAAGACGTCCTGCTCGAGGTCGCCAACGTCGGCGTCTGCGGCAGCGACCTTCACCAATGGACCGCCGACCATTCCTGGCCGGTCAACTACCCGGTCGTCCTCGGACACGAATTCGCCGGCCGCATCGTCGAGCTGGGCAAGAAGGTCGAAGGCTGGAAGGAGGGCGACCGCGTGGTCAGCGAGACCGCCGCGATCATCTCGCAGAACAACCCCATGACCCGCCGCGGGCTCTACAACCTCGACCCGACCCGCAAGGGCTTCGGCTACGGCGTCAACGGCGCGATGACCAAATACGTCCGCGTCCCGCAGCGCATCCTGCACGCCGTGCCCGACGCCCTCCCCTTCGAACAGGCCTGCCTCACCGAGCCTTGCTGCGTCGCCTATAACGCCGTGGTGAAGAACGCCCGCATCGAACCCGGCGACCGCGTGGTCGTCCTCGGACCCGGCACCATCGGCATCCTCTGCGCCGCGATGGCCAGGCAGTGCGGCGCCCAGGTCGCCATCGTCGGCCTCCCGCAGGACGCCCATCGTCTCGCCATCGCCAAGCAGTATGGCTGTGAAGTCATCATCGGCGACGCCAAGCCCTGGTCCCAGCAGCGCGACGGCCTCGGCTGCGACGGCGTGATCGACGCCGCCGGCGCCTCCGCGACGCTCAAGATCGCCCTCGATATCGTCCGCCCCGCCGGCTGGATCAGCAAGGTCGGCTGGGGACCTCAGCCCCTCGGCTTCAACCTCGACCCGCTCGTGCAGAAGAACGTCACCCTGCAGGGCAGCTTCAGCCACAACTGGCCGATCTGGGAGCGCGTCATCGCCCTCATGACCTGCGGCCAGTTCGACGTCCGTCCGATCATCGGCGGCGTCTGGCCCATCACCGACTGGCACACGGCCTTCGAGAAGATGCACAAGGGCGAAGTCGTGAAGTCCGTCCTCAAGCCCGTCTGACCATGCGCCTGCAATACAAGGTCATCCTCGTCACCGGCAGCACGACCGGCATCGGCAAAGCCATCGCCAAGCGCTGCGTGCGCGAAGGCGCCAAGGTCATCATCCACGGACTCGAGAAGGACCTCGCCGCCGAGACCCTCGCCGAGATCGGCGCGGCCAACGGCGTCATCCATATCGAAGACCTGATGTCCCCGGGCTGCCCGCAGCGCCTGGTCGACCTCGCGGTGAAGACCTACGGCAAGCTCGACGGCGTGGTGAACAACGCGGCGATCGTCGCCCAAGGCAACATCCAGACCACCGATGCGGCCTTCTTCCACAAGATGCTCGCGGTGAACACGGTCGTGCCGTTCCTGCTCATCCAGGCCGCCCTGCCCCATCTGTCCAAGGCCCGCGGCGCGGTCCTCAACATCGGCAGCGTCAACGCCTACTCCGGCGAACCGAACCTCCTCCCGTATAGCGTCTCGAAGGGCGCCCTCACGACCCTCACCCGCAATCTCGGTGACACGCTCCACCGCCTCAATGGCGTGCGCGTCAACCAGATCAACCCAGGCTGGGTGCTCACGGAAAACGAATCCAAGCGCAAGAAGGAGCACGGCCTCAAGGACGACTGGTATGCCGACCTGCCCCGTGTCTACGCGCCCTCGGGACGCCTGATCACGCCCGATGAGATCGCCGCGGCCGCCATCTACTGGCTCGCCGACGAAGCCGGTCCGATCAGCGGCTCGGTCGTCGAACTGGAACAGCACCCCTTCATCGGACGCAACCCGCCGAAGGATCCGGAAACCCTGCCAGGACAGAAAGCCTGACCATGCCGAAGATCGCCGCCTTCCCGAAGGCCTACATGCATGCCCTCTGCAAAGACGGCACGATGAAGCTCTCCGAGTGGTTCAAGCTCGCCGCCACCCTCGACGTCCAAGGCCTGGAATTCTACGCCGGCTTCCTCGAGATGGCCGACGAATCCAACTGGCCGCTCTTCCGCCGTCAGGTCGCCGACCTCGGCATGTCCATCCCGATGATGTGCTGTTCGCCCGACTTCACGCATCCGGACAAGGCCTTCCGCGACGCCGAGATCGCCAAGCAGAAGCGCTGGATCGACATGACCCAAGCGCTCGGCGGCTCCTACTGCCGCGTGCTCAGCGGCCAGCGACGCCCAGAGCTCTCCGACGCCGAAGGCGTGCGCCTCGCGGTCGACAGCATCAAGGCCTGCATCCCGTACGCCCAGGAACGCGGCGTGACGCTCATCCTCGCGAACCACTACAAGGATGACTTCTGGCTCTACCCCGAGTTCGCCCAGAAGATGGACGTCTTCTGCGCCCTGGTGGACGCCCTGCCCTCCGAGGGCTTCGGCGTGAACTACGACCCCAGCAACGCCTACATCGCCGGCGACGACCCCATCGCACTGCTCAAGCGCGTCTCGAAGCGCGTTGTGACCATGCACGCCTCGGACCGTTACCTCATCGAGGGAACCCTTGAGGACCTCCGGAAGGAAGAAGGCGGCGCCGCCGGCTACGCTAAGCGCCTCCGCCACGGCGAGATCGGCAAGGGCCTCAATGACTACGATGCAATCTTCACCGAATTGAAGCGCGTCGGCTTCGACGGCTGGATCAGCATCGAGGACGGCGTCGACGGCATCGACCAACTCCGCCGCAGCGCCGACTTCCTCAAACGTAAGACCACCCAATACTGGGGCTGTTAAGATGAGATTATTTGCACTGGCATTCACACTGGCCATCCTACTCTCCGGCTGCGTCAGCCCGGGCGGTGATGATACCTCCCTACGACGCGCCTTCGAGACCGCCAAGCCGGGCGATACGCTGGTCATCCCGCCGGGCGACTACGCGTTGGACGGCAAAGTGCCGATTCCGCTGAAATCCGACCTGACGGTCATCGCCACTGGAGCCACCTTCCGACTGCCCGACCAGATGGGCGACAAGGCCCGGGCGGTGGTCTTCCAGGGCGAAAACATCAGCAACCTCACCTGGAAAGGCGGCCACTTCGTCGGCCACGTCTTCGATCAGTCACGCGCCAACAATACCTGGGAGCCCAACGTCAACACCCGCGGCATCCTGATCACGACCTCTGTCGGCGGCCGGACCGAGAACCTCCGCTTCGACGGGATCGAGTCAGATGACCTGGCCGGTGCCGCCATCACGGTCCTCGGCGCCGAGCAGAAGGCGAATGAGCGTGGTGTCCTCACCTATGCGAAAGGTATCCATGTGACGGACTGCCGGTTAGAACGCACCGGTAAGTACATGTGGGATTACGGCTACCTATGGCAGATCACAGTCTGGCCAGAAGAATACGGCCCGACCGAACACGCCCATGCGCGGAAATACTTCCGGAACGACTTGGTAAAACACGACGTACGCATGGAAGCCGGAGATGACCGCGTCTTCTTCGCCAACACGAAGCCGCTCCCCCTCTCCAAGGTCCGCGAAGGACTCGAAGCCGACCGCGGCTATGACTCCCTCTGCTTTTTCGGGGACACCATTCCCTCCAATCTTGTCCGCGGACGCCAGTATTTCGTCGTCGAGAGCACCCCAACCTACGTACGCATCGCCGACCAGCCGCTGGGTAAGCCGATCCGCTTCCAAACCTCGGCCGGACCGAAGACTAAGCTCATCACCCAGCTCTTCTACGCCCACCTCGCCCTCTATTCCCCGAATGGCGCCGGACCGGGCAAAGGCGCCCTCGACCTCGTCGGCTGCGAAGGCGTGGAAGTCCGTGGCAACACCCTGAGCGCCCTGGGCGATACGATGCACATACAGAAGAGCCGCCGCATCGTCTTCGACCGTAACCGGATCACAGGTTCCCGCATGGGCGCCTTCTTCCTCGCCGAATTCTGCCAACAGGCGCTGATCACGGACAACTTCGTCGACGGCACCAACGGCTCCCGCGTGGTCAGCATCGAGAAGTCCTGCACGGACGTCGTCGTGCGCGGTAACACATTCCGCAACGGCGGCCGTGGCTCTTGGATCAATCAGCCGCGCAACCTCACAATGGAAGACAACGTCTTCGAGCATAACACGACCAAGTGCGAATCCGACCCCCGGCGCGGACGACGCAGCTTCGTGACAGGCGACTACGAGCAATATGCTGAGATCTACTTCACGACCTACGAACCCGGCGGCACCTACGGGAACGTCATCCTGAGAAACAATCGCTTTATCAGCGGTCCGAACGCGAAGCATGCCATGACCTTCATGCCTGGCGGCTCACAGATTGTCATCCAAGGCAACCGCTTCGAAGGTCCGGCCCGGGATATCCCGGCCGCCAAGGGATGCTCCGACGTCGACATCTCGGGCAACACCGGACTGACTCCCTGACATGAATCCGGAAATCGTCCGCCCTAACCTCGTCGGCCTCGGCGAAGTGCTGTGGGACGTCTTTCCGGACGCGGCCCACTTCGGCGGGGCGCCGGCGAATTTCGCCTGCCATGCCGCGGGCCTCGGCGGAGACGCCTGGGTCGTCAGCGCGGTCGGCCGTGATAAGCTCGGCGATGACGCCCTGTCTTCTCTTTCGGCCAAGAACGTCCATACCCTGCTCCTCCAGCGCAACGAACACCCGACCGGCACGGTCAGCGTGACCCTCGATGCCGCCAAGCAGGCGAGCTACGTCTTCGCGGCCGACCCGGCCTGGGATCATATCGCCTGGAATGCCTCGCTGGCTCTACTAGCCAAGAAATGCCAGGCCGTGTGCTTCGGCTCCCTCGCCCAGCGCGCCCCGGAAAGCCGACGCACCGTACGTGAATTCCTCGAGAACACTTCCACGGACTGCCTCCGCATCTTCGACGTCAACCTGCGCCAGAATTTCTTCTCCCGCGAAGTCATCGAGTCGTCCCTCGGCTTCGCTAACGTCTTCAAACTGAACAACGACGAAGTCCCCGTGGTCGCCGACCTCCTCGGACTCCCCAAGGACGAGAAAGCATTCGTGCTCTCCGTCGCCCAGCGCTTCGACCTGCACACCGTCGCCCTCACGCGCGGAGCCGCCGGTTCGCTCGTCTGGAACAAGGGACAATACGACGAAAAGACCGCCCCAAAGGTTGCCGTCGTGGACACCGTCGGCGCCGGCGACTCCTTCACCGCCGCCATCGCCATCGGACTGCTCCGCGGCGAAGACCTTTCCCGCGTCCATCAGCGGGCCGTAGACGTCGCCGCCTTCGTCTGCACGAAAGCGGGAGCGACCCCGGAGCTGTTGCCGGAGTTTAAGAGGTAGGTGGTGGCGGTTAGCGGTAAGCGGTTGGCGGACAGTAATACCTAGCAACAAAGGGAAACCGGAAACCGGATAATTGGCTGGGGTCATGAATCCGCAGCACCGTATCCGGTTTCCGGTCTCCCCTTGAGCCCTGCGTCATCCAACCGCCATCCGCCAACCGCTAACCGCTACTACCTCTGCCACATCCATCCTTTATCTTCCATCCTCCATCTTCCATCCTGCTTCAACCGCCCCATGCGCCTTCTCGCAACCCTGCTCTTCGCCTCTGTCGCCTCCGCCCAGACCCATCAGGCCGATATCGTCATCTACGGCGGCACGAGCGCGGGGGTAATCGCGGGCATCCAAGCCGCCAAGCTGGGCAAGAAGGTCATCATCGTCGAAGCCGGTCAGCACATCGGCGGAATGGCCGTCGAAGGCCTGGGCGGCACGGACATCGACAACCAGAAAGAAATCCGCAACAGCCCTGCTGTCGGCGGCCTGGCCCGCGAGTTCTATCGACGCATCAGCCTGAAGTATAACCGTAACGGAGCCTTCGACGCCATCGCGGCCAACGGCACCAAGAACACCGGCCTCTGGCGCTTCGAATCCCACGTGGCCGAACAAGTCTACGAAGATTGGGTCAAGGAAGCGAAGGTTCAGGTCCTACGCGGACATCGCCTGAAGGAAACCGGCTGCGTGACGATGGAGAAGCTGAAGATCACCTCGATCGCCTGCGAGAACGGCGCCGTCATCAAGGGCAAGGTCTTCATCGACGCGACCTACGAAGGCGACCTGCTGGCCTTCGCCGGGCTGAGCTTCGCGGTCGGCCGCGAGGGTAACGCCAAATATCGCGAGACGACCAACGGCCTGCAACTCGACAGCAAGCACAAGCAACTCGACAAGGCCGTCGACCCCTACGTCCGCCCGGGCGACCCCACCAGCGGCCTCATCTACGGCGTCCAGCCCGCGCTGACCGGCAAGGACGGCGACCCCGACGACGGCATCCAAGGCTACTGCTTCCGACTTTGCCTGACCCGCGCCGCTGACCGCACCCCCATCGAGAAGCCGCCCGGCTACGATCCTACCCATTACGAACTCCAGCGCCGCTACCTTGCGACCGGCGGCAAGATCGACCCACCTAGCCCCGGTGTGCCCAACGGCAAGACCGACCCGGGCTCCTGGCACTCGCTTGCGAGCAACTTCACCGGCTTCAATCACCGCTACCCGACGGCCAGCTATGCGGAACGGGCCGAGATGATCCGCTTGTCCCGTAATCACATCCAAGGCCTCTACTGGTATCTCGCCAACGACCCGTCCGTCCCGGAGGCGACCCGCAAAGCCTGGGGTGCGTGGGGACTGACCAAGGATGAGTTCACCGATAACGGCGGCTGGCCCCGCGCCTTCTACGTCCGCAACGGCCGTCGTCTCGTCGGAGACTTCGTGCTGACCGAGGCGCATCTGCGCCGCAACAACCCGACGCCCGTCGTCGACTCCGTCGGACTGATCTGGTGGCCGCCGGACTTCCACCACGCCCGCTGCATCGTCAAGGACGGTCGCGTCTGGATGGAAGGTGCCGTCTTCGACAACTCCCCCAACCCGAACTGGATTCCCTGCGGCGTCCCCTATCGTTCGCTTGTCCCCAAGGTCAAGGAGTGCACCAACCTCCTCACGCCCACCTGCCCTTCGTCGAGTTACGTGGCCTACGGCGCCTATCGCATCGAGTTCACGTTCATGGCCGCCGGACAGGCTTGCGCCAACGCCGCTTCACTCGCCGTCGACAGCAACAGCCCCGTGCAACGCATCAATCTCGGCCAACTGATTGAGATGCTAAGCGCACAGGGTCAGGTGATGGAGATACCGAGGTAAGGGATTAGCGGTTGGCGGTTAGCGGTTAGGAACACATAAAAGCAAAGGGAAACCGGAGACCGGATGATTGGCTGGGGCATAAGGTAGGGACGGGACCGCGTCACGACATAGGTGCATCCC
>JAURFU010000005.1 GCA_030834165.1 Verrucomicrobiota bacterium
GAGGAGACGCAGCGAGACCGACTCCGCGTAGATGGTCGGGATGGTCGACACGCGGATATCGAGGACGTTCTTGCCGTCGCGGAAGTTGATGCGGCCGTCCTGCGGGAGGCGGCGCTCCGAGATGTTGAGGCGCGCCATGATCTTCAGGCGCGAGATGATCGCGTCCTGGAAGCGGGCGAGGTTGTCGGGCAGCGGGATCGGGATGAGGATGCCGTCGACGCGGTAGCGGATGCGCAGGTTGTTCTCCTGCGGCTCGAAGTGGACGTCCGTCGCGCCTTCGGCGACGGCCTGGGTGAGGACCTCGGTGACGAAGCGGACGACCGCGGCGTCCTGGTCGGCCTCGACGTCGGCGACCGCCTCGGCGGCGGGGAGGTCGTCGCCCTCGTCCTCGAGGCTGCCGGAACCCACGCCGTAGTTCTCGTTGATGAGCGCGGCGACGCGTTCGGGGGGCGCGAGATACCACTGCGGGCGGCGGGCGGCGAAGGTCGCGACCCAGTCGGCCGTGTCGGTGTCAGGCGGCAGGGCCGTGACGAGGCGGAGGCGGCCGACCTCGCCGCCGGGGAGCAGGGTCGGGACGACCTGGGCCTCGGAGGCGATGCGCGCGGGCAGGATCTTCATCCCGTCCGGATCGATGGCGGGCTCCTCGAGGACCTCGAGGCCCGTGAGCCGGGCGAGCTCGGCGAGGAGCGCGGCCTCGTCGAGGCCGAGGGCGCCGGCGAGGAACTTGAAGCGGGCTTCGCGCGGCGTCTCCGCGAACGCGGCGCGGGCCTCGTCGGTCAGGCGCTCGGCGAGGGCCGAGGGCAGTCCGTGCCGGTCGACGGTCAGCATGTCACTTCTTCTCGGTCGCGGCGGGGACCGTGCCGGGGACGTTGTCGATGACCTTCTTCACGTCCGGGCCGATCACGCTGGCGGTGGCGCGGCTGAGGGCGTCGAGGTTGTCGACGGCGGAGCCGTTGAGCACGTAGGGGCGGAGGAAGATGATGAGCTCCTGCTTCTCCTCGAGGTCGGTGGAGGAGCCGAAGAGGTCGCCGATGATCGGGATGGGGCCGAGGCGGGAGGTGGACTTCGTGGTCACCTTGCGCTGCAGGCCGCCGAGGACGACGATCTCGCCGCTCTTCGCGCTGACGAAGGAATCGGTCGTGCGGCGGCCGATGATCGGCTGGTCGTTGCCGTCGAGGATCGTGCTGCCGAGGATGTCTTCGACGGACTGGGAGACCTGGAGCTGGACGGCGCCGTCCTTGCCGATGAGCGGCAGGACCTTGAGCTGGATGCCGATGTCGCGCTGCGAGACCGTGGAGGTGATCTGGCCGGTCTGGGCGGCGATCGTCGAGCCGGTGATGACCGGGCGCGATTCGCCGACGAAGATCGTGGCCTCCTTGTTGTGGGTGGTCGTCACGGCGGGCACCGAGAGCACGCGGAGGTCGCCCTTGCGCGGGGTGGTGGTCAGGCCGATCGTGGCGCTCAGGTCGTTGGTCGTCGTGTTGAAGGTGCCCTGGGAGGCGATGACCTGGGTGTTGTTGGGGCCGAGGGTGGTGGTGGTGGTGGCCGGAGCGCCGTTGACGGCGAAGCCCGCGCCCGTGCCGCCGAGGCCGACGAGCTTGCCGTTGGAGACCGTGAGGCCGAGGGTGTTGAAGCCGTTGGTCTCGTTGTCGGAGAGCTTCACCTCGACGATGACGACCTCGATGCGGACCTGGGGGAGGACGATGTCCACCTTCTCGATGAGCTCGTGGAGGAGACGGAGGTCGTCCTGGGTGCCGGAGACCACGACGGAATTACTGCGGATGTCCGGCAGCACCGTGAGGTTGCTGCTGAATTCGTCGGCGCCCATCTGGGCGGGGCCGGCGGCCGCGGCGGCGGCGGCCGTCGTCGGGGTCGGCGTGCGGTTCACCGTGGCGCTGCGCACCGTGTTGCCGGCGCGGGCGGCGGCGGTCGTCTGGCCCGTGACGAGGGAAGTGACGAGGGTGGCGACCTGCTGCGCGTCGGCGTGGCGGAGGAAGATGACGTCCGTCTTCGTGTTCGGGTTGGACTTCTGGTCGAGCGTGTCGATCAGCTTGTCGAAGAAGTCATGCTGGTCGGCGGAGCCCATGAGCAGCACGCGGTTGGTGCGCTCGTCGGCGAGGAAGGTCGTGCCGGTGCTGAGACGGAAGGGCGCGCCGCCGGAGACGGTGGCGGGGGAGCGCAGCATCGAGTTGAGCTTGTTGACCATGTCGGTCGCCATCGCGTTCTTGAGCGGGTAGCTCTTGGTCACGACCAGGTCGAGCTGCGGGCGGTCGATCTGCGTGGTCAGCGTCTCGATCTTCTGGAGGTTCGTGATCGAGTCGGTCACCATCAGCGCGTTGTTGCGGCCGAAGTAGACCGGCGGCGAGGCCAGCGTCGTGTTGAGGCTCGAGGCGATCTGGGCGACCAGCTCCTGGGCGTTGGCGTGCTTGAGCGTGAAGATCTTGGTGGCGATGCGGCCGCTGGGAGGCATCGAGAGCACCGAGCCCGTGATGAGCTGGGGCGACTCGGCCTTGGCGACGAGGTTAGGCACGACCTTGAGGAACTTGTCGCCCTGCTGGATGACGGCGATGCCGTTGAGGTTGAGGAGCGTCTCGAGGGCGAGGAGGGCCTCGTCGCGGGTGATCGAAGCCGGGAGCGTAAGGGTGTAGACGCTGGCCGGGAGGGCCTGCGGGCGGAGGATGGACTTGCCGGTCCAGCGCTGCATGAGGTCGAGGACCTGGGCGACGGTCTCATCGCGGAGGATGACCGGACCGATCTGGTCCGAACCGTTCAGTCCCGGCAACGGGACGGCAGCGGCGGACCCGGCGACCACGGTCGGCGCGGCGGGGGCGGCCTGGCCGAAGCTCATGACCGGGGCGGAAGCGGCGGCCAGCAACAGGCAGAAAATGGGCAGAGAAGCCCGCCGTTGACGAGGGGAGGAATGAAGGCTGGTCACTGGGTTGAGAGGGGTACGGTCTGATAACACCAAGGGCGGAGAATAGTTCGATGAAAAATCGGTTTTTGAGAGGTTTATTCGGGTGGTAAGCCCACCTGAGCCAGCGAGATACCCTATGATAGTGAACATAGTTTCACCTTTTACTTGCCTCTCGGCCTTTTTAGGCCCAAAACGACATCCCGAGAGCCGCCATGCGTGAAGACATCCCTGATTGGCTGGGCAAGCCACCCCTCCGAGGCACCGAACAATGGGAGGCATGGCTGACCAAGTGGAGGCGTTATGCGAAGATCGAGCTGCGGGACACCGCGGCGGACGATCCGGAGTATGACTACGGGCTGCTGAGCCCGGAGGAACGCTGGCGGGTCGCCCTGGCGCTGCACGTCAAAGCCCAGATCGAAGCCGGCCGGCAGAACGCCCCCGTGCCGATGTTCTCCGGGGCCGGGCGCAGGGTCAGCGACCTCGACCATGCCGGCGTCGTCGCCTGGCAGGTCGGGCGCTCGGTCGTCTCGCCGATACCTGACGAAGCCTTCACCGCCGCGCTCGAGTGGAGCAACGCGCGGGAGAATCCGCGTCGGCGTCGGATCTCGCACGCCATCCGTTACGGTTTCATCGCCGGCCTCGGCGGCGAAGCCGCGGCGCCGGCCTGGTCTTCGCCCGACTATGTCGCGGCCTACGAAGCCTCGTGGGAGCTCGGCAACGCGCTCGCCATCGAGACGGACCCTCGGGGATAGGTTGCGGAAAGCCCGGACCCGGGCAGAGTACGTTTTACTAGAAACATGGATACCGTCGCCGTCGCCCTCCTCCTGATCGTCCTGGCCTTCCAGGTCTACGTCTCCTTCTTCAAGTCCGCCGGCCCGGCCGGCGACGACAAGGCCGCCGGAATCCTGCTCGACGACCTGCGCCGCCAGCTCGGCGAGGCGAACGCCACGGCCGAACGCGAACGCGCCGCCAAGACCGACGCCCTGACGCGGGCCTCCGCCGCGGAGTCGGCGCGCAACGCCGCCCACCAGCAGCTCACCGAAGCCCAGCAGGCGAACGAACGGGCCGTCGCGCAGCTGCGCGAAGACCATCGCAAGGCGCAGGCCGAGGCGGAAGCGCGCTACAACAAGGCGCTGGCCGACCTGCGGATCACCTTCGAAAAGACCAGCACGGATGTCCTCAAGGGCATGGCGCCCGACGTGACCAAGGAGGTCTCCACCCGCGTCGAGCCGCTGATCGCGCAGATCAACACCGCGCTGGAGAGCTACCGCAACGCCATGCAGCAGGGGCTGCGGAGCCAGGATGACGCGCTCGCCGCCGTCGGCGCGCAGATGAAGACCATCAGCGAGACCACGGCCGCCCTCGCGACCAGCACGACGGACTTCACCTCCGTCCTCAAGTCTTCGCAGCACCGCGGCAAGTGGGGCGAGCAGACGCTCCGCAACGTCGTGGAAGCCGCCGGCCTCAGCCCGCACTGCGATTTCTCCGAACAGGTCTCGCAGGATGACGCCCGCCCCGACCTCATCGTGAAGCTGCCGGGCAACCGCTGCATCATCATCGACTCAAAGGTGCCGGAGTTCGACGTCGCCATCGCCGACCAGGCCGCGCCCAACCGCCGCGAGCTCGTGGCCGCCCACGCCGCCAAGCTCCGCAAGACGCTGCGTGACCTCGCGGCGAAGAACTACCCGACGACGATGCAGAAGCAGGGCGTGACCCCCTTCGACAAGGTCGTGCTGTTCCTGCCGGCCGAATCGCTCCTGAGCACCGCGCTCGAGGGCGACAACGAACTCATCCTCGCCGCCGCGCGCGAAGGCATCCTCATCGCGACGCCGGCGACCCTCATGGGCTTCCTCGGCGCGATCAGCCTGGCCTGGCAGCAGCACACCCAGGCCGAGAACGCCGGGCGCATCGCCGAGGAGGCGACCGAGCTCTTCGACCGTCTCGTGAAGTTCTCCGAGCATTTCACCAAGGTGCGCAAGGGCCTCCTGGCCGCCTCCGAAGGCCTCGACGCCGCGATCGGCAGCTACGAGTCCCGGATCCGCCCGCAGGGCGAACGGGTGCGCGAGCTCGGCGGCGCCGCGAGCCGCGCCGCCCTCTCCGAGATCCTGCCGGTCAACGCCACGATCCGCCGGCTGGAAAACTCGGCGGAGTAAGCCGCCCATCCTGCTGGTGGAGCCGATGAGGTTCGAACTCACGGCCTCGTCATTGCGAACGACGCGCTCTACCAACTGAGCTACGGCCCCAAACAGCAGGAAGATGAGGGAAGCCGTCCCGACGGGGGCGGTCAAGGTTTAGATGCCTGTCGCCTTGCCTCGGGCCGGAATGGGCTTAGGTTCGACGTTCCTTAACACCATGCGCGTAGCCAAAGAAACCGTCGTCGCCATCGAATACACCCTGAAGGACGACCAGGGCACCCTCATCGACGCCTCCGGCGAGCGCGGCCCGATGGAGTACCTCCACGGCGCGCAGAACATCATCCCCGGCCTCGAGCAGGGCATCGAAGGCCTCGCGGCCGGCGACACGAAGAGCGTGCTCGTCCCCCCCCAGCTCGGCTACGGAGAATACAGCGAGAAACTGATCCAGCTCGTGCCCCTCTCCGCCTTCGGCGCCAACACGCCGCAGGTCGGCATGCGTTTCCACGCCGAGACCAACCTCGGCATGCGCGTCCTCACGATCAAGAAGATCGAAGGCGAGGAGGTCACCCTCGACGGCAACCACGAGCTCGCCGGCAAGTCCCTCCACTTCGACATCAAGGTCGTCTCCGTCCGCGCGGCTGAGCCGACCGAACTCGCCCACGGCCATCCGCACCAGGCGGGCGGCTGCTGCGGCGGCGGCGGTTGCGGTTCCGGCGAAGGCTCGGGCGGCGGCTGCTGTTCGTCCGAAGAAGGCTCCGAAGGCGGTTGCTGCTCCGCGGAAGAACCGGCCGCGCAGAAACAGGGCGGCTGCGGCTCCGGCGGCTGCGGTTGCTCGCACTGAGCGACGCCACGGCAGGCAACAAAAGACCCCGGACCGCCGGGGTCTTTTGTTGCCGCGCCCTGCCCGCGGCGCAGGCTGGGTTCACCCCCGCGCATGCGCCCCGACTCCGTCCATGCCCGTGACCTGACGCCGGGGCAGACGCGTGCCTCGCTCGCGATCATCGCGGGGTTGTTCTTCATCTTCGGCTTCGTCTCCTGGGCGAACGCGATCCTCATCCCCTATTTCAAGATCGGCTGCGAGCTGTCGCACTTCGAAGCCTATCTGGTCACGTTCGCCTTCTACATCTCCTACCTGCTGTTCTCGTGGCCGGCCGCCGGACTGCTGCGCCGGACCGGCTTCAAGCGCGGGATGATGATCGGCTTCTGGGTGATGTCGGCGGGCGCCCTGCTCTTCATCCCCGCCGCCCTCGCGCGCGCCTACCCTGTCTTCCTCGGCGGCCTGTTCACGCTCGGGGCGGGTCTGGCGATCCTGCAGACCGCCGCGAACCCTTACGTCACCGTGCTCGGCCCGCAGGCGAGCGCGGCGCGACGCATCAGCCTGATGGGGATCGCGAACAAAGGCGCCGGCATCCTGGCGCCGGTCCTCTTCGCGGCCGTCGTCCTGCGCGTGACGGACACCTCCCTCTTCGCGGCGCTGCCGACGATGGAGCCGGCGGCCAAGGCCGCGGCGCTCGACGAACTGATCCGGCGCGTCGTGACGCCGTACGCCTGGGTCGCCGGCGTGCTCGTCGTGCTCGGCCTGCTCGTGCGCCGGTCGCCGCTGCCGGAGATCGACACCGACCACGAGAGCCCCGCGGTCGCCGAGGCCAACGCCGGCCGGACGAGCGTGTTGCAGTTCCCGCAGCTCGTGCTCGGCGCGCTGGGCATCTTCCTGCACGTCGGCACGCAGACCATCGCGGTGGACACCATCATCGGCTACGCCGAGACGATGGGCATCCCGTTGGCCGCGGCGAAGATCCTGCCCGGGTGCGTGCTGGCGTCCATGATCCTGGGCTACGTGCTCGGCCTCGCGCTGATCCCGCGGTTCGTCACGCAGGTCACGGCGCTGCGGGCGTGCACCATCCTCGGCGTCGTCGGCACGCTCGGCGTCCTGTTCGCGCCGGGCCAGCTGACCGTGCTCGGCCTCACCGCCGACACCTCGCTCTGGTGCCTGACGCTGCTCGGGCTCTCGAACTCGCTGACCTGGGCGGGCATCTGGCCGCTCGCGTTGGACGGACTCGGCCGATTCACCAAGACCGGCGCCTCGCTCATGATCATGGGCCTCTGCGGCAACGCGCTCATCCCGCTCGGTTACGGCGGGCTGGCGGACCGCTTCGGCGCGCAGGGCGGTTACTGGATCCTCCTGCCCTGTTATCTCTATCTCACTTATTACGCCGTGAGCGGGCACAAGAAGAGGGCGTGGTGAGGGCCGCGGGGGGCACGTGGGCACGGTGACACGGGGGCATGGGGACGAACACGAGGACTAGAGGGCCGGAGGGCCGGGGACAAACGAGAGGCTGAGTTGACCAGAGGCCCGGAGGCTCAGACCGAGACGGCATTAGTTGAACGGTTGATCGGTTGGCCAGAGGTGAGGCAGTGTTAGTTGACACGTTGACAAGGTGACACGCGGGCAAGGGAGGCAGCGGAGGAGCCGCAGGAACCTGGAGCCGGCTGCCGACGGCTGAACGGCTGGCGCCCGAATAGCTGACGCCCCGGTGGCCGTCACCTGGCACCCGATTCAGCTAGGTCGGCACGCAGTGCCGACCCTACCTCGATGCAGCCATCTACCTGCCAGACTAACCGCCATCCGCTAGCCGCCATCCGCATTAACCTGACTTCACCACTTCCAAGTCAGCGCGATCTCGGTGTCGGGATGGAAAGATTGCTTCACGGGGCAGGCTTCGGCGGCGCGGATGAGCCGCTCGCGGACATCGGCCGGGACGCCGGGCGGCATGGTGATCTCGACATCGAGCTTCGCGATGCGACGCGGCGGCGTGGTCGTCATGTGCTTGGCGACGGACGCGCGGGCGCCACGGAGATCGAGGCCCGTATTGCGCGCGTGGATGCCGAGGATCGTGAGGAAGCAGGTCGCCATGGCGGTGGCGGCGAGGTCGGTCGGCGAGAAGCCCTCGCCCTTGCCTTGGTTGTCGACGGGAGCGTCGGTCACGATGACGTGCCCCGACGGCCCGTGCACGGCGCGGACGCGGAGGTCGCCGAGGTATTCGCAGGAGATGTTGACGGCCATAGGCGGAGTAAAGCTCGCGGCCGGACGCTCCCAACAAAAAACCCCGGCGAGCCGGGGTCTTGGGGGCGTAAGGGCGTGGACGATTATTCGTCGCCGTCCTTGCCGATGGCGTCGACCGGGCAGCCTTCGAGGGCTTCCATGCACTTGTCGATGCCTTCCTGGTCGGTCGGCTGGGCGAAGACGTAGGAATAACCGCCGTCATCCTGGCGGGTGAAGAACTTCGGGGCCGTCTCGCGGCAGAGGTCGCAGTCGATGCACTGCGAATCCACGTAGAATTTGCCCGCGACGCTCTCGGGACGCTTGTCGTTCTTGTCGGCCATAGGACTACTACTATCAGGAAGCCCGCCCGCAGGTGTCAAGAATCCGCGTCAGTTCGCGGGCAGCATGACCACGAGACGATACCGGAAGAAGCCATCGCGCCCGGCGAGGTAGGCGGCGGACAAACGATCGGCCGTGGCGAAGGTCACTTCGATGACGGCGTCGGGGGTCAGGTTCGGACGCAGGCCGGGGCCGGGCTGATGATCGTAGGCGGGCAGCGCGCGGACGACGACGGAAGCGACGGGCAGCTCGTGTTCCTGCTGGATGACGAGGCGGAGGCGGGCGCGCGTGGCCGCGTCGACTCCCTCCCAGCAGAACAAGCTTTCGATCGCCGCGGCGTCGCGGCGGGCGAAGGCCGCGCGGAGATCTTCGGCCAGCACGCCGACGGTATGCGTCCGCCACCACGACCAGACCGCCACCAGCAGGAAGCCGAGCAGCAGGCCAAAGACCGCTGCGAAGGCGCGACGGAACCAAGGTGAACGGAGGAGAAGCGGGCGCACGCAGGAGAAGGACGTTGACCGAATAGCAGGGTCGGAGATAAGCACGCAAGAGCCATGGCGCACGAAAGCAAGCCCTCCGCGGATTCCGGCCGATATGCGGCCCGGGGAGTCTCCGCCTCCAAGAGCGAGGTGCATGCCGCGGTCGACCGCCTCGACCCAGGCCTCTTCCCGCAGGCCTTCTGCAAGATCGTGGCCGACAACCTGACCGGGGACGCGTCCAAATGCGTCGTCACGCATTCGGACGGCTCCGGCACCAAGGCCCTGCTCGCCTATCTCTGGTGGAAGGAGACCGGCGACGCCTCCGTCTTCCGCGGCATCGCCCAGGACAGCATCGTCATGAACATCGACGACCTCCTGTGCGTCGGCGTGACCAAGGGC
Organism: Verrucomicrobiota bacterium; assembly: GCA_030834165.1. GTDB lineage: Bacteria > Verrucomicrobiota > Verrucomicrobiia > Opitutales > UBA953 > UBA953. Next base: position 9,310 of record JAURFU010000005.1, read on the forward strand.
GTCATCCTTTCCTCGACCATCAACCGCAACGCCAAGGCCATCCCCGGCGCGATCCTCGCGGAACTGATCAACGGCACGGAAGACGTGCTCGCCATGCTGCGGGCGCAGGGTTTCGGCATCACCTCCGGCGGCGGCGAGACCGCCGACGTCGGCGACCTCACGCCCACGCTCACCGTCGACTCCACCGCGACCGCGATCCTCGCCCGCGCCGAAGTCGTGGACGCCGCGCGCGTCGTCCCCGGGCTCGTCATCGTCGGCATCGCCTCGTTCGGCCGCGCCACGTATGAGCAGGGCGAGAACAGCGGCATCGGCTCAAACGGCCTGACCAGCGCCCGCCACGAGCTCCTTTCCAAGTACTACGCGGAAAAGTATCCCGAAACCTATGACAAGGCCACCCCGGCGGACCTCGCCTACTGCGGCCCCCACCGGATGACGGACCCCCTGCCCGGCTCGACCCTGAACGTCGGACAAGCCCTGCTCTCCCCGACCCGGACTTACGCCCCGTATGTCCTGCGCCTGCTTCAGACGCTGGGCAGCCAGCGGGTCAAGGGCCTGGTCCACTGCTCCGGCGGTGGCCAGACCAAGTGCCGTCGCTTCGGGACCAAGGTTCATTTCATCAAGGATAACCTCTTCCCGACCCCCCCGATTTTCGCGGAAATCGCCAGGGTAAGCGGCACGGAACCCAAGGAAATGCACCAAGTTTACAACATGGGGCACCGACTGGAGGTCTTTTTGGAGCCGGCGGACGCGGAAGCCGCCCTCCGGATCGCGGCCGAGCTAGGCCTCGAAGCCCGGATCATCGGACGGACCGAGGGGTCGACGCGTCCGGACGGCGCCAACCACGTCACCATCATCAAGGACGGTCAGACCCTGGCCTACGCCTGAGCAGCCGGGTAGGCCGGGGGGGCGTTCGGGTGGTCGGGCAGACAGGACTTGAACCTGCAACACCCTGCTCCCAAAGCAGGGACTCTACCAATTGAGATACTGCCCGGTACCCGAGAAAACAGTCTGATTTTGTGTTGCTGTCCCTGTCAAACCGCTAATCTCAAACTGTTCTAACCCGCAAAACTCCTCCACACATGGAAAACGACAGCATCTCCTCCTCATCTTCCGAATCCAAACTCCCGCTGATCGTGGGCATCCTTGGTTTCGCTCTCGGCGCCGCCGGCCTCGTCCTCGGCATCAAGGCCAAGGGCGCCGCGCAGCTCGCCGGCGAAGACGCGGCCCTCGCGAAGTCCCAGGTCGCCGAACTCGGCGCCACGATCTCCGCCAAGGCCAACGCCGCCGACGTCCAGGCCCTCGCCACCGACCTCGCCTCCACCAAGCAGCAGATCGAATTCAACGAAAAGACCCTCGCCGACCGGATCGACGAGCTACAGAAGGTCGCCGCCGCCCCGAAGGCCCCCGGCTCCGGCAAGGTCCCCACTCCCGCCGGCCCCGGCGAACACGTCGTCGCGAAGGGCGAGACCCTGGGCGGCATCGCCAAGAAGAACGGCATCTCCCTCAAGGCCATCCAGGACCTGAACCCGGGCGTCAACCCGAACCGCCTGCAGATCGGTCAGAGGCTGAAGGTCAAGTAAGCCACGCATGTCGGCGCCCTCTCGCTGGTCCGTCCGGCACGAAGAGCTCCACGCCGACTGCAGGGTTTTCCGGGTTTTCAAAGAACGCTGTCATCACCCTCTCGATCACCGGGAGGGTGATTTCTTTGTGCTCCGTTCCCGCGACTGGGTGCTCGCGCTTCCGGTCACGGACGACGGCCGTCTCGTGATGGTGCGGCAATACCGCTTCGGCACGCGCGACCTCTCCACCGAAGCGCCGGGCGGCATCATGGAAGCGGGCGAAGACCCGCGCGTGACCGCCGCGCGCGAGACCGAGGAGGAGACCGGCTTCGCCGGCGGCCGCGCCCGCGTGCTCGGCACCTGCGCGCCGAACCCCGCCATCCAGTCCAACCGCTGCCACTTCGTGCTGCTCGAAGGCGTGCGCCCGACGGGCCGGCGCGAGCCCGACGAACACGAGGAGATCCAGGTCCTGGCCCTGTCGCCCAAGGCCGCCCTCGCGGAAGCGCTCGCCAACCCCGCGCAGCATTCGCTCGCCCTCCTCGCGCTCTATCGTCTTCGTGACGAACGGCCCGACCTCTTCTCATGACCGCTCCCACCCGCATCAAGCACAAGGGCCGCGAGGCCGATCCCGTCCTCGTCGTCGGCTCCGTCGCCTACGACAGCATCATCACGCCGCACGACAAAGGCGAACGCATCCTCGGCGGCAGCGCCTCGTACGCCTGCCTCGCCGCGAGCTACTTCGCCCCGCCCCGCATCGTGGGCGTCGTCGGCCATGACTTCCGCGACCGCGACCGCAAGAAGCTCGCCAAGCGCGGCATCGACCTCGACGGACTGCTCACGGACTCCTCCGGGCGCACGTTCGCCTGGCGCGGCCGCTACCACGAGAACTACAACCGTCGCGACACCGAGGACCTGCAGCTCAACGTCTTCGAGCACTTCAAGCCGCGCCTGCCCGAGGCGCACCTCGCGACGCCGTTCGTCATGCTCGGCAACATCCGACCCGACCTCCAGCTCGACGTCCTCAACCAGCTCGCCGCCCCGCGCTTCGTCCTCGCCGACACCATCGACATCTGGATCGAGACGCAGCGCGACAAGCTCGGCGAAGTCATGCGCCGCGCCGACCTGCTCGTCGTCAACGACACCGAGTCGACCAAGCTGACCGGCGAGAGCAACGTGATCGTCGCCGGCCGCGAGCTGCGCAAGCACGGCTGCAAGACCGTCATCATCAAGAAAGGCGAGCACGGCGCCGTGCTCTTCCATGAGGAAGGGATGTTCGCCCTGCCCGCCTATCCCGTGACCGAGCTGCGCGACCCCACCGGCGCCGGCGACAGCTTCGCGGGCGCGCTCCTCGGTCACCTCGCCGCGACCGGCGCCACCGACTTCGCCGCGCTCAAGCAGGCCATGATCTACGGCACCGCCGTCGCCAGCCTGACCGTCGAGGCGTTCTCGACCGACCGCCTGGCCAAGGCCGGCTGCCGCGAGATCCGCGCGCGACGCAAGGAGCTGCTGAAGCTGATCAAGGCCTAGCCCCGGGGGCGGCCGAGCATCCGCCACAGCACGAACAGGAGCCCGCCGGAGAAGACCAGGTCGCCCAGCACGAGCGGCCAGAGCTTCGGGAGCTTCTGCGCGAACAGCCCGTAGCCGAGCGCGACGGCCTGCAGGACGACCAGGATGGACAGGAAAGGGACGAAGCGGCGGAGCTTGGCCAGCGGATCGGGGGAGTTCATGCGAAACGACGGCGATGGGCCTCGGCGAGGCCGAGGAGCGTGAGATGCGGTTCGTGCGCGACGCGGTCGCGCCACGCCGCCGGCAGGTAGACCGCGGCGCCGCCGGTGACGATCACCTTGGGCATCGGCGAACCTTGGCGGACGAGCTCGGCGCAGACGCCGTCGAGGAGCGCCCCGATCATGCCGGCGAAGCCCAGGGCGCAGCCCGCGCGCATGGCGTCGACGGTGGACTTGCCGATGGCGGGTCCGCCGAGGAGCGCGGCCGGATCGAGCGCCGGGAGCAACGCGGTGCGCTCGTGGAGGTAACGCGTCATCACGCCCAGGCCGGGCGCGATGATGCCGCCGGCGTAACCGCGCTCGGTGAGGATGTCGACCGTCGTGGCCGTGCCCATGCCGACGATCACCGCGGGCGCGCCGGCGACGAGCTGGGCGCCGACGCAGTCCGCGAGGCGGTCCTGGCCGACCTCGGCCGGCGTCGGATAGTCGAAGCCAAGGCCCTTGACGGTGTCATGGCGGAGATGGAAGCAGGGACGGCCGCTGCTGAGGAGGGCGGGCTGGAGCACGGCGGTCGCGGCGGGGACGACGCTGGCGTAAGCGACGCCGTCGGTCGGATGCGCCGCGAGCAAGGCCGTCAGCGCGACGGTGTCGAGCGCGGCGGTCGGCACTTCGCCATGGGCGAGGACGCGACGTCCGTCGACGACGCCCCAATGGGCGTGCGTGTTGCCGACATCGAGACAGAAGAGAGCCACGGCGAGGAAGGTGTCGAGAGGTCGGCCCGGCGCAAGCGTCAGGGTTTGCGCAGGGTGACTTCGCCCGACGAGACGACGGCCCGGCGGCCGCCGCCGGTACGCAGGATGAGCGAGCCCTCCTCGTCGATCCCGTCCACGATGCCCGCGATCGGATCGCCGCGGAGGCCGACGCGGACGGACTTGCCGGCCAGCACGTCGTAGGAGGACCAGAGCCTGCGGAAGGAGCGCGACCAGGTCCCCTCTTCGAACTGCTCCCATGCGCGGAAGAGCGCCGCGATGACACCGGCGGCCACGCGGTTGAGGTCGAGCGGCGCGCCGAGCGCGGCTTCCAGCGATCCGGCGACCGTACGGAGCTCGGAGGGGAAATCCTTGGGCGCGCCGGTGAGGTTGAGCCCGACGCCGAAGACCAGCTCGCGCACGGAGTCCGCGTCGAGGCGCGCCTCGGTGAGCATGCCGGCGACCTTGCGGCCGTCGGCCGACTGCAGGTCGTTGGGCCACTTCAGGCCGAGCTTCAGGCCCAGCGCCTTCTCCACGTGCGCGCAGAGGGCGAGGCCCATCCAGAGCGTGAACGGCCTGAGCCGTTCCGGCGGGATGAACGGCCGGAAGGCGAGCGAAAGGTAGAGGTTGCCGGCCGGCGCGCTGTGCCACTTGCGGCCGAGCCTTCCGCGGCCGGCCTTCTGCGTGCGGGCGAGGACGGCGAACGGCGCCTCCTGACCGACGGCGAGGCGGCGCTCGGCCTCGGAGTTGGTGCTGTCGACCGCCGCGAGGAACTCGACCTTCGGCGCGACCTTCAGCCGGCGGAGATGGGCGTCGAGCAGGGCGTGGTCGAGCTGCCGCGGGACGGCGCGGAGCACGTAACCCTTGCGGGTCGAAGCCGCGAAGACGAAGCCCGCGGCGCGGAGACGCTCGAGCCGGCTCCAGATCGCCACGCGGGAGACGCCGAGCTCCTTGGCGAGACGGTCGCCGCTGACGGGCTCGCCTTCGGCTTCGAGGAAGGCCAGGAGGATGCTGCTGTCGAGGTCGGCCATGGCTTCAGGGCCAGTCGAGGCCGAGGTCGCACCACGGCGCCGCGTGCGTGAGGGCGCCGCTCGAGACGAAGTCCGGCGCGAGCGCGCCGATCTCCGGAAGGGATTCGAGCGACACGCCGCCGCTGACCTCGGACCAGGCGCGGCCGCGGAGGAGCGGGATCGCCGCGCGCAGGTCGGCGAGCGGGAAGTTGTCGAGGAGCACCACGTCGGCGCCGGCCGCGAGGGCCGGCTCGAGCTGGTTGAGATGGTCGATCTCGACTTCGATGAGGAGGTCGGGGCGCTCGGCGCGGGCGCGCAGGACGAGCGCGGTGAGGCGTTCGCCCGCGGTGGCGCCGCCGGCCGCGAGATGGTTGTCCTTGACCATGATGCGGTCGAAGAGTCCGAGGCGGTGATTATAACCGCCGCCCTGGCCGACCGCGTATTTCTCCAGCATCCGGAAGCCCGGCGTGGTCTTGCGCGTATCCAGGAGCATCGTGGGCGACGCGCCCAGCGCGCGGACGTGGGCGCGCGTGTGCGTGGCCACGCCGCAGAGACGCTGCAGGAAGTTAAGGAGCACGCGTTCGGCGGCGAGCAGCTCGGACGCAGGCCCTTCGACCTCGGCCACCGCGGTCCCGGCCGGCACGTGCTGGCCGTCGCCGGCGAGCAAGGTCGCGCGGCAACGTCCGCCGTAGGCGGCGAAGACGAGTTCGATCAGGCCGAGGCCGGCGAGGACCATCGGGCGACGCGCGACGACGCGGGCGCGCGCGCGCGCGGCCCCCGCGAGGAGGGCCCCCGAAGGATCGCCGGGGCGCGGCGGACGATGCGCGAGGCCGAGGCCGGCGAGGTCTTCCTCGCGGGCGAACTCGGCGAAGCGGAGCAACCAGGCGCGGTCCAGCTCCTCCCAGCGGAGACGGCGGATGAGTCGGTCGGTCTGGCCGGAGTCGCGCGGCATGGCCTCACCTTACGCCCCCCGCCCTCGCGGGCAAGGGGGTTAAGGGAAGAACTTCTTGAACTTCGAACGCCAGGATTCGGAGACCGGCGCGGCCTCGTCGCCGCAGGCGGCGGCGTAAGCCCTGAGGGCCTCCTTCTCCTTGTCGGTCATCTTCTTCGGCACGTCGATGTCGACGCGCACGAGCAGGTCGCCGGCGACCGAGCCGCGGAGCGGGGGCATGCCCTCGCCGCGGAGGCGGAAGATCGTGCCGCCCTGGGTCCCGGCGGGGATGTTGAGGTTGGTCTTCCCTTTCAGTTTGGGGACGACGATCTTGCCGCCGAGGGCCGCGACCGAGAACTTCACCGGCACGCTGCAGGCGAGGTCGTCGCCGTCGCGTTCGAAGAGCTCGTGCTCCTGGACGGTGATGTAGACGTAGAGATCGCCCGCCTGGGCGCCGCGGCGGCCCGCGGAGCCGTTGCCGCTCGAGCGGAGCTTCGTCCCGGTGTCGACGCCCGGGGGGATGCGCACGTTGACGCTGGATTCGGCGACCGTCCGGCCTTCGCCGGAGCAGGCCTTGCAGGGCTTGTCGATGCGCTCGCCTTCGCCGGCGCAGCTCGGGCAGGTCTGCTTCATCGAGAAGAACCCTTGCGAGCGGACCACCTGGCCGTGGCCATGGCAGGTCGGGCAGCGGGTCTTCTTCGCGCCGGCCTCGGCGCCGGAACCCGCGCACTTCGCGCAGGCGACGTGCTTGCGGTAAGGGATCTTCCGTTCGACGCCTTCGGCGGCTTCTTCGAGCGTCACCTTCAGGTCGACGCGCAGGTCTTCGCCGGCGTTGTCATGACCGCCCCCTCCCCCGCCGCCGAAGATGTCGCCGAAACCGCCGCCGCCGAACATCTGTTCGAAGATGTCGCGGGGATCGGCGCCGCGGAAACCGCCGCCGGCCGGACCGCGGGGACCGCCGCCCATGTTCGGGTCGAAGGCCGCCTCGCCGTGCTGGTCGTAAAGCCTGCGCTTGGCTTCGTCGCCGAGGATCTCGTAGGCGCGCGAGACCTTCTTGAACTTCTCCTCGGCCGCCTTGTCGCCGGGGTTGCGGTCGGGGTGGAACTCCATGGCCTTCTTGCGGTAGGCCTTCTTGAGTTCGTCGGCGGACGCGGATTTCGCGACCCCGAGCAGGCTGTAATAATCTTCGGCCATCGCAGGGGCTTACTGGGCGGGACCGGCGGAGACGAAGACGGCGGCCGGGCGGAGCACGCGGTCATGGAGCAGCCAGCCGGAGCGGGCGACGCGCACCACCGTGCCCTCGGCGACGTCGGCGGAGGCTTCGGAGCCGACGGCTTCGTGACGCGACGGATCGAAAGGCTGGCCGACCGGATTCACTTCGACGAGGCCCTGGCCGGCGAGGATGCCGCGGAGCTGGCCGACGGCCATGCGGAAACCCTCGGCGACGGCGCGGCCGTCGGTCTGCGTGGAAGCGGACTCCAGTCCGAGCGCGAGCGAATCGAGCGCGGGGAGCAGGTCTTCGAGCAAGCCGGACGTCGCGAACTTACGCAGCTCCTCGCGCTCGCGCTGATGGCGGCGCTGCTGGTTCTGCTGGTCGGCGTTGCTGCGGAGCACGGTGTCCTTGAGACGGGCGACCTCGCCCTCGAGTTCGGCGAGGCGGACGGACGGATCGGCGGGTTCAGGGGCGGTGGAAGCGGGTTCGGTCATAAGATTATTTCTCTTCGCGGGTAGGGGCGGGGCGGCGCAGTTTCTCGCGCGCGAACTCGAAGAGCAGTTCGGGTCGGCGGCGGAGGGCCGCCTGCAGCGCCTGCTGGCCGAGGGGTACGGAGACCTTGGCGTCGAAGTTCCGTTCGGTGATGTCGCTGGCTTCGAAGACGAAGCCGATGTCCTGGTCGACAACCACGCGGCGCTCGGGCGTCCCGTCGCCGGAGACGACCTTGACGTGGCCGACGCGGACCCGCAGCCGCTTGATGAGGAAAGGCCGGGCGGGGGGCGGGGTCTCGGCGGAGGGGCCGGCCGGGGCGGGCTTGAAAGCGTTCCCGATGTCCTTGGCGTTGTTGTCGGTCAGGAAGTCGGCCTTGCCGGCGATCGTCACGCGATCGAGGTCGAGCTCGGCCTCGTTGACCACCTGGCCGCCGCCCTCGGTGAAAGTCAGCGGGTCGACGTCGAGGACGATGCGCTTGGCCCGGAGGAACTCGCGTTCCTGCCAGCGGGAAGGATTCGTGACGACGAGGCCCGCGTAATCGATGCGGCCCAGGAAGAGGTTGGTCTGGTTGTCTTCGACGGTCAGATGGGCGCCGGATTGCCCGGAAAGGGAGGCGTCGAGCAGCCGGGGAGAGTATCGGCCGAGAGCCCAGACCCCCAAGGCGCCGACCAGCATCAGGAACAACGCGATGCCGCAAAGCACCGTGAGGAGCTTGCGGAGCGCCGAACCTGGGCGGGACTGAGGACGAAACAGGGTCATTGGCAGGAAAGAGGGGGAGCAGTAGGCGTGCCACCGAAAAGGGTCAATGGCGGAGGAAAAACAGCGGGTTTTGCGACGATATCTGGTTATCCGGCCAAATAAAAGACCCGCCGTGCGTCGCCGGCGGGTCCTTCTGTCACGCTCAGTGTGACGCGCGGGCTTACTGCGCGAGCACCGCGAAAGCGAGGTCGTCGCCGGCGCTGACTTCAGGGACGGAGGCCTGGTTCGGGCAGATCGCGACGATCGTGGAGGCGTCGTCACCCTTGATGACTTCGACGAGGAAATTCCTGCCGGCCTTGGTCAGCTGAAGCTTGGTGCCCGGGTCGCGCTTCTCCAAGGCGCCGACTTCGAGGAGGGAAAGGTCGGCGCGGACCTGGCGGACGAGCACGCGGGTGGGGTCGACGGCGGGAGGCGGAGCATCCTTCTCCCAGGAGAAACGGACCTCGCCGGAAGCGGCGCCGGAGGCGGAAGCGGACTTCTGGGTGGATTTGCAGCCGACGAAAAGGGCGGCAAGGGCGAGGAGGAGCAGGGAGCGCTGCATAGGTGTTGGGGTGGAGGAAAAGGGTCTTTTCCGCCTAGTTCCTAGTCAATCCCTTAATGCTTGCGGAGGGGCTGGCCGTGGGCTTCCTCCAAGCTCTCATGAGTCAGGAAGCCGCCAAATTGATGCTCGGACTGCCCAAGGGCAGCCTCGAGGAGGCCACCCTCCAGCTGTTCGCCCGGGCCGGATTCCCCGTGGCCAAGAGCAGCCGCTCCTACCGCCCCTCTTTCGATGACCCCGCCCTCGACGGACGCTTCATCCGCGCCCAGGAAGTGGCCCGTTACGTCGAGCATGGCTTCTTCGACTGCGGCCTGACCGGCCAAGACTGGGTCCAGGAGAACAACGCCGACGTCGTCCAGGTCTGCGAGCTGATCTACAGCCGCGCCTCCGCCCAGAAGTCCCGCTGGGTCCTGTGCGTGCCCGAAGCCTCCCCCGTCAAGACCGCCAAGGACCTCGCCGGCAAGCGCGTGGCCACCGAGCTCGTCGAGACCACCCGCCGCTGGTTCAAGTCGCAGGGCGTCGAGTGCGAGGTCGAATTCTCCTGGGGCGCCACCGAAGTGAAGGTGCCCGAGCTCGCCGACGCCATCGTCGACATCACCGAGACCGGTTCGTCGATCAAGGCCAACAAGCTGCGGATCGTCGCCCAGCTGATGGAGACCACCACCGTCCTCGTCGCCAACAAGGCCGCCTGGGCCAATCCCGCCAAGCGCGCCAAAATCGAGCAGATCGTGCTCATGTTGCAGGGCGCCCTCGCCGCGCAGCACATGGTCGGCCTCAAGTTCAACCTCCCGAAGGCCAAGCTCGAACAGGTCGCCGCCGCGCTCCCCGCCCTGCGCAACCCGACGGTGTCGCCGCTCAGCAACGCCGAGTGGATCGCCGTCGAGACCATCATCGACGCCCGCCAGGCGCGCGAGTTCATCCCGACGCTCAAGGCCGCCGGCGCCGAAGGCATCGTGGAATACCCGATCAACAAGCTCGTCTACTGACGACCCCCTCATGGCTGACTCCGTCCGCGTCGGTCTCATCCAGCTCACCGCCGAAGACACCCCGGCGGCGAACGTCCGCAAGACCCTGCCCCGCATCGAGGAAGCGGCCGCCAAGGGCGCGAAGATCATCGGCCTGCAGGAGATGTTCACGACGAAGTATTTCTGCGTCAGCCAGGACCCGAGGCATTTCGACCTGGCGGAGCCCATCGAGACCGGACCTTCCGTGACGGAACTCGCCAAGGCCGCCCAGCGCCTCGGCGTCGTCATCGTCGCCCCGCTCTTCGAAGCGCGCGGCAGCGAAGTCTACCACAACACCGCGGCCGTCATCGACGCCGACGGCACCGTGCTCGGCAAGTACCGCAAGATGCACATCCCGCAGGACCCCGGCTTCGAGGAGAAGTTCTACTTCACCCCCGGCGACCTCGGCTTCCGCACCTGGAAGACCGCGCACGGCGACATCGGCGTGCTCATCTGCTGGGACCAGTGGTATCCCGAAGCCGCGCGTCTGACCGCGCTCGGCGGCGCGCAGATCCTCTTCTACCCGACCGCGATCGGCTGGCTGCCCGAAGAGAAGGCCGCCCTCGGCAAGGCCCAGCATAACGCCTGGGAGACCGTGCAGCGCGGCCATGGCGTCGCCAACGGCTGCTACGTCGCCGCGACCAACCGCGTCGGCACCGAAGGCCGCACCCAGTTCTGGGGCCAGAGCTTCGTCTCCGACCCTTACGGCGAGATCGTCGCCCGCGCGTCGGCCGAGAAGGAGGAGATCCTCCTCGCCGACTGCGACCTCGAGAAGCAGCGCGAATTCCGCCGCATCTGGCCGTTCTTCCGCGACCGCCGCATCGACGCCTACGGCGACCTGACGCGCCGTCTGCGCGACTGACCTTCCGCATGGCCACGCCTCGCTCCCTCGGATTCCGCATGCCCGCGGAATGGGAACCCCAGTCCGCCACGTGGCTCTCGTGGCCGTCCAACACCGCGCTCTGGCCGGGACATTACGAGCTGATCCCGGCGAAGTTCGCCGAGTTCGCCGCCGCGATCTCCCGCTTCCAGCCGGTGAGGATCAACGCCGCGGGCAAGCTGCGCGCCGAAGCCGAGCGCGAGCTCAAGGCCGCGAAGGCCGACCTCTCCGTCATCGAACTGACCGACATCGCCACCGACGACGTCTGGTGCCGCGACCATGGCCCGATCTTCGTGAAGAACGACCGGACCCAGGAGCTCGCGCTCACCGACTGGGAATTCCACGGCTGGGGCGGCAAGTTCGAGGCCTCGCTCGACAACCAGGTCCCGGGCAAGATCGCCGCGAAGCTCGGCGTGAAGAAGTTCAGCTACCCGTTCGAACTCGAAGGCGGCGGCATCGAAGTCTCCGGCGACGGCCTGCTCCTGACCACCGAGGCCGTGCAGAACAACCCGAACCGCGCCGAAGGCCGCGACGACGCCGCGTTCCACGCCGCCATCCGCGAAGGCCTGGCGATCGACGACATCCTCTGGATCGGCGAAGGCCTGGCCAACGACGACACCGACGGCCACATCGACAACCTCGCACGCTTCATCGCGCCGCGCGCCATCCTCGCCGTCAGCGAGACCGACCCGGCCTCGCCCAACTACGCGCCGATGCAGGAGAACCTGCGCCGCCTGCGCGAGATGCGCCCGCGCGGCCAGCGCCTCGACATCCTCGAGCTGCCGCTGCCCAAGCCCATCCGCCTCGCCGGCCGAGACCTCCCGCCGAGCCACGCGAACTTCCTCATCGTCAACGACGCGGTGCTCGTCCCGCTCTACGGACAGGATTCCGACCAGGTCGCCATGGGCGTCATCGGCGACTGCTTCCCCGGCCGGAAGATCGTCGGCATCGACTGCCGCGTGCTGCTCATCGAGGGCGGCGCGCTGCATTGCCTGAGCCAGCAGCAGCCGGCTTGAACGCGGCGGTGCCGCGAGGGGGCACGGTGACATGGGGACAAGGGGGCCAATACGACAGGCCCGGAGGCCCAGAGGCTCGGTTGACCAGAGAGAGGCAGCGCTCAAAGGGAAACCGGAGACCGGAGGATTGGCTGGGGTCCAAAAGCGTAGTGCAAAAGTGGAACCAACTTCTGGTGACGGGTGACGGCCACGGGAGTCGGATCCTCCGGAATCGGCTTCTCGGCCATCGGCCGCAGGAACCTGGAGCCGGCTGCCGGGGGCTGAACGGCTGGCGCCCGAATAGCTGATGCCCCGGCGGCCGTCACCTGGCACCCAAGGTGATTAAATCCGCAGGTAAAAATTCCGGTCGCCGGTCGCCTTTGATCTGCGTGATTCCTCCGGCCAACTGATCGACCGATTAACCTGTCGCTGGCTTACTTCTTCGGCTTCACCTTCGAAGCGCACCCGCAATCACCCGCGCACCCGCCTTCTTTGCGGCGACGCGCGGCGGCCAGCCAGCGGCGGGCGAGCCAGCCGACGGCCACGCCGACGACGGCGCCCACGATGACGGCTTCGAGGTTCATGTGAGGCGGATGACGACCTGATAGACGGCCATCGAGACGAGCCAGGCGAGCGTCGTCATGTAGACGAACGAGCCCGCGGCCCACTTCCAGCCGCCGGTCTCCTGGGCGAGCGTGGCGATCGTCGGTCCGCACTGCGAACAGAGCGCGAAGAACACCATCAGCGCGAGCACCGCGGCCAAGGAGAAGATCGGGCGGCCGGCGCGCGGCCCCTCGGACCACTTCGCGTCCTGCATCGCGCGGCGCAGGTCCTGGCTGTCGGCCTCGGCGCCTTCGCCGACCGAATAGGTCACGCCGAGCGTGGAGACGATGACCTCGCGCGCCGGGAAGCTTGCCAGGACGCCGACGGTGATCTTCCAGTCGAAGCCCAGCGGGTCGAAGATCGGCTGGATCGTCTTGCCGAAGCGTCCCATGTAGGACTGCTCGACGTAGGCCGCTTGGACGCGGGCCTGCACCTTCTCGGCGGATTCGGTCGGGTGCGCGGCGCGGACGCGTTCGGCGACCGAGGCGTCGCGCGGGAAATACGAAAGCGCCCAGACCACGATCGTGATGGCGAAGATGACCGTGCCGGCCTTGGACACGAATTCGGCGGCGTTCTGCCACATGCGCCAGACGACGTCGCGGGGCTTGGGCATCTGGTAGCGGGGGAGCTCGAGGACGAACGGCTGCGGCTTCACCTTGAGGACAAGGCGGGTGAGCACGAAGGCCGTCGGCACGGCGAAGACCAGGCCGACGCAGTGCATGCCCACCATCACGAGGGATTCCCAGCCGGGGCCGTAGAGCGGGCCGATGAAGGCCGCGCACATGAGCGCGTAGACCGGGAAGCGCGCCGAGCAGCTCATGAACGGCACCACGAACGCGGTGGCGAGGCGGGCCTTCGGGTCTTCGATCGTGCGCGTCGAAAGGAGGCTGGGGATCGCGCAGGCGAAGCCGGAGAGCATCGGCACGAAGCTCTTGCCGTTGAGGCCGCACCAGCTGAAAAGGCGGTCCATGATGAACGCGGCGCGCGCCATGTAGCCGCTGTCCTCCAGGATGCCGATGAACAGGAACAGGATGAGGATCTGCGGCAGGAAGACGAGGAACGCGCCGACGCCGCCGAGGATGCCGTCGGCGACGAGGCTCTGCAGCATCGGATAAGCCGAGAGCGGCGGCGCCACGACGCCCTTGGTCCAGTCGACCGCCGTCTGGATCCAGTCCATCGGGAACTTCGCCAGCCAGAAGACGGACGCGAAGAACCCGAGCATGATGCCCAGGAAGAGAAGCGGGCCGAGCACGCGATGCAGGAGCAGGCGGTCGACGGCCGCGGTACGGCCGGCCTTGCCGTGACCCTCGCTGACGACGCCTTCGAGCGCCGTACGGAGCCAGGCGTAATGGACGAGCGGCTCGGCCGCCATCGGGTTATAGCCGGAATTACGGACCCGATCGCGGGCGGCGCGCAGCGGCTTCTCGCGACGCTCGGCCGTCCAGCCGAGCCGGTCGGCGGTCGAAGGATTGGTGTCGAAGAGCAGCCGCTGGGCGTCAGCGGCGGTGATCGCCTTGCCCGTGTCGGCCGAAGCCGCCTCGGTGACGTCGGCCAGCGCGCCCGCGATGTCCGTCGGCCAGACGACGCGCTTCATCGGCGCGCGGCGCGTGAGCGCTTCGCCGAGCCCGCGGCGGACTTCCGCGATGCCTTCGCCTTTCCAGGCGGAGGTCAGGACGACCGGCACGCCGCCGAGGCGACGCGACAGGAGCCCGGTGTCGATGCGCAGGCCTTGCTCCTTGGCGACGTCGGCCTGGTTGAGGACGAGGGCGACGGGCAGGCCGAGCTCGGCGACCTGCGAGGCGAGGAAGAGATTACGCAGCAGGTTGGTCGCGTCGACGACGAGCAGCACCGCGTCGGGCCGGCGGTCCCCGGCGATGTTTCCCGAGAGCGCGTCGATGACGACCTGTTCGTCCGGCGAGGCGGCCGCAAGGGAATAGAGCCCGGGAAGGTCGATGAGTTCCGCCTTCCGGCCATCGCCGAGGTCGCAGGTGCCCGACTTACGGGCGACGGTCACCCCGGGATAATTGCCGACGCGCTGACGCAGGCCGGTCAGGGCGTTGAAGAGGGTCGACTTGCCGGTGTTGGGATTGCCGACGAGCGCGACCAAGAGGCCTGCTTCTAGGGAGCTCACGGCTGGCGCGGGCGCTGGATGGGACAATCGGCGGCGACGTCGACGATGAGGTTCTCGGCCTCGGCGAGGCGGAGGCTGACGACCTGGCCGCCGAACTCGATGGCCAAGGGGTCGCCCAGCGGAGCCTTACGGACGAGCTTCAAGACCATCCCCGGGAGGAGTCCCAAGGCCATCAGACGCTGATCCACCCCGCGCTCGGGATTGAGCGAGGCCAGCTTCCCGAATTGACCGGGTAGAAGTTGGGATAGCGGGGTCACGCTAATTGAGATTGAGTCTCAAAAGTAGGCCTCCTCCCCCCGTTGTCAACGCGTACCCTCATTCTATCGGGGATTCGTTTACGACTGCCCCTCCCCTGCCCGCCTCCTTATAACGCCTCGGATGCACGAGCTGACCCCTGACGTCGAATCCCCGGCCCGGCACACCGAGCGGGACCACGGTGGCCTCGGCGGCCACCCGCGGGGGCTGAGCATGTTGTTCTATGCCGAGATGTGGGAACGGTTCTCCTACTACGGCATGCGGGCGCTCCTGCTCCTGTTCATGATCACCCCCTTGGCGATGGGCGGCCTCGGGTTCGATCAGAAGTTCGCGGCGCAAGTCTACGGCAACTACACCATGGCGAGCTACATGGTCTGCATCCTCGGGGGCTATCTGGCGGACAACTTCATCGGCGCGCGGCGCGCGGTCCTCGTCGGCGGCCTGATCATCACCGCCGGTCACTACTCCCTGGCGGTCGACTCCCTCCCGACGTTCTACGCCGGCCTGGTCCTGATCGCGCTCGGCACCGGCCTGCTCAAGCCGAGCATCAGCACGCTGGTCGGCGGGCTCTACTCGCACGGGGACGCGCGACGCGACGCCGGCTTCTCCCTCTTCTACATGGGCATCAACCTCGGTGCGTTCGCCGCGCCGCTGGTGGTCGGCTGGCTCGCGCAGGGCGAAGCCTTCCGCGCGATGCTGTCCGGATGGGGGCTCGATCCGACCCACAGCTGGCACTGGGGCTTCGGCGCGGCGGGCATCGGCATGACCTTCGGGATGATCGTCTACCTGCGCCGGCTGCATTGGCTGTCGCACATCGGTCATGCGCCGACGGCGGACATCCCCCGACCATGGGGCGGACTCACGCTGGTGACGCTCGGCACCGCCGGCCTGCTCGCCGTGATGATCGCTTCGGATTACGTCGCGTGGATCAACCCCGTCGTCTACGCGTTGCCGATCGCCGGCATCATCTGGTTCGGCGTCGTACGACGTGACGAAGACAGCCGTCGCCTTGCCGCGATCCTGGTCTTCTTCGTGTGCGCCATCCTCTTCTGGGCGATCTTCGAGCAGGCGGGCTCGTCGCTGACCCTGTTCGCCGACGAGCTCACCCGCAACGAACTGCTCGGGTTCGCCTTCCCGTCGTCGTGGTTCCAATCGGTGAACTCGCTCTTCATCCTCGCGCTGGCGCCGCTGTTCGCCTGGCTATGGGTCCGGCTGCGCGAACGACAGCCGTCGATGCCGATGAAATTCGCCTGGGGTCTCGTCTGCCTCGGGCTCTCCTTCGCCCTGCTCGTCCCGGCGGCGAAGCTCACCGCGGAAGGCAAGGTCAGCCCCTGGTGGCTGATCGCGGTCTACTTCCTCCAGACCGTCGGCGAACTCTGCCTCAGCCCCGTCGGCCTGAGCGCCATGACCAAGCTCGCGCCGGCGAAGCTGGCCGGACTCGTGATGGGCATCTGGTTCCTCGGCACCGCGCTGGGCAACAAGCTCGCCGGCGTGGTCGCGGCGGAATTCGACGCCCAGGACCCGCAGGCGCTCGCGCACTTCTTCTGGCAGCAGGCCCTGCTCGTCGGCGGCCTCACCGTGCTGCTCCTCGTGCTCGTACCGTGGGTGCGCAGGCTGACCGGGGAAACTCCGCGCTGAGATGGCAACGGACGTCGCGAAGATGAACGAGCGCTGGAAGAAGGGGTGCCTGCTCGTCTTCGTCGCCGCGCTCTGGCTGTTCCACATCACGACCGCTGTGTGGTTCGTGACGCACAGCGAAACGACCGAAGCCGAGGTACTGAAGCGGGAGGAGCGTCTGTTCCCAGGCAAGCGCAAGGGTTGGGCCAACCTGCAAGTCTCCTATGTCCGGGCCGACGGAAAGACGGACATCACGACGGTGAGATGGCGCGTCACGCCGGCGCCGTCCGGAACGAAGATCCCGGTCTGGCGCGCCCGGTCCGGCCTGATCGAGGTCGGCCCGGCGAGCTGGGCCGAGGCCTTCTACGTCGAGACATTGATGGGATATCTCGCCCTCTTCATCGGGACCCTGCTGGGCGGCTACCTCGGCTTCGCCAAACTGAAGGCCCGCCTGAAGAAGCGCCAGGCGCGGAAGCCTTGACCCTCAGAGCTCGGCCTGCACGCGCACGGACACCGGACAGTGGTCGGAGCCGGTGACCTTGTCGTGGATGTCCGGCTGCGAATACTTCAGGCCGTCGGAGGTCAGGCAGTAATCGAGGCGCCAGCCGATGTTCCGGGCACGGATGCCGGGGCGATACGACCACCAGCTGTAACGCTGCGCGAGCGTCGGGTTCTGGGCGCGGAAGGTGTCCGTGAAGCCGTGGTCGTCCAGCAGCTGGCCGAAGGACGTGCGTTCCTCGTCCGTGAAGCCGGCGTTGCGGCGGTTCGAGGCGGGATTAGCCAGGTCGATCTCGGCGTGCGCGACATTGAGGTCGCCGCAGACGACGACGGGCTTCTTCTTCGCGAGGCGGGCGAGGTACTTGCGGAAGTCGGCGTCCCACTGGAGACGATAGTCGAGGCGCTCGAGCTCGCGCTGCGAGTTCGGGACGTAGGCGCTGACGACGAAAAGCCCGTTGAACTCCGCCGTGACGACGCGCCCTTCGGGCGGATGGTCGCCGGGAAAATCGGTGGCGACGGAGAGCGGGGCGCGCTTGGAGAGCACCGCGGTGCCGGAATAGCCCTTCTTCTCCGCTTCGTGCCAGAACTGATGAGGGAAGGCCAGGCCGAGCGTCGAGGCGACGGCCGTCTCGCACTTGGTCTCCTGCAGGCAGAGCACGTCCGGGTCGGCGGACGCGATGAACTCGCCGAGCCCCTTGCCGAGCGCCGAACGGACGCCGTTGACGTTCCAGGAAAAGATCTTCGCGTGACTCACGGGCCGGTCACTTGAAGAGCTGGTTGATCTTACGGTCGAGATCCTTGCCCTTTTCTTCGGCCTTGGCGGCCTCAGGCGTCACCGGCGCCGGAACGACCGGAGCGGTGGCGGCGGGAGCCGGGGCGGAAGGAGCAGCCGAAGGGCTGGCCGTAGGAGCCGCGGGCGCGGGCGGCGCCTCCAGCTCGGGAGCCTTGCGGCCGTAGAGCACGTCGATGCGCTGCGCGAGGGTGAGCGGACCTTTCGGCACGACGGCGACCGGGGCCGGGGCGACGGCGACGGGAGCGGACGGAGCAGGCACCGGGACGGGCGTGGCAGCGGGATAAGGGGAGTCGAACTTGGTGCCCTTGGCCACGAGTTCGGCGGCGCGCTTGCCGAGTTCGGCGGCGAAATCCGTGGCCGTGCTGGCGATCTCGAACTTCGCGCCCTTCGCCCGCACCTCGAGCTGACCATTGGGAAGGACGCGCGTGAGCTGCAGCACCGCGCCGGCTTCGAGCGCGAGATCCTGGGGCTTCTGGCCTTCGACGGGGACGGCCACCGTCGTGGTCTGCCTCACCTTGACGGCGGTCGGCCAGAGGACGAGGTGCCGGGAGATCGCGGCGAAATCGAGCGAGGGCTCGGCGGAAGAGCCGGCGGCCGCGGGGGCAGTCGAAACCGGTGCGCCAACGGGCTTGGCCGCGACGGTCGGAGCCGGCGTGGCGGGCTTGGTCGGGTTCGGGGCGGGAGCCGCCGGGACCGGGGTCGCCCTCGTGAAGCGGGGGACAGGCTCGACCGGCGACGTGTCCGCGTCACCCCGCCGGACTTCGATCTGGAAGCTCGGGGTGAGGAACAGGATACCCGCGGCGCCGACGAGGGCGCCGAAGAGGAAGAGGAGCAGGCCTCGGAAGAAAGCAGCCATGGGATCAGGAGCCCGCCTTGATTTCGATCACGTCGTGCGGAGAGGCTTCGCGCTGACCCGCGGGCGTGATGCGGATGTAACGCGCGCGCCTGCGGTGCTCGGCGAGGTTGGCGGCGCCGAGGTAGCCGAGGCCGCTCTGGACGCCGCCGGCGAGGGTGCCGAGGACCTGGTCGACCGTGCCGGAGACTTCCTTGAGGGCTTCGATGCCTTCGGCGGCGACCTTGCTGAACTTGCCGCTGGAGGAATGTCCGTAGCGCGCGGCCGACCCCTTGCGCATGGCTTCGTGCGAACCCATGCCGCGGTATTCCTTATAGGTCTTGCCGTTGATCTCCATCAGCTTGCCCGGGGCTTCGCGCGAACCGGCGAGGAGGCCGCCGAGGATGACCGCGTCGGCGAGCGTGAGCGCCTTGACGATGTCGCCGCTCTTGGTGATGCCGCCGTCGGCGAGGATCCGGACGCCCTTCCTGGCGGCGGCGCGGGAGGCGACGTAGAGCGCGGTGAGCTGCGGGATGCCGACGCCCGCGACGATGCGGGTCGTGCAGATGGAGCCGGGACCCTGGCCGATCTTGACGGTGTCGGCGCCGGCGGCGGCGAGGAACTCGACGCCTTCGCCGCTGGTCACGTTGCCGGCGATGAGGGTGAGGCCTTTGTGGGACTTGCGCAGAAGCCGGAGCGCATCACCCACGCCCTTGGTGTGGCCATGGGCCGTCGAGATCGCGAGGGCGTCGGCGCCCTCGTCGACCAGCGCGCCGACGTGGGCGAGCAGGCGGTTACGGTCGATCTCGCCGTCGGCCGTGCGGGGGACCGAGACGGCGACGCCCACGCGGAGGCGGAAGTCGGCGTCGCGGGTCGGACGGACGTGCGCGCGGGATTCCTCGGAGATGCGCTCGATGTCGCTGAGCGTGAACAGGCCGCGGAGGCGGTTCTTGGCGTCGACGACGAGGAGCTTGTTCTGGCCGACGTGGTCGGAGAACTTGCGGTCGGCGGTGGCGATGGGGTCCTTGCCCAGGTCCTTCTCGGCGACGGTGAAGACCTTGTCGCGCGGGATCATGACGGCGACGACCTTGCGCTGGCCGTGGCGCTCCTTGACGGCGCTGCCGGGCAGGAGGCCGAGGAGCGTGCCGTCCTGGGCGGTGACGGGGAAGGTGCTGAAGGCGAGGCCGTCGCGCTCGATCCGCGCGAGGACTTCGGCGATGGTGTCGTCGGCCGAGACGACGGCGGGGTCGCCGATCATGCCGTGGATGTGGTTCTTGACCCGGCGCACCTCGGCGACCTGGTCGGCCTCCCCCATGTTATAATGCAGGAGTCCGAGGCCGCCGTTGAGGGCCATCGCGATGGCCATGCGGTGTTCGGTGACCGTATCCATGTCGGAGGACACGATCGGCAGGGAAAGCGGGAGGGCGTCGGAGAGGGCCGAGTCGAGGCGGGTCATCCGGGGCAGGACCTCGGAGTAACGGGTGGCCAGAGAGACGTCGTCATACGTCAGGCCGAGTCCGGCGTTGGCGGGGAAGAAGTCGTCCGCGGACAGGTAGAAGCGTTCGTCGAGGGAAACGCGGCCCTTGGATTTCGAGGAGGCCATGAGTGGTCGGTTTCCCCAAAGGGTGTTAGGCACCCCCCCGCAGGGTGGCAAATTGATTTTGCGGATTAGGGGCAATTGCCGACGATGGTCGGGATGAACGGCGGAAATTTCGACTTTCTGAGGGTGCGACGCCGCTTCCGGCAACCGATCGCGACGGGGCACGGCGCCGTCGAATCCGTGGACCGCGTCCTGCTGCGGACGGAAGACGAAGCCGGGGTCGGCTTCGGCGAGGCCGCGCCCTGGCCCGGCTTCCCGACCGAAGACTGCGACGCCATCGTCGAGGCCCTGCGCTCCGCCCGGGGAAATCTCTCGCACCTACGGGCCAGCGTCGCGGCCTCGCGCGGTTCCCTGCCTTGCCTTGCCGCCGCCCTCTCCTCCTGCGCGCACTGGGGCGAGATCGAAGCCTTCACGGGCGCCCTGCCCTGCGCCGGCCTGCTGATCAAGCCTACCGCCGAAGGACTGGCTGAAAAAATCGGGGCCGGCTTCCGCACGCTGAAGCTCAAGATCGCGGGCGACACCCTGCCGACGACGATCCGCGCCTTGATCGCGAAGGCGCCGGCCGGGATCCGTTTCCGCCTGGACGCGAACGGCGGGCTTTCGCTCGAGCAGGCGCGGGCCTGGACGGAGTTCGCCCGCTCCCAGGAGAAGGTGGAATTCCTCGAGCAGCCTCTTCCCGTCGGACATCCGGGCTACGCCTCGCTCGGCGCCGACAAGGTCGCGCTCGACGAATCGTTCCACACGCCCGGCGGCGTCGACTGGCCGGGGACCGTCGTCGTGAAGCCGGCGCTCGCCGGCGACTGGGATGAATTCCTCCGCTGGCGACGAGGGCACGCGGGAAGCGTCGTCTACTCCTCCTGCTTCGAGACCGCGTTCGGCCGTCAGGCCGCGCTCTGGCTCGCCGCGCAGGATCCTGCGGCCGGCGCGGTCGGCTTCGACACCTTGGGTCGCTTCGAGATGGACGGACGCGACCGCCACGAGCCCGGACCGACGGCGCGCGGACGGCTCGACGTCCGCTGGCACGAACTCTGGAAGGAGATGACATGAGCGCCGTCGCGGTCTTCCATGCGGACCACGCGGAGCACCTGCGCGAGGCGCTGCGCGCGCACGACGCCGGCCTGCCGGTCTTCCTCGGCAATCCGCATTGGGCGGACGCCGAACGCACGGAGGCCGGGCGTCAGCTCCCGAAGGGCACGCGGATCCTCGGGACGACGCTCGAGGCGCGCGGTCTCGGCACCTGCGACTGGCCCTTGAACTGGCGCGGACGCGTGATGATCCCCACCGGCGGCACCGGCGGAAAGGTGAAGTTCATCATCCACTCCGCGGAGACCCTGCGCGCCGCCGCCTTCGCCCTGCGCGACGCGTTGGTCGCACGCGGCCATTCGCCGGTGCTGCATGGCGTGACGTGCACGCCGCCGTGGCATGTCAGCGGCTTCATGCCCGCCGTGCGCGCGCGCCTCACGGGCGGACGTCATGTCGTCCTCGACGGACGCTTCCGCGAAGAGAACGCCCTGCCCTCCGTCGGCCTGCCGGAGAACGGGACGAAGATCATCTCGCTCGTGCCCGCGCAGCTCTCCCGCCTGCTCGCGCGCGCGGACGGCGAAGCGTGGCTGCGCGGCTTCGACGTCGTCCTGCTCGGCGGATCGGCGGTGCCGGCGCCGGTGCTCGCGGAGATCCGGGCTCGGCGCCTGCCCGTCTTCCTCACTTATGGCGCGACCGAGACCGCGGCGGCATGCGCGCTCTGCCCGCCTGAAAAAATCTGGGGCGGTGCATCCGTCCGCGGCGCGCCTTTGCCCGGCGTACGCTTCACGACGAACGTCGAAGGCGTCGTCGCGATCGCGACGGCTTCGCTCGGACTCGGGGTCTGGCCCGACGGCCCGCTGACGCATCCTTGGGTCAGCGGCGACCGCGGCGACGTAGCCGCGGATGGCAGCGTGCAGATCTCCGGCCGCGCGGATCGCGTGATCGTGACCGGCGGAGAAAAGGTCGACCCCGCGCGCGTCGAACAGGTGCTGCTCGCCGCCGGCCTGGTCCGCGAAGCGCTCGTGCTCGGGATGGCCGACGCCACCTGGGGCGAAGTCGTCGTCGCCTGCGTCGTCGCCGGCCCCGAGACCGAAGCCGCCTTGCGCAAGGCCTGCGAGACGCTGGAACCCGCGGCGAGGCCGCGACGTTACGCCTTCGTGCCCGTCATGCCGACGAACGCGAGCGGCAAGCCGGACCGGGCGGCGATCGCGAAGCTGACCGCTTAGGCGCGGACGGCTTTCCAGACGCGCAGGCAGGATTCCACGAGGGCGGGGAATTCCGCGAGCGGCACCTGCGAAGGGCCGTCGGAGATCGCCTTCTTCGGCTCCGGATGCGTCTCCATGAAGAGACCATCGGCGCCGGCGGCGAGGGCCGCCTTGGCGAGGACCGGGACGTATTCACGCTGGCCGCCGGAGGAGCCGCCCGCGGCGCCGGGGAGCTGCACCGCGTGGGTGGCGTCCATGATCGTCGGGTGACCGAAGCCGGCCATGACCGGGAAGGAGCGCATGTCGACGACCAGGTTCTGGTAGCCGAAGGTCGTGCCGCGGTCGGTCTGCCAGATCTCGGCGGCCTTGGCGCCTTCGAGCTTGTCGACGACGAAGCGCATCTCGAACGGCGAGAGGAACTGGCCCTTCTTCACGTTGACGACCTTGCCGGTCTTGGCGGCCGCGACGAGGAGGTCGGTCTGGCGGCACATGAACGCCGGAATCTGCAGCACGTCGACGACCTTGCCGACCGCTTCGCACTGCTCAGGGCCGTGGATGTCGGTCAGCACCTTGAAGCCGTAGTCCTTCTTCACCATCGCGAGGAGATCGAGGCCGGCCTGCATGCCGGGGCCGCGGTCGCCGGAGAGCGAGGTGCGGTTGGCCTTGTCGTAGGAGCCCTTGAAGATGATGTTCAGCTCCGGATGACGGGCGGCCAGGGCCTTGAGCTCCGTGGCGACCGTCCGGCAGTTGGACTCCGATTCGAGGGAGCAAGGTCCGGCGATGAGGAGCAGGCGGCGCTTATCGTGCAGCATGCGGCACGATAGGACGGACGGAGCCCGCAGGGCGAGCCGTAAGGAGCGCTCAGCGGCCGAGCCAGCGGAGCACTTCGGGCAGCGGGCGCGTATTGAGCACCTGCTCCGGCGTCAGCCAGCCCTTGCGGGCGATGCGCACGCCGTGGGCGGCGAAGGCCAGCTGCTCGGTGTCGTGGGCGTCCGGATTGATGGAGCAGAGCACGCCCTTCTCGGCGGCGCGGCGCCACCAGCGCCAGTCGAGGTCGAGGCGCCACGGGTTGGCGTTGAGCTCGATGATCGTGTCGTTGGCCGCGGCGGCGTCGATGACCTTGGCGATGTCCACCTCGTAGGGCTCGCGCTTGTTGAGCAGGCGGCCGGTGAGGTGGCCGATCATGTCGACGTGCTCGTTCTCGATGGCCTTGATGATGCGCGCCGTCTGGGCGTCGCGCTCCAAGGTGAAGAGGTTGTGCACCGACGCCACGACGAAGTCCAGGCGGGCGAGGACATCGTCGGTGAAGTCGAGGGCGCCGTCCTTGAGGATGTCGACCTCGCTGCCGGCGAGCACGCGGACGCGGTACTTCTCCGAAGCGTTGAGCTTGGCGATGTCCTCGAGCTGCTTCGCGAGGCGGGCCTCGTCGAGGCCGCCGGCCTGGAAGCTGGATTTCGAGTGATCGGAGATGCCGAGATATTCCCATCCGTGGGCTTCGGCCGCGGCGGCCATCTGGTCGAGCGTGTGGTCGCCGTCGGACTCCGTGGTGTGGTTATGGAAGACGCCGCGCAGGTCGGCGAGGGAGACGAGGTCGGGCAAGGCGCCGGCCTCGGCGGCGTCGATCTCGCCGTTGCCTTCGCGCAGTTCCGGCGGGATCCACGGCAGGCCGAGCGCGCGGAAGACCTCTTCCTCGCTGGTCGCGCCGGGCGCGGGGGTCTTCTCGTCGACGGACTTGAAGCCCCACTCGCTCATGCTGAGCCCGCGGCCGAGCGCGCGGTGGCGCATGGCGACGTTGTGCTCCTTGGAGCCGGTGAAGTGGTGGAGCGCGAAATAGAACTGTTCGGCCGGGACGACGCGGAGGTCGGCCTGGAGTCCGTTCTCGAAGCGCACGCTGGACTTCGTGTCGCCGTGGGCGGTGACCTCCTTCACGCCGGGATAGGCGACGAACCAGTCCATGATCGGCTTCGGTTCGGACGAGGCCACGAGGAAGTCGAGGTCGCCGACCGTCTCGCGGGCGCGGCGGAGCGAACCGGCGGACTCGGCGAGCGAGACCTGCGGCAGCGCGCGGAGGCCGGCGAGGATCGGCTCGGCGATGGCGGCCGCCTCGTACCAGCGGTGACGCTTGCCGTAGGCGATGCGGTTCTTGATGCCCTCGAGGATCTTCTCCTGGGTCTTCGCGCCGAAGCCCTTCAGCTCGGCGACGGCGCCGGCTTCGCAGACCTCCTTGAGCTTCGCGAGGTCTTCGACGGCGAGCTGCGTCCAGAGCGCGCGGACCTTCTTCGGTCCGAGGCCGGGGATCTGCATGACCTCGAGGAGGCCGGCGGGGATGGAAGCCTTGAGCTTCTGGTGGAACGGCAGGACGCCGTCGCGACGGAGCGTCGTGATCTTGTCGACGAGCGCTTCGCCCAGGCCGGGGATCTCGGCGAGCTTGCCGCCGTCGATGAGTTCGCCGAGGTCTTCGGTGAGGTTCTCGAGGATGCGGGCGCCCGCGGAGTAGGCGCGGATCTTGAACGGGTTCTCGCCCGTCAGCTCCATGAAGGTGGCGATCTCGTCGAGGACGCCCGCGATGTCGTTCTTCTCCATCACGGACGGCGGGCCTTCTCGGCGAGGTAGATGGACTGCAAGGCGGTGAAATCCGCCTCACGGCTGCCGCTTTCGATGACGTGCTGATAGGAGCCCGCGTGCCGGAGCTCCTCTTCGGCGGCGGCGACGCGACGGTCGATCTCATCGGCCGGGTCGGTGCCGCGGCCGGTGAGGCGGCGGCGGAGTTCGGCGCGGTCGCTGACGCGGATGAAGACCGTGACGAGGGAGGCGGCGAGGCGCGGATCGGCGGCGCCCTTGGCGCGGATCGTGGCGGCGCCCTGGACGTCGACGTTCAGGAGCGCGTCGAAACCCGCGCCGAGATGCGCGGCGACGTCGGCCGCGCGCGGGCCGTAAAGATTGCCGTGGACGTGCGCGTGTTCGAGGAACACGCCGGCCGCGACCTGGGCTTCGAAGCTCGCGCGGTCGAGGAAATGGTAGTCGACGCCGTCGGCTTCGCCGGGACGCGGGGCGCGCGTGGTGCAGGTGATCACGCGACGGATGGCCTGCGGGTAGGCTTCGGTCAGGCGCGAGCAGAGCGTGGTCTTGCCGCTGCCGGCGGGGCCCGAGACGACGATGAGGAGCGCCCGGCTCACGGCAGGAGGAAGGACTGCGCCACGCAGGCGAGGCCGAGGAGCAGGCTCAGGCCGCCGACGACGTAGCGGCGGCCGGAAGTCGCGAGGACCCAGTCGCACTGTCGGCCGAAGACAGGCGGCGAACAGGCCCACCAGAACCCGAAGAGCACCAGCACGCCGTAGCTGACGGAGGCGTCCAGCAGGCTGTGCGGCAGCTGACGATAACCCGCGTCGAGGGTGGCGCGGGCGGTGAAGAGCATCAGCGCGCCGAGGGCGCGCACCGACAGGAAGTCGGGCATGTAGGCGAAGGTCGCCAGGCTGGCGCCGATGAAGACGGCGACCACCGGCAGGCGCGGCAGCCCGGCGAGATCCGCCTCGGGCAGGTTCATGAGCCACCAGGCGAACCAAGCGGTCGCGGCCAGGCCGAGGAGGTAAGTCGCGCCCTTGGAACGGCGGAACGTACGCAGCACCTGCGAGTCGGTGACGATCAGCCAGCCGGCCAGAAGCAGGAGGACGGCGAGCGCGTAGTAAGCTTGGGCGAGGGTCACGACTCCCATTAGGAGGCTCCCCTCGTCCGAGGCAACCCGTAGGTTCAGCGGACGCGCAGGCGGTCGACCGCCCAGGCGGCGTGTTCGGCGACCATCGGGTCGGCGGAGGCGAGCAGCGCTTCGGCGGCGGGCAGGTCGGCCTTCGTCCCGACGTTGCCGAGGACCGTCAGCGCGTTGCGACGCCAGCGGGCCAGGCCGAGACGTTCGACCGGCGTACCCTTGAAGTGGGTCAGGAACTGTTCGTCCGTCCAGGCGAGCGTTTCGCGGAGCGGAGGATGCGGCCGCGGGGCGAAGTGAGCTTCGCGCGTCGCGACGGCCCATTTGTTCCACGGGCAGACGTCGAGGCAATCGTCGCAGCCGAAGACGCGGTCGCCGAGGGCTTCGCGATACTCGGCGGGGATGGCGCCTTTGTGCTCGATGGTCAGGTAGGCGAGGCACTTCCGCGCGTCCATCTTGTAGGGCGCGATGATCGCGGAAGTCGGGCACGCGTCGAGGCAGCGCACGCAGGAACCGCAACGGTCGGGCTCTTTCTTATCCGCAGCCTCCAGCTCGAGCGTCGTCAGGACGACGCCGAGGAAGAGCCAGGTGCCGGCGCCGCGATGGATGAGGATGGTGCTCTTGCCCTGCCAGCCCAGCCCCGCCGCGGCGGCGACCGGCTTCTCGAGCACCGGGCCGGTGTCGACGTAGGGCTTCTGCTCGCCCCCGTGTTCCTTCATCACCGCGCAGAGGGCATGCAGGCGTTCGAGGATCACGTCGTGATAATCGGCGCCCAGGGCGTATTTCGCGATGCGGTAGCCGGCAGGAGGGTGCGGCTGATAATAGTTCAGGCCCACGACGATCAGGCTGCGGGCTTCGGGCAGGACCTTGCGGGCGTCGGTACGCCGGTCCGGATTGCGCGCCAGCCAGGCCATGTCGCCGTGCATGCCGTCGGCGATCCACTTCTTGAAGTAATCCGCGCGCACGTCGACCTCGACCGGCGCGACCCCGAAAGCGTCGAAACCCAGCGCCTTCGCCGAAGCCTCGAGTCGCTGGCGGAGGAGGCGCGGATCCATCGGCTCAGCCCAGGATCGAAAGCACGCGGCTGACGATCTCTTCGACCGGCGCCAGCTTGCCGACGCCTTCGT
Source organism: Verrucomicrobiota bacterium (assembly GCA_030834165.1). GTDB lineage: Bacteria > Verrucomicrobiota > Verrucomicrobiia > Opitutales > UBA953 > UBA953. The sequence goes on from JAURFU010000005.1 coordinate 36,548, forward strand.
AGCCGCAGGCCAGCATGCCTTCGGCGGGCTCGACCACGGCGTGGCCGCGGGAGCGGAGGGTCTTGAGGTTGGCCTGGGTGGCCGGGTGTTCGTACATCTTGCCGTTCATCGCCGGGCAAAGCAGGACCGGGCCGCGGGTGGCGAGGTAGATGCTGGTCAGCAGGTCGGGGGCGAGGCCGTGGGCGAACTCCGCCAGCACGTTGGCGGACAGCGGGGCCACCAGGAGCAGGTCGGAGGAATCGGCGATCTCGATGTGGCCCGGGACGGAGTGGGCGCCTTCGGCCCAGAGGTCGAACGCCACCGGCCGGCGGGAAAGCACCTGCAGCGTCATCGGGGTGATGAACTGCGTCGCGCCCTTCGTCATGACCACCTGGACATCGGCGCCGTATTTGACGAGCTGGGAGGTCAGGTCCGCGGCCTTGTAGGCGGCGATGGAGCCGGTGACCCCGAGGGTGATGCGTTTGCCGACGAGCTGGGACATGACGGCGATGGACGATGGGAAGGGCGCGGGATGAGGCGAGGGGAAAGGCGGCCGGCGGTGCCGAAAACCCGAGCTTCCGACCGAATTCCGACCCTTTTCTTGTTTGCCATGCCTGCCGACGGGGGTTCGCATTGGCTCCTCTTATGCAATCCGACATTGGTCTCATCGGTCTGGCCGTCATGGGTCAGAACCTCGCCCTCAACATCGCCGACCACGGCTTCGCGATCTCGGTCTACAACCGCACGACCGCCAAGACCGACGAGTTCGTGAAGGAGAACCCGAACACCCCGGGCAAGCTCATCGGCTGCCCGACCATGAAGGACTTCGCGGCCTCCCTGAAGAAGCCCCGCAAGGCCGTCATCCTCGTCAAGGCCGGCGGCCCCACCGACGCCGTGATCAACGAGCTCGCCGCGGTCTTCGAGCCCGGCGACATCATCATCGACGGCGGCAACGCCCTCTGGACGGACACCATCCGTCGCGAGAAGGAGCTCAAGGCCAAGGGCCTGCGCTTCATCGGCTCCGGCGTCTCCGGCGGCGAAGAAGGCGCCCGTTTCGGCCCGTCCCTCATGCCGGGCGGCGACCCTGCCGCCTGGGCTGAACTGAAGCCCATCTGGGAAGCCGTCGCCTCCAAGGTCGACGCCGTCACCGGCGTCGAGCTTACCGGCGCGACCCCGGGCAAGCCCGTCAAGGGCGGAGTCCCCTGCGTGGCCCACATCGGCCCCGACGGCGCCGGCCACTACGTCAAGATGGTCCATAACGGCATCGAATACGGCGACATGCAGATGATCTGCGAAGCCTACGACCTGATGCGCGGCCTCCTGGGCATGACCCCGGACGAGATCGGCACCACCTTCGAAGAATGGAACCAGGGCGACCTGAACTCCTTCCTCATCGAGATCACCGCCAAGGTCCTCAAGCAGAAGGACCCGGAGACCGGCAAGCCGCTGGTCGACGTCATCCTCGACACCGCCGGCCAGAAGGGCACGGGAAAGTGGACGAGCGCCAACGCCCTCGACATGGGCGTCGCCGCCCCGACCATCGCCGAGGCCGTCTTCGCCCGCTGCCTTTCCGCCGTGAAGGAGGAGCGCGTCGCCGCCGCCAAGGCCCTCCGCGGACCGAAGCGCGCGATGACGAATCCCGACAAGGCGAAGGTCATCGAACAGATCCGCGACGCCCTCTACTGCTCCAAGATCTGCTCCTACGCCCAGGGCTTCCAGCTCATGCGCGAGGCGCAGAACGAATACAAGTGGAAGCTCAACTTCGGCGAGATCGCCCAGATCTGGCGCGGCGGTTGCATCATCCGCGCCCGCTTCCTCCAGAAGATCACCGAAGCCTTCGGCAAGAAGCCCCGCCTCGCCAACCTGCTCCTCGACCCGTACTTCAAGAAGACCGTCAAGAAGGCCCAGAAGAACTGGCGCAAGGTCATCGCCCTCGCGGTGAAGCACGGCATCCCCGTGCCGACCCTCGGTTCGGCGCTCTCGTACTTCGACTCGTACCGCACCGAAGACCTCCCGCAGAACCTGCTCCAGGGTCAGCGCGACTTCTTCGGCGCCCACACCTACGAGCGCAAGGACAAGCCCCGCGGCGAGTTCTTCCACATCGACTGGCCGGATCCCAAGCGCCCGCAGATCAAGGCCTGAGCGCCTTGACCGGCAGGAACAGGAAGGGCGTCCGCGAGGACGCCCTTTTCTTTGCGCGCTTACTTCGCGGACCAACCGCCGCCGGTCGCGGCGGCGAGGCGCACGGCGACCTGCCGGCGTTCCCACACGACCATCGAGAGCGTGCGGGCGGCGAAGGCTTCGTCGCGGCGGGCGAGCGTGAGTTCGCTCTCGCTGGCGAGGCCGGCCTGGTGGCGGTGCTCGGCGTTGGCGAGGCGGACGCGCACGGCGGCGAGGACGCGCACGGTGAGTTCTTCCTGCTGGGCGAGCTCACGCAGGTCGGCGAGCGCGTCCTCGACCTCGCGGAAAGCGCCGAGCACGGCCTTGGTCCATTCGGCGGCGGAACCATCGATCCGCGCGCGCGCGGCCTCGAGGTTGGCTTCCCGGCGACCGGCGTCGAAGACCGGCAGGTCGACGGAAGGCGCGAGGCTCCAGAAGCCCGCGGCGCCCCGGCCGAGCTGCGAGGCCGGATCGGCCTGCCAGCCGGCCTGGCCGGTGAGCGTGACCGAAGGATAGAAATCGGCGCGAGCCGCGCCCTCGCGGGAGACCGCGGCGTCGAAACGCGCGGCGGCGGCGGCGAGGTCGGGCCGACGGAGCAGGAGCTCCGACGGCAAGCCGGCGCCGAAGCCGGGCATCGCGGCGACGCCTTGGGCGACGGGCAGGCTTTCGCCGGGCTTGGCGCCGATGAGGGCGCGGAGCGCGTTCTCCGCGGCGGCGAGCCGGCGGCGGCCGAGGCCTTCGTCGACCTTGGCCTGCGCGGCGGCGAGGCTTGCGGAGGAAAGCGGGTCGGAATCGATCAGGCCGGCGGTGACGGTCTGCTGGACGAGCTCCATCTCGCGGAGACGCGTGGCGAACTCGACCTCGAGGAAGGCGAGCTGCTCGCGGGCGCCGCGGACGGCGAACCAGAGACGCGCGACTTCGGCGGCGAGGGCCAGGTCGGCCTGGGCGGCGGTGAACTTCGCGGCGCGGACGTCGGCTTCGGCGGCCTGCGACTTCGCGGCCTCACGGCCCCAGAGGTCGAGTTCCCACGAGGCCTTCGCGGCGACGGCGGTGACGTCGGTGCGGCGCGGGATGCCCGGCGGGAAGCGTCCGTTGGCGACGGAGATGCGCGAGGCTTCCTGGCCGGCGGCGAGCGAAACCGCCGGCTGGTCGCCGGCGTCGGCGGCGCGGAGCAAGGCGACCGCTTCGCGCTGGCGCGCGCGGGCGAGGGCCAGGTCGGGGTTGCCCTTGCGGGCGCGGGCGATAAGTTCGGTCAGGGCGGGATCGCCGAAGGCTTCGGCCCACTTCGCGTCGGCGGCGGCCCCGGCCTGCGAGAACGCGGCGGGCGCGGCCGGGGTCGCGGGCTTCGCGGCCGGATCGTGCGCGCAGCCCGCGAGGGCGAGCGCCGCGAGCAGGAAGGTCTTATTTGCCCGGCGCATCTTGGGAGGAAGCGTCGATGTAGACGTCCATCTGCTGGCCGACGAAGAGCGCGCGTCCTGCGGGGCGGTCGAACTGATAGATCACCTGGAGCACGCGCGTGTCGACGCGTTCGACGCTGGCGCCGGTGAGCGAGGTCTTCGGGATGACGAAGGGCTCGATGCGGACGAACTTGAGGGCGATGGAACGGTCCTTGGCGCCGGCGAGCGAGCTCTCGCCCTTGAGGTAGCCCTTGGCGGGCAGGCCGTCGCGCATGCGCGTGGCGAGCTGCTCGTCGACGTCGCAGCGGATCTGCAGGCGGGTGATGTCTCCGAGGACGACCGGAGCCTTGGCGCCGGAGGCGACGAACTCGCCGGCGCGGACGCCGACCTGGAGCACCGTGGCGTCGATGGGCGCGCGCAGCACGAGGCGGTCGAGGAGCACGGCGGTCTGGTCGTGCTGCGCGCGGGCGAGCGCGAGCCTGGCCTGCGCCTCCTTGGCGGCCATCTGGTAGGAAAGAAGGTCGGCGGCCGAGACGGCGCCGCTGTCCTTGAGGCCGGTCCAGCGACGGGCGGTGTCGGCGGCGCGTTCGGCGGTGGCGGCGGCGGCGTCGACGGCGGCCTTCTGGACGGCGTGCTGCGCGCGGAGGTCGCGGTCGTCGAGCGTGAGGATCGGATCGCCGGCCTTCACCTTGTCCCAGACCTTCACGTGGACCTTGGCGACCGTGCCGGAGGTCGGGGAACCGAGGAGCGTGTTCTCGGCGACGGCCTCGACTAGGCCGGCGGCGGCGATGAGGCCGTCCTTGTCGCGGGTGGCCGGCTCATAAGGCGGCGGCTTGATCGGCGTCTCGGTGGCCGTGCCGCGGGTGAGCTGCAAGGCGGCGGCGGCCCCGGCGAGGGCGAGGGCGAAGAGCAGGAGGCGTTTCTTGAACATAAGGGGGATCAGAGATGGGTGGTGTCCAGGAGCTTGGGATCGTCGACGACGCGGCTGATGCGGCCGTCCTCCATCTCCGCGATGCGGTCGGCGAAACGGAAGATGCGGTGGTCGTGCGTCACGACGACCACGCAGCGTTCGGGGGAGCGGGAGAGGTCGCGGACCATCTGCATGATCTGCGCGCCGGTGTCCTTATCGAGCGCCGAGGTCGGCTCGTCGCAGATGAGGAGCGGCGGTTCGTGCACGAGGGCGCGGGCGATGGCGACGCGCTGCTGCTGGCCGCCGGAGAGCGCGTTAGGGCGGCCTTCCTCGCGGCCCTTGAGACCGACCTTCTCGATGATCGCGAGCGCGCGTTCATGGGCTTCGTCGAAAGGACGGCCCTGGATGAGGAGCGGCACCATCACGTTCTCGGCGACGGTGAGCGTCGGGATGAGGTTGAAGGACTGGAAGACGAAGCCGAGGTTCTTGCGACGGAAGGTCGTGAGCGCCTCCTGGCCGAGGCCGTCGAGGCGCTGGCCGAAGACCTCGACCGCGCCGGCCTGCGGCGTCAGCGTGCCCGCGATGACGGAGAGCAACGTGGTCTTCCCGCAGCCGGACGGACCGACGAGCATGATGAGCTCGCCGCGGCGGGCTTCGAAGCCGGCCTGCTTGAGGGCGACGACGCGGTTCTCCGGCGTGCCGAAGAACATGTCGACGCCGGAGGCGCGGACGGCGACGGTGTGGGCGAGGTGGCTCATCCGCGGAAGACGGAGGCGGCGTCGACGCGCGACACCTTGACGATGCCGATGACGGCGGAGACGAAGCTGATGCCCAGCACGAGGGCGAACGTCGCCCAGAGGATCTGCGGGTACATCACGAAGGGAGGCATGCCTTTCTCGATCATCACGCGGCCGATGGCCTGCGCCATGCCCGCGCCGAGGCCGAAGCCGATGAGGCCGGCGGTGAACGCCTGCACGAAGAGCATGCGGGCGATGACGCCCATGCCGGCGCCCATGGCCTTGATGGCGGCGAAATACTTCAGGTTCTCGAGGACGAACGAATAGAACGTCTGCCCGGAGATCGCGATGCCCACGAACAGGCCGAGGAGAACCGCGGTGCCGAAGGAGAACGGGATGCCCGTGTTGGTCCAGAACCACCAGAAGGTGTTGCGCGCCAGGCTGCGCTCGCCCCAGTTCCAGATGACCGTGTCGGAAGTCCACGCCTTCAGGCCCGTGTCGCGCTCGATGCGGTCGCAGAGTTCGGCGGGGGCCACGCCCTTCTGCGGCTCGACGAGCATGAAGCTCAGCGTACGGCGCGCGCCGAGCGTGTAGCCCTTCGCGCGGTCGTAGGTGGTGTAGACGAACGGTCCGCCGGTGAAGGCGCGCTTGACCCGGCAGATGCCGACGATGCGGGCCTGGATGTCGTTGATCTCGAACGTGTCGCCGACCTGGAGCGGCGTGTTGCGCGGCTTGCCGTCGGGCCCGACGCCCATGCGGCCCATGAGCGCGGCGCCCCACTCGTCGACGATGACGGTGTCGGGCAGACGGAGGTCTTCGATGCGGCCCTGGGAAAGCACCGCGGGCGCGCCGGCGAAGGTGTCCGCGTCGATGCCGACGAGGGTGATCAGCTTGAAGTTGCCGTCCTGCATGCGCGCCTGGACGAAGGAGGTATGCAGCGGGGCGGCCCAGGCGACGCCGTCGACGGAGCGGACGCGACCAAGGTCGGTGTCGCGGAGCGGCTTGGCGTCGTTGACCTGCTCGACCATCGGATCGCTCACCCAGACCTGGGCGCGGATGTTGACCATCGGCGTGTAGGTCCAGCTCATGATGCCGAAGAAGACCGAGCTCTGCTGGGCCATCAGCAGGGCCGAGAACGCCAGCCCGCACAGGAGCATCGCCAGCTTGGCGCGGTCTCCGAAGAGCATGTTGAGGGCGAGGCGATACATCGGAGACGGGCGAGGAGGAGTCTCGCCCCAACAAGCCGTGCGTCAACGGGAAGTCAAACGGCCCGGACGATGTCCGGGCCGTCGTGACCGAAACGTGACTTCGGCCCTTACGGGGCGACCGGAGCGGTGGCGCCGACCTTGAACATCAGCGTGCTCTTGAAGAAATCCGGGCCCCAGGAGGCGTTGACGGACCAGGCGGCGACGAGCAGGACGAGGGCGATCGAGAAGCAGCGGACGACCTTGGCCTTGTCTTCGCTCTTGGCGCCGGCATGCAGGAGGCCGACCGCGCCGAGGGCGAAGATCGGGTGGAACCAGGAGATCGGCTTGGCGGTGTAGAACAGGGCGACGATCCCGACGACGAGGTTGATGTCGACGAGGACGGCGACGATGCGCTGCAGGACGGGCTTCGGCCCCTTGGTGAGCGCCACGACGATGACGGCGAGGACCAGGACGAGGAGGAGCGAGCCGTAGTGCTTATGGGCGATTAGGAGCGGAGACATGCCGACACCTTGGGGCCTGCCCTGACCGATTCAAGCCCTCCCGCAGGTTTTCAGCGATCTTCCGGGAAGAGATACCGGAAGAACCAGGCGGCCAGCGCCGCGCCGAGGAACTGGACGGCGATGTCGGCGGCGACGCGGGGGGCGATCTTGGCGAGGTAGACGGTCTCGGTGACGAAGGCCTTGGCGCCTTCGATGCCTTCCGCCAGGGCGGCGCAGGTTCCGAAGATCGCGGACGTGAAGCCAACCGCGGGATTCATGGCCGGGCTGTGGTCGCTGAAGACCCCTTGCAGGCCGAAAGCAGCCAAGGCGAGGGCGAGGGCGAAGTAGCTGTTACCGGCGGTCAGGCGGGAGGTTCCGACCAGGAGGAAGACGAAAGCCAGGAGGAACGTGCCGAGGAGTTCCGCGCAGCCATCCGCCACATAGCCCTCGAAGACCGGCGCGCCCAAGGCGTCGACGGCTCCCTTCGCGCGCTCGGGGTCGTGGCCGAGCATCGCTCCGGCGACCAGGGCGGCCGTGAGCGCCGCAAGCAGCTGGACGCCGACGGTCGCGGCGAGCGAGCGGGTGCCGGTGCGGCCGCGCAGGCGGAAGGCGAGCGAGAGCGCGGGGTTGTACTGCATGAGGCCGGCCGGAGCGCCCATGTAGTAAAGCGCGCAGAGCAGGGCCGCGATCGGCAGCGTGCCGGCGCTCGTCATCGAAGCCAGGCAGAGGAAGAAGGTGCCGACGGCCTCGAGGAGGAGCTTGTTCCGCATCGTCTTAATCTCCGCGTTACGCGACGGGGCTCAAGCGCGGAGTCCTCAGCGGGCGCCGCCGGCCGTCAGCCAGTTCTCGCTGAAGGCGGCCATCTCCTCGAAGCCCGGCAGTCGGCGGGTCTTGTAACGCAGCTCGCGCGCGGCCTCCTCCTGCGCGGCGTAAAGCGCGGTGAGCGTCGCGTGCAGGGGGGTCTTCTGGTTCCTGTGGTCGACGAGCCAGAAGCCGACCTGCTCGCCGTCCACGACCTCGTTGTTGTAATACTGCCAGAAGAGCACCAACGCCGGCTTCCAGGAAAGGAACTTCATGAGGATCTCGCGGTTGCGTTTCTCGTGCGCGGCGCCGTCGCCGCCGCAGGCCTTCCAGGAAAGGCCGCATTCGCCGATGAAGACGCGCTTGGCGGGCAGGCCGGCCTTCGGCGTCAGCTGCGCGTTGACGTAGTCCAAGGTGGCCCGGACCTCCTCGGCCGGCAGCAGCTGGCAGTCGTAGGCGGCATAGGAGACGAAATCGACGGCGAGCTTGGGCAGCACCGCGTTGACCATGCGCTGGCGTCCGCCCTTCATCGCGTCGCGGACGCGGTTGACTTCGGCGTAAGTGTAGACGCGGCACTTGGTATAAGGGACTTCGGAGCGCGCGTCATCGACGGCTTTCTGCCGGATGGCGAACCACTCGATCATGGCGGCGATGCGCTCGGGGGTCGCGTCTTTGCTCACGTCCCGGTCGGGCAGCAGATACCAGTCTCCTTCCCAATGCCCGAGCAAGAAGGTCTTGCCCGTGGCGTCGTAACGCGTGAGCAGATCCTTCGTGAAAAGGTACATCGCGTTGTATTCGCGGAGACGGAGCTCCGGCGTGATGCCTTTGGTCCACGCGTCGTTCGAGCGGTACCACACGACATAATGCGTGAACGGCATCGCGATGTAAGGGGTCAGCTGACCGCCGGAGACGGCGTCGAGCTTGAGGATGCGCGAGCCCATCGCCGAGATGCCCTTGGCCGCTTCGAGCACCGCGGGGTCCTTGGTGAACTTATAGGCCGGCCCGAAGGCCTGGGTGCCGACCACCTGGGGGAAGGCGTCGGGCAGGCTCGGCACGGCCGGCAGGGCGGTCATCTCCGCCTGCTGGGGCGGGCGTTTCTTCTGCGCGGAAAGGACGACCGGGAATAACAGGAAGGCTCCCAGAAGGAGACGGAGGAAGGGACTCATGGGGCGGACCTCAGGGCGAGGGACTTGAATTGTCCTGCTTCGACCGCCTTCCATCAAGCCCGTTCCCACCCACACCATGAACACCACCCAAGCCACCCTCGCCGCCGTGCTCCTCGCCGTCGGCGTCCACACGCCCCTCATCGCCGCTCCCGCCAAGGAGACCGGCGCCGGCGGCGATCCGGACCACGCCCGGCTCGTCGCCGCCCGCAAGGCGGCCCTCGAGCTCCCGGAAATCGCCACCGCCGAGCAGCAGGCCAAGGCCGACCGAGCCCTGACGACCAAGGCCTACGCGGAGTACAAGTCGGCGCGCAAGCGGTCCGACGAGTCCGAAGCGACCTACCGCAAAGCCTACGCGGCGGCGCTCGCCAAGATCGACCCCGCCGCGCCGGGACTCCAGGAGAAGGAGCGCGCGGCCTTCCGAGAGCGCATGCTCAAGGCGCGCACCGCCCGGAAGAACGGCGTGAAGAAGCCGGAAGTGAAGGACGACGAGACCGACGAGGAGCAGGTCAAGGACGAGAAGGACGCCCACTGAACCCTGCGCGACCCGCCGACCGGCGGGTCGCTTATTTGGGGAGCGCGGCGACGAACGCGGCCCAGATCTCCTCGACCGGCTCGAGGCCGACGGAGACGCGCAGGAGGTCCGGGTCCAGTCCGGCGGCGCGCAGGCCCGCCCTTCCCTGCTCGGTCGTGACTTCATCGAAGTGCGCGAGCCAGAGGAACGGCGCGGCGAGGGTGTAGCGCAGGCCGAAGCTCGGACCCTTGCCGACGGCGAGACGATCGTAGACCGCGCGCATGTCGCCGCGGAGCTCGATCGTGATGAGCGCGCCCGCGCCCGCGCCAGGTCGGCGCACCCGCAGATAATTCGCCGCGGTCGGCCCTTGGTCGGCGGTACGCACGCGGACGACGGCCGGATGCGCGGCGAGCCGACGCGCGAGTTCCGCGGCGTTCGCGGAGAGCCGGCGCGTGACTTCCTCCAGGCGGCCGACCTGCGCGGCGAGCGCGTGGAGGTCGAGCGGATGAAGCGGAGCGAGCCGGGCGCGGGCGGCGGCGAGCATCGCCGCGGCGTCCGCACGATGCGGGGCGATGGCGAGCACGCCGGCCATGACGTCGCCTTCGGAGGCGGCGTATTTGGTGAGGCTCGAGACGAGCACGTCGGCGTAAGCCATGACGTCGACCGAGGCGAGGCCGACGCTGCTCGGATCGAGCAGCAGCTTCGCGCCGTGCTTGTCGCAGAGCGCGCGAAGGGCCGGCAGGTCGGCGGTCTCGAGCTGCGGATTGTTCGGGATCTCGGTGAGGACGCCGGCGACGGCGCCCGTCGCGAGGAGACGCTCGACCGCCGCGAGGTCGCGGACGTCGGGGACGAAATGGCGGCGGGCGTCGCGCGCCTTCTCGAACAGGCGCGTCGAGTCGACGTAGAGCCAGCCGAGCTGGATCCAGTCGGCGCGGCCGCGGGGACGTTGGACGGCTTCGACGGCGGCGAGTCCGGCGGCGACCGCGTTCATGCCGGCGACGGCGAGGAGGATATCCGCAGGCGGCACGCCCGCGAGCAACGGCGCGAGGGCCGCACGGATCGACGTGGCCGCGGCGGCGCCGTCGGCAGGCGCCTCACCGGCGAGCCAGGCTTCGGCCTGACGCGACGAGATGAGCGTGCCGGTGTGCTGCACCATCTTCGCGAGGCGGAGCGCGGCGTCCCCGGCCGGCGTCGCGGCCAGCCACCAGTCGCCGACGGCGTCGAGCGAAGTCAGCTCCGCGCCGACATGCGCGGCGAGCCGGCGGGCGCTCTCCGCGGAGACGAGCGGGAAGAGTTCGCCGGCGCGGCCGAGGCGACGGGCGGCCTCCTGCGCGGCACGCGCGACGAGCTCGTTGCGGACGAAGCGCGGGTAGCCGGCACGGATGAGCGACCACACGCGCGCTTCCTTGCGCTCGTAGGCGATGACGTCGTCGAGCGTCGGCAGGCAGACGACCGTCGCATGCGGAGAGTCCGGCAGCGTGGCGCCCAGCGCTGGGGATAGGAGGGGCACGTTCAGAGACCTTCGGCCGGGACTTCGTTCTGGAGGATCTGCTCGAGGGACTGGCGGCGACGGATGAGCGAGACGCGGCCGTCGCGACGAAGGAGGACCTCCGGGGCTTCGGGGAACGAGTTGTAATTCTTGGTGCTCATGCCGGCGCAGTAGGCGCCGGCTCCGCCGATGACGCAGAGGTCGCCGGCGACGGCCGCGGGCAGGCGTCGCGTGGCGAGCGTCTCGGGCTCGCCCGGCGCGCAGCTGATGAGGTCGCCGGATTCGCAGCAGTGTCCGACGATGACGTAGTCGCGCTCGCCGGCGGCGGGCTTCGCGGGATAGAGATGCACCGGATGCTGGGAGCCGTAGAGGGACGGACGCAGGATCTCGGTCATGCCGGAATCGAGCTTCAGGAATTCGCGGGCGCCGGTGGAGACGACGTCCTGCACGCGCGCGAGCACGGCCCCGGCGTTGGCGACGAGGAACGTGCCGGGTTCGATCTCGAGACGCAGCCTGCGTCCGTCGGCCACGGCGAACTTTTCGAAGGCGACCTTCACGGGCGCGCCGACGACCTGCGGGTCGGTGCCCTTCTCCGCGGCGACGCGGGCGACCTTGTAGCCGCCGCCGAGGTTGAGGGTCTGGACGGTCGGGAAGCGGGCGACGAGCGCGAGGCTGGCGGCGGAGACTTCCTGCCAGACCACCGGGTCGCTGCCGGAACCGATGTGCGTGTGGATGCGGACGACCTTGAGGCCGTGCTGCTTCACGATGGCCTGGGCCTGGTCGGCCCACTCGTGCCAGATGCCGAAGGAGGAATCCGGGCCGCCGACGTTCGTCTTGCCCGTGCCGCCCGATCCACGGCCGGGATTGAAGCGCAGGCCGACCTCATGGCCCGGGAGCGCCTGGCCGATCCGCTCAAGCTGCAGGAGCGAGCAGGCGTTGACGTGCACTCCTTTAGCAAGGAGGGAGGCGAAATCCTCCGGCAGCTCCTGGGAGGAAAGCGAGATACGATCGGCCGGGACGCCGGCATGGAGGGCGCGGCGGACTTCCCAGCCCGAGCTGGCGTCGAAATGCAGCCCCTTGTTGGCGAAGATCTTGAGGATCGAGGCGTTCGGGCAGGCCTTCATCGCGAACCGGACGGTCAGCCCGAAGGCGTTCGGGAACGCCAGCATGGCGTCAGCCTGGGCCTCGAGGGTGGCCTGATCGTAGACATAGCAGGGGGTGCCATGGGCCGCCGCGATCTGGCGGGCCGGGTCAGGAAGGAGGAAGCGGTGATTTTCCACGGGAGTGTCTCGGGCGGACTTTGGCAGGCCCGCCCTTCCCTTCCAGCCTTTTTGCGGTCGTATGACACCGCTTGCCTCCCCTCCCCTCGCCCCTTGGGATGAACCCGGCTCACGCCCTCCCATGTCCGCCACCGAGACCATCGTCGCCGCCGCGACCCCCGCGGGCCGTTCCGCGCTGGCCATCGTGCGCGTCGACGGCCCGCTCGCGGCCACGATCGCGCACGCCGCCCTCGGCCGGAAGACCCCGCTCGCGGAGAAGACCTCGACGCTCGGCATCTGGCGCGACGGAACCGGCGCGCCGATCGACCAGGTCGTGGCCGTGCTCTGGCAGGCCGGCCGTTCCTTCACCGGCAACGACTCGCTCGAGATCACCTGCCACGGCAATCCCCTGCTCGTGCGCCGCCTCACCGAGGACTGCCTCGCGCGCGGCGGCCGGCTCGCCGAGCCCGGCGAGTTCACGCGCCGCTCCTATCTCGCCGGACGCATCGACCTCACGCAGGCCGAAGCCGTCGCGGACCTGATCCACGCCAGCTCCGAGCGCGCGCTCGCCTCGGCGCGCCGCATGCTCGCCGGCGAACTTGGCCGGCACGTCGCGCAATGGACCGACCGCACCCTGCAGGTGCTCGCCGAACTCGAGGCGCACATCGATTTCCCCGAGGAAGACCTGCCGCCCGAGGACCCGCGCGGACCAGCGGCCCGCTTGGCCGGAATCGCGTCAGAACTTTCCGCTTACGCCCGCACGGCGAAGCACGACGGCGCCCTGCGCGCGGGCCTGCGCGTGGCCGTCGTCGGCGCGCCGAACGCCGGCAAGTCGAGCCTCCTCAACGTGCTCGCCGGCGCCGAACGCGCGATCGTGAGCCCCGAAGCCGGCACGACGCGCGACTACCTCGAGGCGCCCGTCGCGGGCCTGCCGCTCGCCGTCACCGCGATCGACACCGCGGGACTCCGCGACGGCGGCTCGACGGTCGAGAACCTCGGGATGACGCGCTCGCTCGAACAGGCGCGCGGCGCGCACCTGCTGCTCCTCGTGGTCGACGCTTCCGCCGAACCCCCCGCCCTGCCCGCGGAGCTCGTCGCGCTGCTGGACCCCGCGCGCTCGCTCGTCGTCGCGAACAAGTCCGACCTGCCCGCGCATCCCGCGCAGAAAGATTTCCTGCCCGGACTGACCAAGCTTTCGGCCTGCCTCCTCGACGGCCGCGACGCCGAGTCCCTGCGCGCGAAGCTCGGGGAATTCCTGGTCGCCCGGGACATCGCCCCCGGCGCCGAGGAACTCGTCGTCTCCGTCCGCCACGCCGAGGCCATGGCCAGGGCGGCGGTCGGCCTGACCGAAGCCGTCGGCCACCTGAAGGCCCCCATCCAGACGGAACTGGCGGCCGCCCAGGCCCGGGCCGCCCTGGACGCCCTGGGGGAGATCGTCGGTCGCATCGATAATGAGCGTATGCTGGACAAGCTCTTTGCTTCCTTCTGCATAGGTAAGTGATTCCCTCCGGTGAGGGAGCGCCTATGCGACCTCACAAACAAATCCGCCTCGGGCCCGACCGCCCCTACGACGTCATCGTCTGCGGGGCCGGCCATGCCGGCGTGGAAGCCGCCCTGGCCGCCGCCCGCATGGGGGTCGACGTCCTGCTGCTGACCGGCAACGTGGACACCATCGCCCAGATGAGCTGCAACCCCGCCATCGGGGGCCAGGCCAAGGGCCACATCGTCCGCGAGATCGATGCCCTGGGGGGTGAGATGGGCCTGACCGCCGACGTCACCGGGATCCAGTTCCGCCTCCTCAACTCTTCCAAGGGTCCGGCCGTCCAGGCCCCCCGCGCCCAGTGTGATAAGAAGGCCTATCAGTTCCGGATGAAGCACCTCTGCGAGCTCCAGGCCGGCCTGACGATCTTCCAGGCCCAGGTCACCGGACTCCTCTTCAAGGCCGGCGCGGTCGTCGGCGTGCAGACCAATCTGGACCTCGATTTCCACGGCAAAACCGTAGTCGTCACCACCGGGACTTTCTTGCGCGGCCTGATGCACATCGGGGCGAATAAAACCGAAGGAGGACGGCTGGGTGACTTTAGTGCTAAGTCATTGTCCAGCAGTTTCTTAGAGGCTGGCATTGAGCTCCAAAGGCTCAAGACCGGCACCCCTCCGCGCATCCTCGGATCGTCCATCGATTTCTCGAAGTGCGAAGAGCAACCCGGCGATGCCTCCCCTACCCTGTTCGCCTTCCATGACACGCGCCAGCAGGAGGATTTGTTCCACGTGGAACAAGCGGGTGAGCGCCTCCCTGGATGGACTCCCGGCAGCGATCAGGTATCCTGCTGGATGACGGAGGCGACGGGCGCCACGGGTAAGATCGTCCAAGAGAACCTCCACCTCTCCCCCCTCTATGGAGGCGAGATCACCGGCGTCGGCCCGCGCTACTGCCCCTCCATCGAGGACAAGTTCGTGAAGTTCTCGGATAAGGATGCCCATAAGCTCTACCTAGAGCCCGAAGGTCGGAATACCGATGAATGGTATATCAATGGCCTGTCGACCTCCCTTCCCTTCACGGTCCAGCTGCAGATGCTGGCCTCCGTGCCGGGACTGGAGAATGCCGTCATGTTGCGCCCGGCCTATGCCGTAGAGTATGATTTCGCGCCTCCGACCCAGCTCTACCCCACCCTCGAGTCCAAAAAGGTGGATGCCCTCTTCTTTGCTGGCCAGATCAACGGTACCTCCGGATATGAGGAAGCCGCCGCCCAAGGCCTGGTCGCCGGGGTCAATGCCGCCTGTAAGGTCAAAGGCCAGACTCCCATGGTCCTTGGCCGTGATGAGGCCTATATCGGGGTCCTCATTGATGACCTTGTCACCAAAGGCACCCAAGAGCCTTACCGGATGTTCACCAGCCGGGCTGAATTCCGCCTTTTGTTCAACCACGGCAGCGCCGAGCTTCGCCTTAAGGATAAAATCGCCGAATTCGGCCTCGTACCGCCTGATCGTCTGGCCCGGATCCAGTCCAAGGCCGAAAAAGTGGCCCACTGGATCGAATACCTGGAAAAGCTGGCTATCCCGGGAGGAATCGCTGGCGATGTCATCCGTCGCAATTGGGACTCCACGCCCAAGGACTTGCCGCCCACATTCCTGGCCGAAGCCGCGGAAGTTCAGGCGGAAGTCATGTATCGGGTCAAATACCGTGGCTACTTGGAACGTGAAACGCGCAACGCCCGCAAACTACACGACCTGGACTCTTTTAAAGTGCCTGAAGGCTTTGATTTCCTCAAAGCCTACGGACTGCGGATCGAGGCCCGCCAGAAACTTCAGGCCATCCAGCCTAAGACCCTCGGCCAAGCCAGCCGCATCAGCGGGGTCAACCCGGCAGATATCTCGCTGCTGATGGTTCTTTTTCGATCCAAATAAGAGAGAAGGGAAGGGGGTGTTCCACGTGGAACACCCCTATGTAAAGATTGTGGCCGCACGGGGTGACAGTCGTGTTTCATAAGTTCATAAATTATTGATAGTGAATTACTTATGTATCAATAATCGCTGCGTAACCTAGCCGCCATCATTGACACCTAACTCTGGCGCTTAGGTCGGGGCTCCTTTTATGTAAGGACTCACCCATGGACGCCGAACATCTCAAGCGCATCCTGATCGTCGACGACGAAGCCGACGTCACCGAGCTCCTGGATTATAAATTCAAGCAGGCGGGCTACGCCATCCGCACGCTCAACGACCCGCTCCGCGCCATCGGCCTGGCCCGCGACTTCCGCCCGGACCTGATCATCCTCGACGTGATGATGCCCGAGCTCACCGGCGTGCAGCTGCTCCGCATGGTCCGCGCGGACGCGCTCCTGCAGGACACCCCCGTGATCTTCCTGACGGCGAAAGGGGAGACGGTCGACAAGGTGAAGGGCCTCGAGTCCGGCGCCGACGATTACGTGACCAAGCCTTTCGACACGCGTGAGCTCCTGCTCCGCGCGCAGGCGCTCCTCCGGCGCGCGAAATCCGCCGCGGCCAAACCGTCGACGCGCCTCGCCGCCGGCGCGCTGGTGCTCGACATCGAACGCCACGAGGTCACCGCCACCGGCAAACCCGTCGACCTCACGGCGACCGAATTCAAGCTGCTCCGTCTGCTCCTCGAACGGAAGGGCAGGGTGCAGTCGCGCGAAGAGCTGCTGGCCGACGTCTGGAATTATTCTCCCGACCTCGAGACGCGGACGGTCGACACGCACGTGCGCCGTCTCCGCGAGAAGCTCGGCCCGGCCGGCGACGTGATCGACACGGTCCGCGGCGTCGGTTACCGCGTGAACGGCTGAGCCGCTTTGCGCTCGCGCGTCTTCGCGTGACCGACAGCATCCGAAGCCGATGACTTGGCTCCCCTGGCTGCTCCTGCTCGCGCTCGTCGCGGCCGCCGTCTGGGTCTTCGCCGCGGTGGCTTCGCACGTCCGCTGGGCGCGCCGCACGCTGCTCGCGGGCGACGCCGGCCCCCGCCCGCAGGGCTGGCTGGTGCGCAAGCTGCGCCTGGAAGAATTGTTCGTCGCGATCGAAGGCCGCGCCGAAAACGAAGGCGAGATCCGCGCCGCCGCCGGGCGCCGCATCGAGGCGCTGCTCGCGCCGCTGACCGAAGCGGTGCTCGTCGTCGACGCGCAGGACCGGCTGCGTCTCGCCAACCCGGCCGCCGCGACGCTGTTCGACATCGCCGAGGAAGACATCGGCGGCCCGGTGGTGCCGCTCGTGCGGAGCGCGGACATCATCGAACTGATCCGGCGCGTACGGGCCGAAGGCGACGCGCGCGCCACGCTGATGCTCAACCGCGCGCCGCTCGCCGACGTCTGGCTCCAGGCCGCCGGCGCGCTCACCGACCCGGAGGCGTTCGGCCCGGGCGCCGCGATCTTCGTGCTGGCGGACGTGACCGCGCTGAAGCGCCTGCAGGCGATGGAGCGGGATTTCGTGACCAATGTCTCCCATGATCTCCGCACGCCGGTGACGATCCTGCGCGGCTACGCCGAGACGCTCGCCGAAGACCAGGCGACGATGTCATCCGAAGACCGCGCGCGCTTCACCCAGAAGATCGTGAACTCCGTCGGCCGGCTCCAAGGCCTCGTCGAAGGACTCCTCGCGCTGGCGAGCCTCGAGTCCTCCCGCGAGGTCCGGCGCGAGACGGGCGCCCTGCATACGGCCGCCCGCGAGGTGGCCGCCGAGTTCGACGCCCGCTGCAAGGCCGCGGGCGTCACGCTCAGCCTGGACCTGGCGGCGACGCTGGACGTCGGCGCCGATCCGATCCAGGCGCGCCGCCTCATCCAGAACCTGATCGACAACGCGCTCGCGCACGCCGCCGGCCTCAGCCGGCTGCGGATCGCCACCCGGGACACCGCCGAGGGCACGGAACTCAGCGTGGAGGATGACGGCGCGGGCGTGACGCCGGCGGACCTGCCGCGCCTCTTCGACCGGTTCTACCGGACCGACAAATCCCGCCGGGCAGGGGGGAGCGGGCTGGGCCTCAGCATCGTCCGCCAAGTCGCCGAACTCCATGGGGGGTCCGCCGGGGCTGAACCAGCCCGGCCGAAAGGCCTCCGGGTGATCGTCACGATTCCTCGGGTCGCCTGAACCTCGGTAAATGAAAAACCCGCCGGGTTTCGGCGGGTTTTGGCTCCATTTTTAAAGTGGAGCGCGCGACTGGACTTGAACCAGCAACAGCCACCTTGGCAAGGTGGTACTCTACCATTGAGCTACGCGCGCGTTGGACGAGGAGCAGACCAAACGGGTCAGCGAGTGTCAAGCCTTTGGAGGAAGGCCGTGCGGGCCGCCGCGGGGGAGGGGGTCAGACCCTGTTTGGACAACACGTCGGCCGCGGCGTCCGAACAGAGCCAGCGCAGGGCAGGGCGGAGGGCTGCGACCTTGTCCGGGCGGACATAAAGGACAAGGGGCACCTGCAAGGGATAGTCCCCGTTGTGCACGTTGTTCTCATCCGGACCGTAGGCGGTGGCCGACTTGCCGGGTCTCCCGTCAGCCACCGGTAAAACCCTGCCTCGGCTGAGAGGAGGGCGGGGCATGAGGACGATCGTCCCGGCACGCGAGGCGAGCAGGTCGGAAGCGAGGGAGGGCTCGACACGAAGGCGGACGTCCGGTCGGAAAGCCTGACCCTCCAGGACGAGGCCTTGGAAGACTTCGAGGACCATCGTTCCCGGCGGTGAGGACAACGCCGGCGTCATGAGCTCCGACCGCAGGAGCGGATCAAGGTCGTTCCAATTGCGAGCCGGCGCGCGCGCGTCCTTGCCGAACGCGTTCGCGAGCTGCTCGAAGGTGATCTGCTCCATCCGGTTGCTGCCATGCGTCGCGACCACGACGACGGCGGAAGCCAGGCGGAACTCGCGGACGCCCGCTACGGGCGAAGCCTCGCCCGGACGGACCATCAGGACGGCGGCCGCGGCGCGGCCTTCCACGAAAGACCGGCGGGCGGGCAGGCTGCCCGCGAAATCGGCGACGTCCTTGCCGGCCGCGGCGCGGAGCGCCGACGCGAATTCTCCGTCGAGCAGGTCGGTCCCGACGAGTTCCGCGCCCTGCGCCGCGCAGACGGAAAGAAGGAAGAGGAGGGACCTCACGCGGTCTCGGGGCCCGGATCGAGTTCCGGCCACTGCAGGAGTTTGCGATGCAGCGTGCGGCGGGAGATGCCCATGAGTTCCGCGGCGCGCGTACGATTGCCGGCCGCGGCGGCGAGCGCCTGCTTGAGGAGCTGCTTCTCGTTCAGCGTGCGGTCGAGGTTGCCCCCCGCGCCGGAAACCGGCGCCACGGCGGGCGCGCCGGAGACGGGCGTGGTGAAACGCGCGTCGAGATCGGGGGGGCCGACCGTCTTGCCCGCGCGCAGCACGGCGAGGTTCTCGCACGCGTTGCGCAGCTCGCGGATGTTGCCCGGCCACGGATAGCGCACGAGGATGGCCGTCGCCTCGGGAGAAAGCTTCGGCGCCACGGCGCCGTTCTCCTTGGCGAAACGCTCGAGGTAATGGGCGAGCAGGAGAGGGATGTCGTCGGTGCGTTCGCGGAGGGGCGGCAGGCGCAGCGGGACGACGGAGAGGCGGTAATAGAGGTCTTCGCGGAACCTACCTTCCTTGACCATCTGCCGGAGGTCGCGGTTCGTCGCGCAGACGAGGCGGAGGTCCAGGGCGATCGGGCGATGCGAACCCAGCCGCTCGACGGAGCGGGTCTCGAGGAAGCGGAGGA
>JAURFU010000060.1 GCA_030834165.1 Verrucomicrobiota bacterium
GTCCAAGGCCGAACTGGAATCCCGCGAAGAGATCTACACGCACTCCTACGTGCTCGCCATCAACACCGAGTCGAAGCTGGTCTCCGACATCGGCAAGACCCTGCTCCTCCCGGCCGCCCTCAAGTATGCGGCTGACCTCACTCCGCTCGAAAAGACCAAGTCCGGCGGCAAGCTCCGCAAGCAGGTCATCGAGCTGGCCGACGAGCTCTCCTCGGCCCTCGACGCCCTCGACGACGCGCGCGACGTGAGCAAGTCCGACACGCACGCCCAGGCGAAGCACTCCTGCGACAAGGTCCTCCCGGCCATGCTCAAGGTGCGCGCCGCCGCCGACGCCCTCGAAGAGATCGTCGCCGACGAGTACTGGCCGCTGCCGTCCTACCAGGAGATGCTGCTCCTCCGCTAAGCCTGTCCGGCTTTGCCGAGACCAAGGGCCGAACCTCCGGGTTCGGCCCTTTCTGTCGCCCCGACTCGCCGGGCTTCACGCCAAAGCAGAAGGCCCGTCGCGATGACGGGCCTTCGGGTGCTTGGGTCAGGACGGATGCTCAGGCGTTGTCCCACTTCTTGCGCAGGTAGGCGCTGAAGTTCTTGACCTTCTTCTTGCGGCGACGGCGTTCGGCCGGCTTCTCGAAGCCTCGCTTGGCGCGGGCGTCCTTGATGATGCCCTCGCGGTCGATCTTCTTCTTGAGGCGGCGGAGAGCCTTGTCGACGGTCTCGCCTTTGCGAATCTTGATTTCTACGGACATGTGAGCGTTTGGAGGGTCGAAAGAACAAGGGGGGAGGGCGTTCGTCAACCCCGAATCCAAGGGGAATGTAATCGTGAATAAGTGGCTGGCGGAGAGGGCACTAGACGCTTGCGGCGGGGGGTGGGCAGGCCAATCGTGCCTTTCACCCCTCGATGTACCTCAAGGAAATCGTCGCCAACGGATTCAAAAGCTTCGCCGACCGGACCCGTATCGAGCTCCGTCCGGGGGTCACGGCCGTGGTCGGGCCCAATGGCTGCGGCAAATCCAACATCGTCGACGCGATCCGCTGGGTCCTGGGCGAGCAGTCCGCGAAGTCCCTGCGCGCCCCGGCGATGCAGGACGTCATCTTCGCCGGCACCGACCGCCGGAAGCCCCTCCCTCAGTGCGAGGTCGAGCTGATCTTCGCCGATTGCGAAAAGGAGCTGGGCACCGCCTTCGCCGAAGTCTCCGTGATGCGCCGCCTCCACCGCGAGGGCGCCAGCGACTATTTCATCAACGGCAAGCCTTCGCGCCTGAAGGACATCCAGCGACTGTTCATGGACACCGGCATCGGCCGTATGTCCTACTCCTTCATGGTGCAGGGCCAGATCGACCAGATCCTGTCCGCCAATCCGGCCGAACGTCGTTACCTGTTCGAAGAAGCCGCCGGGATCACCCGCTACAAGGCCCAGCGTCGTGAGGCGCTCAACAAGCTGAGCGGCGTCGACGCCAATCTCGCGCGCATCACCGACGTCGTCAGCGAGGTCGGCCGGCAGATCGCTTCGCTCCGTCGTCAGGCAGCGAAGGCCCTGCGTTACCGCCGCCTCCGCCACCGTTTCACGCACCTCGACCTCGCCTGGCATGCCAAGCAGTTCGGCGACCGCCGCGCCCAGGTCGCCCTGCTCGAGACCGATGCGGCCGCGTGTCGCGCCGAAGTCGACGCCCTCACCGACGGCCTCCGCGACCGCGAGGCGGCCCTCCTCCAGACCCGTGCCCGCCGCGCCGAACTCGCCGAACAAGCGCAGCTCGCCCAGCAGGCCTTGTTCGACCTCCGCACCGCCCGTGAGAACGCCGAGAACGAGGCCCGCACCTCCGACCTCCGTTCCGACGACCTCGCGTCGCGCCTCGCCGAGGCCCGCCGCGAAGCCCAGGAAGCGGAGGTCCAGATCGCCGAATACGAACTCCGTCTCCGCGGCAGCTCCGACGCCAAGTCCACGGCCGCCGGTTCCGTCTCCGCCACCGACGCCGCCTACCGCGAGAAGACCGCGCAGGTCGAAGAGGCCGCCCGTCTCGTCGTCGAGGCCGAGAACCGTCTGCGTCGCGCCCGTCAGGACATCCTCGTCGCCGAAGGCGAGATGACCCGCGCCCGCGGCGACGTCACCAACCTCGAGGTCGACCTCCGCGGTTACCAGTCGCGTCACGTCGACCTTTCCGACTCCCTCGCGCAGGCCAAGCAGGACCGTCTCGCGCTCGAACAGCGCGTCACCGAGTCCGGCGCCGTCGTGACCACCCGCCACGGCGAACTCCAGGCCGCGCGCGCGGCCGAACAGGAAGCGACCGAGAAGGGCCGCGATCTCCTCAACGATTTCCGCGCGCTGCAGCAGACCATCTCCGAGCAGGACCGCAAGGTCGCCAAGCTCTCCGCCCAGCTCGGCCTGCTCGAGCAGATGCAGTCCCGCCTCGAAGGCTTCTCCGAAGCCGCGAAGGCCGTCCTCCGCGGCGAGTTCGCCGAAGAGCTGCGCTCCGGCAAGGCCTCCGCCCTCGCCGATCTCGTGACGGTCGTCGACGTCTCCGCCGCCGCCGCGCTTGAGAACATCCTCGGCGCCGCCTCCGAAGCCGTCGCGCTCGACTCCGCCGAATTCCTCCCGGGAATCGTCGCCAAGATGGGCGAACGCCAGCTCGGCCGCGCGGTCTTCCAGGTCGAAGCCCCGCCCGCCTCCCGCGCCGGCTCCGCCGCTCCAGGATGGCTCCGTCCCGCGACTTCGGCCGTGCAGGCCAAGTCCGCCGATCACGCCCGTCTCGTCGCCAACCTCTTCGACGGTTGCTACGTCTGCCCGTCCCTCGGCGACTTCATCCAGTGGTGGCGCGCCAATCCGGGCTTCGAATTCTTCCTCGTCGCGACCACCGACGGCGACCTCGTCGACCGCCGCGGCCTCGTCTACGCCGGCAAGCCCCGCAAGGCCGCCGCGAACGCCGGCTCGGGCGTGTTCTCCCGCGAAAGCGAGATCCGCGCCGTCCGCACGTCGCTCGAGACCGAGAACGACCAGCTCACCACCCTCAACGAGAAGGCGCTCGGCATCCAGGCCGCGATGGACGCCAACGAACTCGACGTCTCCGCCGCCCGCGACGCCACGCAGTTCGCGGCGCAGGAGCTTTCCGTCGCGCAGGCCGACGAACGTTCGGCCCGCCAGACGCTCACCGCCGCCGATGACCGCATCCAGCGCGAGGAGCGGCAGCTCGCCGAACTGGACAACGCCAAGGCCGAGGCGCTCAAGCGCCGCGACCGCGCGCAGGAGACCCTGACCGCCAAGGACGCCCAGGTCGCCGAACTCCGTGCGATCATCTCCTCCGGCGAAGGCCAGCTCGAGTCCGCGCGCGCCGAAGCCGAGCTCCGCCGCAACGCCCTCGGCGACGTCCGCCTCTCCCTCGCCGAGCAACGCCAGCGTCTCGAACTCGTCGGCCGGGAGCTCGCCGACCTCGAGTCGCGCCGCGCCGAAGCCACCGCCCGGCTCAACTCCCGCCGCGTCGAAGCCCAGCAGAACGAGAAGCTGATCGCCGAGCTCAAGGCCCTGGCCGTCGCCGCCCGGGAGACTTCCGCCCGCCTCGCCGGCGAGGTCGAAGCCGCCAACAC
This sequence comes from Verrucomicrobiota bacterium, assembly GCA_030834165.1. Classification (GTDB taxonomy): domain Bacteria; phylum Verrucomicrobiota; class Verrucomicrobiia; order Opitutales; family UBA953; genus UBA953. The sequence goes on from JAURFU010000060.1 coordinate 3,574, forward strand.
GAAGCTCAACGAGCAGCGCGTCGCGCTCACCGAGACCGACGCCGCCGTCGAATCCGAGGACCGCGTCCTCTCCGTCGACCGCGACCGCCTCCGCGTGGCCGACACCCGCCTCAAGGGCCTCGAAGTCTCGCTCGCCGAGCAGACCTCGCAGTGCGGCTTCATCGTCGAGAAGGTCCAGGCCGACCATCAGCTCGACGTCGCCGAAGTGGACTGGCGCCTCCAGCTCTGGCTTTCCGACGGCGAACCCGAAGGCATCGCCAGCTTCGACGACCTCGAAGAGACCGACGAAGAGGGCTCCCGCCCGGCCCCGAAGGCCGTCGTCCGCCGCGGCGAGCCGACCGCCGAAGACCTCGCCGCGATGGAGTCCGCCGACTGGCCCCCCCTCGTGCGTGAGATCGCCGACCTGCGCGACCGCATGGCCGGCATGGGCTCCGTCAACCTCGTCGCCGTCGAGGAATACTCCTCCCTGCGCGACCGACACGACTTCCTCACCAAGCAGAGCGATGACCTCTGGAAGGCGAAGGAAGAACTCACCAAGGCGATCGACGAGCTCAACCAGACCTCGCTCAAGCTCTTCACCGACACCTTCGAGCAGGTCCGCAAGAACTTCAAGTTCACCTTCGAACGCCTCTTCGTCGGGGGCGCGGCCGACCTCACGATGGTCCAGGCCGAAGACCCGCTCGAGAGCGGCATCGAAATCGTCGCCCAGCCGCCCGGCACCAAGCTCCGGGGCATCACGCTGCTGTCCGGCGGCCAGAAGACGATGACCGCCGTGGCCCTGCTCTTCGCCATCTACATGGTCAAGCCCTCGCCGCTGTGCGTGCTCGACGAGCTCGACGCCCCGCTCGACGACGCCAACGTCAGCCGCTTCACGGACATCATCCGCGAATTCACCCGTTTCTCCCAGTTCGTGGTCATCACCCACAACAAGCGCACCGTCTCGGCGGCCGACGCCATCTTCGGCGCCACCATGCAGGAGAAAGGCGTCACCCGCCTGTTCTCGATGCGTTTCAACAAGGAGCGCGACGAGGCCGAGCCGACCCAGCCGGGCGGCGGCTTCACGATGGCCCGCTGAGGTCGCTTGCCTTGGCCGGCCGGCCGGTTAGGGTGGGGGAGTATGCTCCGTCATCTCACCGCGCTTGTCCTCTTGCCGGCCATGGCGCTCGCCGGCGTCACCTTCGAGACCGATCCGCGTCCCGTCAACCGGGCGGCCCCCGGTTCCAGTTACGCCGACATGCTCGCCCGGATCACCCCGGCGGTCGTCAGCGTGCGCACGGCCGAGGTCATCCCGCAATCCGTCCTGAACCGCTACCGTGGTCGAATCGACCCGGACAAGGTCATGCAGGATGCGCAGACCGGCGAGACGCTCCTGCCCACCGGGCTGGGGTCGGGCACGATCATCCATCCGGACGGCTACGTCATCACCAACCGCCACGTCGTCCTGCAGGACAATCGTCGCAGCGTCGCCAAGACCGTCATCGTCCAGCTCGCCGACCGCCGCGAATTCCGCGCGAAGGTCCTCGGCGTCGACGCGGGCACGGACATCGCCGTGCTGAAGATCGAAGGCCGCAACCTCCCTTACGCCAAGTTCGCCGACAGCGACAAGGCCCGCGTCGGCGACGTCGTCTTCGCCATCGGTAATCCGCTCGACGCCGGGCTCACCGTGACCTCGGGCATCGTCTCGGCCTTGGGCCGTGCCGGCAAGCTGGGCATGGGCATGGCCTTCGAGGACTTCATCCAGACCGACGCGGCGATCAATCCGGGCAATAGCGGCGGGCCTCTGATCGACTTCGAGGGGCGCCTGCTGGGCATGAACACCGCGATCAAGTCCGGCACCGGCCTCAGCGTGGGCCTCGGTTATTCCATCCCGTCCAACCTCATCACCGCCGTCGCGCTCGACCTCGCCAACCAGGGACGCGTGGTGCGCGGCCTGATCGGTGTGCAGGGCGAAGACCTTTCCGTCGCCGAGGCGACGAAGCTCTCGCTCGGGCAGAACGGCGGCGTCCGCCTCGTCGTGGTCTCCGATGAACTTCCGGCGGCCAAGGCGGGGCTCAAGGTCGGCGACATCGTCGTGGGCCTGAACGGCAAGCCGGTCGAGAACTGGAATGAGATGCGCCTCGAGATCTCGCGCCGTCGTCCGGGCGAAGTGCTCACCTTGAACTATATCCGGGAAGGACGCGGCGCGCTCGCGCGTCTGACCGTCGCGGAGCGTCCGCTCGACCGCTGAGCATGGGCGCGCTTTCCACGATCCGCAATCTGGCCGGAGGCCGGCTGCCGCCGCTCACGCGGACCGCTTTGCTTTGCGGATTCGGGACGTTCGTCGCCGCCTTGGTCTTTTTCAGCCCCGGGGCAGGGGGGCATCCCGCGGCCCTGCCTTTGACCCACGGCGTCCGTCTGGTCCCTCCTGGTGATGTCCGTACCGAAAGCGTCGTGCTGCTGGATAGTTCAACGATTTACCTGCCTGCCCCTTCGCGGGCGGCCAAGACCGTCCGAGGTGAAGTCGGTCAGCCCGAGGACACCCCTTTCGCCAAGGCCGTCCCGATTCTGCAGTTCGACCCGGCCAAGCCCTTAGGTGAGGAGTCTACTCTCCAAGTGCCCCGTCAGGTCATCCCGACCCCGGCGAAGGCCATCCCGTTGGTCGCCCATGAACCTTTGACTACCTTTGGCTCCAAGGGGTTTCGGGATATAAAGATCGAGCCGCGGGCGGCATTTTTCGAGGTTTTCACGGTGGAGGGGGGCTATAAGTCGATTATTAGCGGGAAAATTCCACATTTGGATGATAAAAATAACAATTATGGGGATTTATTTGATAAAAACGCCCCTTTGGGAGTTAATTTTGAGGTTATTCTGAGCGTGGATAGCCTTGGCCAAGCCCCCCTGGGAGCCATACTGAGGCATTCTGACTCAAAAGCCATGGATGAGGCCGTCCGTCGATGGGCGGCGACGATCCCTTGGGGGCAGCGCCTGCCCCCCGGGGTTTACCGTCTGGTAGTAGGTCCGTGAGCTCGGCCAAAAGGGTTGTAAAAGCCTTGCAAAAAACCGCTTGACGGAGGGGGTTTCGATGGTCATTCAAACCCTTCCCTTCGCGGCTTCACGCACGTCGACGGTTCGCCCCTGTAGCTCAGTTGGCAGAGCGCGTCCTTGGTAAGGACGAGGTCGCTGGTTCAAATCCAGTCGGGGGCTCCACCACTTTCCACACACCAAACCTAACCACCTCCTCACCACCAAAAACCATGGCCAAAGAGAAGTTCAACCGCACCAAGCCTCACGTCAACGTCGGCACCATCGGTCACATCGACCATGGCAAGTCGACCACCACCGCCGCCATCGTGGCCGTCCAGGCTCGCAAGGGCCTGGCTGAGAACAAGTCCTACTCCGAAATCACCAAGGGCGGCACCGTCCGCGACGCCACCAAGACCGTGACCATCGCCGCCTCGCACGTCGAGTACGAGTCCGTCAACCGTCACTACGCCCACGTCGACTGCCCGGGCCACGCCGACTTCGTCAAGAACATGATCACCGGCGCCGCCCAGATGGACGGTGCGATCCTCGTCGTCTCCGCCGCCGACGGCGTGATGCCCCAGACTAAGGAGCACATCCTCCTCGCCCGCCAGGTCGGCGTGCCGAAGATCGTCGTCTGGCTCAACAAGGTCGACCTCTCCGAGCCTGACCTGATCGACCTCGTCGAGATGGAAGTCCGCGACCTCCTCAACAAGTACCAGTACGACGGCGACAACGCCAAGATCGTCCGTGGTTCCGCCACCGCCGCACTCGAAGCCAAGCCGGAAGGCGAGCAGGCCATCCAGAACCTCCTCGACGCCCTCGACGCCGAGATCCCTGAGCCGAAGCGCGAGACCGACAAGCCCTTCATGATGTCCGTCGAAGACGTCTTCTCCATCACCGGCCGCGGCACCGTCGCCACCGGTCGTATCGAGCGCGGCGTCATCAAGGTCGGCGAAGAAATCGAAGTCGTCGGCCTCCGCGACACCATCAAGACCACCGTCACCGGCGTCGAAATGTTCCGCAAGGAGCTCGACCAGGGCCAGGCTGGCGACAACGTCGGCCTCCTCCTCCGCGGCGTCGACAAGAACCAGGTCGAACGCGGCCAGGTCCTCGCCAAGGTCGGCTCCATCAAGCCGCACACCGTCGCCAAGGCTCAGATCTACGTCCTCAAGCAGGACGAAGGCGGCCGCCACACCTCGTTCGCCAACAACTACCGCCCCCAGTTCTTCTTCGGAACCTGCGATGCCACCGGCACCGTGATCCTCCCGGAAGGCGTGGAAATGGTGATGCCCGGCGACAACGTCACGATCACGATCGAGCTGCAGAAGCCCGTCGCGATGGAAAAGGGCCAGCGCTTCGCCCTCCGCGAAGGCGGCAAGACCATCGGCGCCGGCCAGATCCTCGAAATCACCAAGTGATTTCCTGACGAAAACGACCTACTACGGTGCCGAGGCCCCCTCAAAAGGGCCCCGGCATTCGTCTCTTTAACCACCAGAACAGGACGGTAGCTCAATTGGCAGAGTAGCGGTCTCCAAAACCGTTGGTTGTGGGTTCGACTCCCACCCGTCCTGCCACTCTCCACCACACACCACCAGCACCATGTTCAGCTTCCTCGGACGCCTCCGCGCTTTCTGGAACGAGACCATCACCGAGGTCTTCGTCAAGGCTTCGTGGCCTACCGTCAAGGAGCTCGCCGACTCCACGCTGGTCGTGATCGCCGCCGTCGCCCTCCTGGGCGCCGTCGTCTTCCTCTGCGACTTCTCCCTCTCCAACTTCGTCCAGTTCGCGACCAAGCTCGTGCGCTGATCCGCCCATGACCTCCCCTTCTGATTTCCGTTGGTACACCCTCCAGACCCTCTCGAACAACGAGAGCAAGGTGAAGCGTCTGCTCGACAAGGCCATCAAGGACGAGGAGATGGGAGACTTCGTCGCCGAGATCCTCATGCCGGTGAAGACCGTCAAGGATTTCCGCAACGGCAAGAAACGCGAGAGCGAGATGAAGCTCTACCCTTCGTATCTTTTCGTCCGCGCCCGCCTCTTCGACGACGAAGGCGCCTTGCTCGAAGCCCCTTGGAGCTTCCTGCGTAAGACCGACGGCGTCATCGGGCTCATCGGCGGGCAGAACCCCGTCGCCCTCAAGGCCGAGGAGATCAGCACGATCCTCCAGCAGGTGGCCGACGCCGCCGACAAGGTCGTCCCGAAGATCAGCTTCAACCTCGGCGAGCGCGTCAAGATCACGGACGGTCCGTTCGCCAACCTCGCCGGCAACATCGACAAGATCGACGCCGACCGCGGCAAGCTCGAGGTCTCCGTCGACATCTTCGGCCGCTCCACCCCGGTCGAACTCGAGTTCTGGCAGGTCGAACGCGATGACCGAGACTGATCCCTTTTCATCAACCCAACCATCTAAACACCCACCATGGCCAAGAAAGTCGTCGGCGAAATCAGGCTCCAGCTCCCCGCGGGCGCCGCTAACCCTGCTCCCCCCGTCGGCCCCGCGCTCGGCGCGAAGGGCGTCAACATCATGGCGTTCTGCAAGGAGTTCAACGCCAAGACCAAGGACCAGGCCGGCCTGATCCTCCCGGTCATCATCTCCGTCTATCAGGACAAGTCCTTCACCTTCATCCTCAAGTCTCCGCCCGCTTCCGTCCTGCTCAAGAAGGCCGCGAAGATCGAGTCCGGCTCCAAGGTTCCGAACCGCGACAAGGTCGGCAAGGTCACCAAGAAGCAGCTCCTCGAGATCGTCGAGCTGAAGAAGAAGGACCTCAACGCCGTCAACCCGGACAACGCCGCCCGCATGATCGCCGGCACCGCCCGTTCGATGGGCATCGAGGTCGTCGGCTGATTTTCACCCAACCCTAATCCAACCCAACCCACTGCATCCCGCAGGAGACCAAAAGTCGCTATGAGCAAGAAACCCAGCAAGCGCTACCGCGCCGCCCTCCAGGTCGCCGACCTGAAGGCCAAGTATGACGTCGCCCAGGCCGCCGAGATCATCAAGAAGATGCCCGGCGCCAAGTTCGACGAAACCGTCGAGATCTCCGCCTTCCTCGGCGTCGACCCCAAGCAGTCGGACCAGATGGTCCGCGGCACCGTCTCGCTCCCGAACGGTTCCGGCAAGAAGATCAAGGTCCTCGCTTTCACCGAGAACGCCGCCGAAGCCCTCGCCGCCGGCGCCGATTACGCCGGCCTCGCCGACCTGATCGCCAAGGTCAACGGCGGGTTCCTCGACTTCGACGTCGCCATCTCCACCGTGTCCGCGATGAAGGACGTCCGCCAGGTCGCCCGCGTCCTCGGTCCGAAGGGGCTCATGCCGAACCCGAAGTCCGGCACGGTCTCCGACGACATCCCGAAGACCATCAAGGAAGTGAAGGCCGGCCGCGTCGAATTCAAGATGGATAAGACCGGCAACATCGTGATCGTCGTCGGCAAGAAGTCTTTCACCGCCGCGCAGCTCACCGAGAACGCGCAGGCCGCCCTGTCCGCCCTCGTGAAGGCCCAGCCCTCCGGTTTCTCCGGAGGACGTTTCATCAAGTCGATCACCCTCAGCGCCAGCATGAGCCCCGGCGTCGCCGTCGACCTCAAGCCCTACTCGGCCGCCGTCGCGACCGCCTAACCTGCACACGCCCAAGAGAAACCACGAACATGCGCGCTGAAAAACAATTCCTCGTCGACGAAGTCGCCGCCCAGCTGGCCAGCTCCAACTACCTGCTGCTCGCCAACTTCACCGGCGTCACCGTCGAGAACGCGACCGCCGTCCGGACCCAGCTCCGCGCCCACGGCGCCGAGTACCACGTCGTCAAGAACAGCATCCTGAACATCGCCGCCAAGCAGGCCAACCTGCCGGACATCTCCGCCCACCTGACCGGCCACACGGCCCTCGTCACCGGCGGCAACAATCCGACCGGCGTGGCCAAGGTGCTCGTCAGCTTCTTCAAGGACTTCTCCAAGCTGGAAGTGAAGGGAGGCGTCCTTGACGCCAAGATCCTCACCAAGGCCGAAGTGGAAGCCCTGTCGAAGCTGCCGTCCCTTGACGGCATCCGCGCCCAGCTCCTCTCGCTGCTCTCCACCCCTGCGTCGCAGTTCGTCCGCCTCCTGGACGCCAAGCGCCAGAAGGACGAGAAGGCCGCCTGAACCCTTTCCTCGCGGAGGCGTCGCCATGTGGCGGCGTCCGAGCGGGGGGAACCCAAACCAAAAAACAACACACATCCAAAGAACCCCGGTTAGGGGCCTCGCGCCCTCAAATGTCCTTCATCGGACGCTAACCATTCAAGGAACCCAGATACCATGAGCAACATCACCAAAGACCAAGTCATCGAGTGGCTCAGCGCCCAGTCCGTCCTGGACATCGCTAACCTCGTGAAGGACCTCGAGACCAAGTGGGGCGTTTCCGCCGCCGCTCCTGTCGCCGTCGTCGCCG
>JAURFU010000061.1 GCA_030834165.1 Verrucomicrobiota bacterium
AGGAAGCCTCCGCGATCCTGCGTCACCACCTCGAGGTGTTCGACACCGTCTCCGCCGACTCCGTCGAGTTCGAGACCGGCCACAAGGAGATCAGCGAAGAGACCAACCGTCTCCGCAAGCTGCTCAACATGTCGGTCAACGAGATCGAGCTCTCCGTCCGCGCCGCCAACTGCCTCAACAACGCCAACATCAACACCGTCGGCGAACTGGCGATGAAGACCGAGCAGGAGATGCTCAAGTACCGCAACTTCGGCAAGAAGTCCCTCAACGAGATCAAGGCCAAGCTCGAGCAGCTCGGCCTGTCCCTCGGCCAGAAGATCAACGAAGGCCTCCTCGACAAAGGCGTGAACGCCTAATCCAGACCGGAACCCACACTCATGCGTCACCGCACCCACAATCACGTCCTCGGCGTCAAGACGGCCCACCGCCGCTCCCTCGTCGCCAACCTCGCGGCCGCGTTGTTCACCAACGCCCGCATCACCACGACGCTCTCCCGCGCCAAGGCCCTGCGTCCGTTCGCCGAGCACCTGATCACGTTCGCCAAGAAGGCCGAGCAGTCCGCCGACAAGGCCGTGAAGCTCCACTACTACCGGCTCGCCATCGCCAAGCTGCGCAACGAAGACGCCGCCCAGCTCCTGTTCAAGGAGCGCGTGCAGCAGTTCCTCGGCCGCAACGGCGGCTACACCCGCATCTACAAGCTCGGCGCCCGCAAGGGCGACGCCGCGGAGACCGCGCTCATCGAGCTGGTCGCCAAGGATGACAAGGCCCCGGCCATGAGCCCGAAGGCCAAGAAGGAGCGTAAGCCCAAGGCCAAGAAGGAAGCGGCCGCCGCTCCTGCGCAGGCCTGAGCTGACCGCCCAGGCTTGAACCCGAGACGCGTCCGCCCACCGGCTGGCGCGTCTCGCCTTTTCCGAACCTCCCACCCATGCAGATCCCCGTCGACCTCGGCGCCTTCCTGGCCTTCCTGGCCGGACTCGCCGCGGTCATCCTGTTCGGACTGCAGGCGTGGTACGACCGTCGCGACGTGCTCCTTTCGGACCACCGTCGCATCAATTCCGCCTTTTCCTGCGTCCGTTGCAGCCTGACCTACGTCCGGCCCCGCCGCCGCGAGGAAGCCGTCTGCCCCCGTTGCGGATGGAACAATGTTCGCCTCAAGTTCTGAACCCCCCATAATTTCCCCATCATGGCTACCCAGTCCATCGCCATCCTCGATTTCGGTTCGCAGCTGACCAAGGTCATCGCGCGCCGCGTCCGTGAGTGCAACGTCCACTCCCGCATCTATCCCTTTGGCGTCTCGCCCGAGACCCTGCGCGCCGACGGCGTCGTGGGCGTCATCCTCTCCGGCGGTCCTGACAGCGTGAAGGCGAAGGGCTCGCCGCACCCCCATCCCGCCGTGTTCGAGATGGGCCTCCCGGTCCTCGGCATCTGCTACGGCGTCCAGCTCATGGGCCAGATGCTCGGCGGCAACGTCGCCAGCAGCTCGCACCGCGAGTACGGCCACGGCGTCCTTTCCTTCCGCAAGGGCTCGCAGCTCCTGCAGGGGCTGAAGTCCCCGCTCCGCGTCTGGAACTCCCACGGCGACAAGATCACCCCGCCGCCCCCGCGGCTTCAAGGCCGTCGCCTCGGCCGAAAACTCGGAGTGCGCCGTCATCGAGGACGCCAAGCGCCGCTTCTACGGCATCCAGTTCCACCCCGAGGTCGCCCACTCCGAGCGCGGCATCGACATCCTCCGCAACTTCCTCTTCCGCATCTGCCGTTGCAAGCCGACCTGGAAGATGGACGACTACGTCGAGACGGCCGTCCGCGAGATCCGCGCGAAGGTCGGCAAGTCCCAGGTCATCCTCGGGCTCTCCGGCGGCGTCGATTCGTCCGTCGCCGCGGCCCTCATCCAGCGCGCCATCGGCAGGCAGCTGACCTGCGTGTTCGTCGACAACGGCCTGCTGCGCCTCAACGAGCGCGCCCAGGTCGAGAAGATGTTCCGCGGCAAGTTCAAGGTCGACCTCCGCGTCGTCGACGCTTCCGAGACCTTCCTCCGCAAGCTCAAGGGCGTCACCGACCCGGAGCGCAAGCGCAAGATCATCGGCCACGAGTTCATCAAGGTCTTCGAGCGCTCCATCGCCGAGGTGCAGCGCAAGAAGAAGGGCAAGGTCGAGTTCCTCGCCCAGGGCACGCTCTACCCCGACGTCATCGAATCCCTTTCGCCCAACGGCGGTCCGGCCGCCACGATCAAGAGCCACCACAACGTGGGCGGCCTGCCGAAGCACATGAAGCTCCAGCTGCTCGAGCCCCTGCGCGAACTCTTCAAGGACGAGGTCCGCGCCCTCGGCGAAGCCCTCGGCCTCCCGCACGACATGGTCTGGCGCCACCCGTTCCCGGGCCCCGGCCTGGCCGTCCGCGTCTGCGGCGACATCACCAAGGAACGCCTCGAGGTGCTCCGCAAGGCCGACGACATCTTCATCAACGAGCTCCGCGCCTCCGGCCAGTACGCCAAGGTCTGGCAGGCCTTCGCGGTCTTCCTTCCGGTCCGCAGCGTCGGCGTCATGGGCGACGGCCGCACGTACGACAACGTCTGCGCCCTGCGCGCGGTGACTTCCTCCGACGCGATGACCGCCGACTGGGCCCGTCTGCCTTACGACGTGCTGCAGCGCGCCTCGACCCGTATCATCAACGAGGTGAAGGGCATCAACCGCGTGGTCTACGACGTCTCGTCGAAGCCGCCGGCGACCATCGAATGGGAATAAGCCGGGCTTTGCCCCGTTGACACCCCTTCGGCCCGACCTTACCTAGACGCCAGTGTCTGCACCCGGCTTCCAGGTCATCGCGCGCCGCTGGCGTCCCCGCCGCTTCGACGAGCTCGTCGGGCAGGAGCATATCGTCAAGACGCTGCGCAACGCCCTCGAGACGAAGCGCATGGCCCACGCCTATCTCTTCGTCGGTCCCCGTGGCACCGGTAAGACGACCACCGCCCGCATCCTGGCCAAGGCCCTGAACTGCGCCGGCGGCCCGAAGCCTGACTTCTCCCTCGACGACCCGGTCTGCCTCGCGATCGAGCAGGGCAGCTGCCTCGACGTCGTCGAGATCGACGCCGCTTCCAACCGCTCCATCGAGGACGCGAAGAAGATCCGCGACGAGTGCCAGTTCTCCCCGACGAGCTGCCCGTTCAAGGTCTTCATCATCGACGAAGTCCACCAGCTCACGAAGGACGCCTTCAACGCGCTGCTCAAGACGCTCGAGGAGCCGCCGCCTTGGGTGAAGTTCATCCTGGCCACGACCGAGGCCGACAAGGTCCTGCCGACCATCACCTCCCGCTGCCAGCGCCTCGAGTTCCATCCGATCTCCGAGGAGGTCATCGCCGCCCAGCTCGCCCGCATCGTCAAGGCCGACGGCGTCACCGCCGACCAGCACGCCCTCACGGCCATCGCCCGCCTGGCCGCCGGCGGGATGCGCGACTCCCAGTCCATCCTGGACCAGGTCATCTCTTTCTCGGGCAAGCAGATCACGGAAGCCGACGTGCTCTCCATCTACGGTCTCGCCTCGGCCCAGCAGGTCACCGACCTCTGTCAGGGCATCGCGACCGGCGACGGCAAGAAGGTCCTCGCGCTCTGCGACGTCTTCCACGCCGAAGGACGCGACCTGCTCCGCGTGCTCGCCGACCTCCAGGTCCGCGTGCGCGCCGCGACGCTCGATTCCGTCCGCTCGGGCGGCACCTCGGCCCAGCTCGGCGCGCCTCTGGCGACCGAGCAGCTCGTCCGCCTCCTGGAATGCCTGCAGGAAGGGGAGAACGGTATCCGCCAAGGTTTGTCGCCCCGCGCGAACTTCGAGGTGACGCTGCTTAAAGCCATCGAGCAAAGCAGGTCACGGTCGATAGACCTCCTCATCAAAGACATCGCCGCCGCCGCAGCTGGTCTCCCTCGGGAGCCCGGCCAAAAAAAAATAAGGACCGCGCCGGCGGCGCCTGAGCCTGCGGTCGCCCCGGCCGCTCCCGCCGTCACGACGGAGGAGCCCCCGCTCGCCGTCGTATCCACGCCTTCCCGTTTCGTCGACGTGCCCGTCGAGGACACCCGCAACCTGGAGGAATCCCTCCCGCCGCTCGACGTCGACGCCGCCGAGGCCGAAGCCGCGAGCTCCGAGCGCCGCGCCGACTTCGTCTTCCCGGAATCCGCCCTGACCGACCTGCCGGTCGCGGAGGTCGGCAGGTCCGCTTTCCCCGGCGAGAAGGACTTCATCGAAGCGGTCGAGTCGTTGCCCGCAGGCCTGAAGGAGAAGCTCAAGTCGACCATCGGCGCCGACTTCACGGCCCTGCGTCCGATCCCGGCCGGCAAGCTGCGCCGCCCGCTCTGACCGTGGAGCCGTCGTTCGAGATCGGCGTCATCTCCGACACGCATGGCCGGCTGCGCGCCGAGGCCATCATCGCGCTCGAAGGATGCGATGTCATCTTCCATGCCGGCGATGTCTGCGACCCGCTGATCATCCCGCAGCTCGCCGAGCTCGCGCCCTGTCACGCCGTCGCGGGTAACTGCGACGATGATGACTCGCTCCCGCTGACGTCCCTGCAGGTCGTCGCGGGCCTGCGCGTCCTGGTGCATCACGGACATCTGCGGGTCGATGAAGCCGCGTTCCGGCCGGACATCGTGATCACGGGGCACACGCATGTCCCGAAGATCGAGCAGGACGGCCCGGTGCTGCGGCTCAATCCGGGCAGCGCCGGCCCGCGACGCTTTAACCTTCCCGTGACGTTGGCGCGGATTACGGTGCGGCAGGGCAGGGCGAGCGCCCGCCTGATCTCCCTCGACGTCCCATGAAGCACCCTCTGCCCATCGATGCGTTGCAGGACGGCCTTGTCGCCGCCTGCGGTCGCGTACGCCGGCTGGTGCTCCGCGCGCCCACGGGCTCGGGCAAGTCGACGCGCATCCCGCAGATGCTCCTGGACCTGAACCTCGTCCAAGGCCAGATCGTCGTGCTGCAGCCTCGTCGAATCGCGGCCCGCCTGCTCGCCGCGCGCATCGCGCAGGAGCGCGGCGTGAAGCTCGGCGGCGAAGTGGGTTACCAGATCCGCTTCGAGCGGGTCGAATCCGCCCAGACGCGCATCAAGTTCGTGACCGAGGCCCTCCTGCTCCGGCAGATGGCTTCCGATCCGGAACTCAAGGGCGTCGGCGCGGTGGTCTTCGACGAATTCCACGAACGCAACCTGCACTCCGACGTGGCCCTCGCCCTGGCCCGTCGCCTCCAGGAGACGCATCGTCCCGACCTGCTGATCATGGCGATGTCCGCGACGCTCGACACCGAGGGCGTGGCGAAGTGGCTCGGCGCGGCCGAGACCTTGGCCGCCGACGGCCGCGCCTATCCGGTGCAGGTCGAATACACGCACCTGCCGCGTAACTCCACCCGGCCGATCTGGGACGCCGCGGCCGAACAGGTCCGCCGCGTGCTGCGCGAGGAGAGCGAAGGCGACGTGCTCGTCTTCATGCCGGGGTCTTACGAGATCATGCGGACGATCGGGGCGGTGCGTAATCTCCCCGAATCGGGCGGCGTCGACATCCTGCCGCTCTACGGCGAACTGCCGCCCGAGGAACAGGACCGGGCCGTCAAGCCGAGCCCCGGCCGCAAGGTGATCGTCGCGACCAACGTGGCCGAGACCTCTCTGACCATCCCTGGCGTCCGCGCGGTGGTCGACGCCGGCCTCGCCCGCATCGCCCGCTTCGATCCGCATCGCGGCATCGACACCTTGCTGGTCGAGCCCGTCTCGCAGGCCTCCGCCGAACAACGCGCCGGCCGCGCCGGTCGTACCGGCCCCGGACGCTGCATCCGCCTATGGTCGCAGACCGACCACGAAGCCCGACCGCTCCGCGAAGTCCCGGAGATCAAGCGCGTCGACCTCTCGGAGACGATCCTCCTGCTGCTCTCCTCCGGCTGGGGCGAGGCCGCGAGCTTCCCTTGGTATGAGAAGCCTGACGACAAGGCCTTGCTGCGTGCGCTGACCGTCCTGGCGGACCTCGGCGCCGTCGACGCCCAAGGCAAGCTTACGCCCCTCGGTCGTCGGATGTCGGTCTTCCCGGCTCACCCGCGGTACGCTCGCATGCTCCTCGCGGCGGGCGACCTGGATTGCGTCTACGAGGTCTGCCGCATCGCCGGCCTCGCCCAAGGCCGCGACATCCTCTTCCGCAAGGTCGACGATCGGACGGAGAACGCGCGCGATTCCGTCGAGCAGGAAGACGGCTCTGATTTCTTCCCCCGGCTGGCGCTGCTGCAGCGCGCCGTGGAGATGAAGTTCGACGCCGACGCCTGCGATCGTTTCGGCGTGCACGGTCAGGCGGCGCGTCAGGCCGACCAGGCGGCGCGTCAGTTCCTGCGCCTCGCCGAAGGGCAGGGGCTTCCGGTCAGCGACCGCGTCGCCGACCCCGCGGCGATCCGCCGGTGCTTGCTCCTCGGTTTCTCGGACCGACTCGCCGTCCGTCTCGATGCGGGCACCTTGCGTTGCGCCTTGGTCCACGGCCGCACCGGCGAGCTGCGCCGCGAGTCTTCCATCCGTAACGCCAAGCTCCTGGTCGCGGCTGAGGTCGATGAGATCCAGGCCCGCGGCGGCGTGACGACTTACCTCTCCCTCGCGACCGCCGTCGAGGAGTCCTGGCTGCAGGAGCTTTTCCCGGCTGAGTTCTCGACCGTTAACCAGGTCCGTTACGACGCCTCGCAGCGTCGCGTGGTCACGCGCGTCGAGCGACGTTTCCGCGACCTCGTGCTCGAGGCCAAGGAACGCGACGACGCCCCTTCCGACGCCGCCAGCCGGCTGCTCGCGGAAGAAGTCGCCGCCGGACGCCTTGAGCTCGAGAAGTGGGACGCCCCCGTCGACGCTTGGATCCGCCGCGTCAACTTCCTCTCGAGGCATTGCCCCGAGCTGGGCATCCCGCCCTTCGATGACGCCGCCCGGCGCATGGTGATCGAAGAAGTCTGCGCCGGCGCCGTGGCCTACCGCGATATCCGCGAGCGCCCCGTCTTCGGCGTCGTCCGCGGCTGGCTCACCCACGAGCAGGCCATGGCGCTCGAGTCCTACTGCCCCGAGAAGATCGTCCTGCCGCGCAAGAAGCATCCCGCCCGCATCGAATACACCGAAGACGGACAGGCCGAGATCGAGGCCACCGTGCAGGAACTCTACGACTTCCCGGGCAGCAAGCTGCGCGTCTGCCTCGGCAAGGTCCCGATGGTCGTGTGCATCCAGTCCCCGGCCCGCCGCACCCAGCAACGCACCACCGATCTCGATGCTTTCTGGAAGGGCTCCTATGAAGGTGTGAAGAAGGAGCTCCGTGGCCGTTACCCTAAGCACGAATGGCGCTGACCCCATGAGCCCCGTAGCCTTCACCTGGTCCTCCGTCCCGATCCACGTCGTCGATTTCGAAGGCAGCGCGCGGACCGGCGTCGTCGAGTTCGGCGTGGCCACCTTGCTCGGCGGCGAAGTCGTCTCCGCCGCCACGAGCCTGCACGCCTCGCGCGTCCCGGTGCCGGCGATCGACACGCAGTGCCACGGACTCGGCGCGAAGGAACTCAAAGGACGCCCTCCGTTCGAATCCGAGTGGGAGCGATGGGTCGGTCTGCGCCGGACCGGCCTGCTCGCCGCCCATAACGCCTCGGTGGAGTCCGGCCTGCTGCGCGGCACCTGGTCGCGTCCCTCCGTCGTCCCTGGTTTCGTCGGTGAAGCCGCGGAGGTGGCTGAGTGGGGTCCTTGGATCGACACTTGCCGCCTGGCCCGGGCCTGGGCGCCGTCGCTCGGCGATTTCCGCCTGGGGGCCTTGGTCTCAGCCCTTCGTCTGGGACCCCGGCTCGACGAACTGGCGGCGAATCACTGCCCGCCCGGCCGCCGGCGCTACCACTGCGCCCTTTACGACGCCTTGGCCGCCGCCTTGGTCCTCCGGGCGCTTTGCGGACAGGAGGGACGGTCCGCCGCCCCCTTGTCACAATTAGTTCGCGACAGCATGCCGGCGCCAGCGGCTGATGACCTCATGCAAGGGGAGCTCGGGCTCTAGTTTCCGCTTCACTCCCGGGGCAGGGCCTAACTAGATAGGCCACAACTATGGCCTCCAAGTCCCCCATTCGCGTCGCCGTCACCGGCGCCGCCGGCAACATCGGTTACGCCGCCGTCTTCCGCCTCGCCTCCGGCGCCGTCTTCGGCCCCGACCAGCCGGTCGCCCTCAACCTCATCGAAGTCGGGCCGGGCCTCAACGCCCTCGCCGGCGTCGTGATGGAACTCCAGGACTGCGCGTTCCCGCTGCTCACCGACGTCGTCGCCACCGGCGACCTCAACGAAGGCTTCAAGGACGCCGACTGGTGCCTGCTCATCGGCGCCGTTCCTCGTAAGGACGGCATGGAGCGCAAGGACCTGCTCGGCATCAACGGCAAGATCTTCATCGGCCAGGGCGAAGCCATCGCGCGCAACGCCAAGAAGTCCGTCAAGGTCCTCGTCGTCGGCAACCCCTGCAACACCAACGCCCTCATCGCGCTGCGTTCCGCCGGCAGCCTGCCCGCCGAGAACTTCTTCGCCATGACCCGCCTCGACGAGAACCGCGCCAAGTCGCAGCTCGCCGCCAAGGCCGGCGCCCACAACTCCGTCGTCAAGAACGTGGCCATCTGGGGCAACCACTCCTCGACCCAGTATCCTGACTTCACCAACGCCCTCATCGGCGGCAAGCCGGCGACCCAGGTCATCACCGACCACGCCTGGCTCAAGGAGGCCTTCGTCCCTGACGTGCAGAAGCGCGGCGCGGCCGTGATCAAGGCCCGTGGCGCCTCTTCGGCCGCTTCCGCCGCCAACGCCGCGCTCGATACCCTGCGCAGCCTGCACTTCCCGACTCCGGCCGGCGACTGGCATTCCGTCGCTGTGCTCTCCAAGGGCGACTACGGCATCGCCCCGGGCATCATGTTCGGTTACCCGATCCGCACCAAGGCCGACGGCTCTTGGGAAATCGTCCAGGGCCTGCCGCTCGATGCCTTCTCCAAGGAGAAGATCGCGATCACCGAGAAGGAACTGCTCGAGGAGCGCGCCACGGCCTCCGAAGCCCTCGGCCTGAAGCTCTGAAGCGGGCCTTATGAAGCATCAGGCGGCAAGGGACCTCCCTTGACCGCCTTTTTTGCGCCCCTAGGCTGCCGGGATGGACCGCCTCGCTGCCGTCGATTGGTTTACGATCATCGCAGCGCTCTGCTTCTGGGCTGCGCTGGCCTGGGCACAGCATCTGGATCGGGGTTTCCCGCAGTGGCTCAACCGGCTCACCGTACCTGGCCTGTGGATCTGGGTTCTGGCCTATGTCGTCTCCGGTGAGCCTGGACCCGTCATGGCCTTGGCGGCTGCGCCGGCGCTCTTCTTCGCGCTCTGGCTTTGGGCGCATGGCATGCGACGTTTCCTTGCCGACGACCTTGCCCCGGCGCCGCGTCGTTTCCTCGAGATGTTGTCCGCCACGGGGCCGTTGGTGGCCGCGGCGGCCTGGATCTGGTCGCGCTATGACCGCACCTTCGCCGGTTTCCCCGATCCGCTCGCGACGCTGACCACCGTGCACTTCGCCATCACCTTCGGCGTCCTGCCGCTGGCGATGGCGGCCAGCGAACGCCTGCTCGCCCGCTGCCGTTGGCGTGACCTGGGACAGTGGCTCTATGTGGCCGGAGCTCCCGCCACCGCGTTGTGCTTCGCCCTGCGGACGGATCCGCTTCGGCCGGGCGCCGTCGAAGTCGCGGCCGCCGTGGTCTTCGCCGCGGGCTTCCTGCTCTGGGCGGCGTTCATGCCCGTCAGGCGCGGCCCGTGGCCTTACGTCTGTCTCGTCCCCGGCTTCCTCCTCGGTGTCGGCTACACCGCCGCGCACGCCTTCGGTTGGGAATATCTCACCATCCCGCAGATGGCGGCGGTGCACGGCTCGCTCAATCTGCTCGGTGCGTTGTTGCTCGCGGCCCAGGCGCCGGCGTTCGAGGACGTCGCCGCGCCGGCCCCTGATCTCACCACGCCCGTCGAGGCCGGCGATCGCGCGACGGCGACCTTCGCTGATTCGCATCGCGTCGTGGTCGGCCCATGGTCGCCGGAAGCCTTTGCCCGGGTGAAGGAAGCCCTGCTCGGTTACCGATTCTATCCTGCTTCCGTCATGGTTCGACGGACTCAATTCGAAGACGAAGGACGGGCGGTGCGCGTCGGCGACAGGTTAGGGCTAGGCTTGTTCGTCCCGAATCTGCCAGGCCTGGCTCCGCTGATGCTGCCAGCCATCGTCGAGGTCGACGTCGTCGAAGCCGGCGCTGAGCGGGTCGCCTTGGGCTATGCGACGACCCGCCGTCATTACGGACGCGGCATCTGGCGGGCCGAAGTGAAGCGCGAAGGCGAAGAACTCGTGCTCACCGTTGCCTATCACGTGCGTCCCAGCCGTTG
>JAURFU010000062.1 GCA_030834165.1 Verrucomicrobiota bacterium
TTGGACGGGAAGTCCGTGGGGTCGAAACGGGTGACACGACCGATGCCGGAACGTCCCTTGATGAGGGCGTCCCAGAAGGTCGCGTTGTCGTGACCGAGGGCCGTCAGCGAGCCGATGCCCGTGACGACTACCCGGCGAGATTTGCGGTCGGAGCTCAAGGGGACGGGCCTACGCGATGAGCCCGGTCTGATTACTTGGTGGCGTGGGCCTTGATGTGCTCGATGGCGTCACCAAGGGTCTTGATACCGGCGGCCTTGTCTTCCGGGATCGTGATGCCGAATTCATCTTCGAAAGCCATGATGATCTCCACGAGGTCAAGGGAGTCAGCCTTCAGGTCGCCCTGGAAGCTGGCACCGGGGGTGAGCTGCTCGGGGGTGACGGAGAGTTGCTTGACGATGATGTCCTTGACGCGCTGTTCGATGTTTTCGGGCATAAAATGGAGTTTTAGTGGGTTTTGGGGTGTCAGATGGCCATGCCTCCGTCAATCGAAAAGACCTGCCCGGTGACATAGCCCCCCTCTTCCGAGGCGAGGTAATCGACCATGGCGGCGATATCGTTGACTGAGCCAAATCGTCCCAGAGGGATGACTCCGAGAATCTTCTGCTTCACCTCGTCGGAGAGCTCGCCCGTCATGTCAGTGGTGATGAAGCCTGGGGCGACGGCGTTGGCGGTGATGGAGCGTCCGGCGAGTTCGCGGGCGAGGGTCATCGTGAGGCCGTGGAGGCCGGCCTTGGCGGCGGCGTAGTTGGCCTGGCCGGCGTTACCCTGCACCCCGGTGACGGAGGAGATGCTGATGATGCGACCCCAGCGCTTCTTGGTCATCGGGCGCACGAGGCCCTTGGTCCAGTAGAAGGCGGAGGAGAGATTGGTGGAGATGACGTCGTTCCAGTCCTGCTCGGACATCGCCATCACGAGCTTGTCGCGGGTGATGCCGGCGTTGTTGACGAGGATCTCGACGGCGCCGAACTCGGCGATGATCTGCTCGCAGGCCTTGGCGACCGCGGCGGCGTCGGAAACGTCGACCTGGAAGGCCTTGGCCTTCTGGCCCTTGGCGAGGATGTCGTTGGCGACCTGCACGCAGGTGTCGGACTTCGAGACGCAGAGCACGGTGTGGCCGTGGGCCGCGAGACGTTCCGCGATGGCCTTGCCGATGCCGCGTCCGGCTCCGGTGACAAGGGCGACGCGAGGAGAGTGCGTGAGGTGCATCGGGGGTTTATGTGCAAGGAAAAGGGGGTTCTGGCAAGTGGCTAATGCCCCGCCGGAAGCCCCCTTCCCCGCCCTCCGCGCTCAGTAGACGTCGCGCTGGTAACGGCCGTCCTTCTTGAACTGCTTCACCCACTCCACCGCGGCCTCGGGCGTCATGCCGCCCTGCTCGGCCACGATGGCGTGGAGCGCCGCATCGACGTCCTTGGCCATGCGCTTGGCGTCGCCGCACACGTAGAAATAAGCGCCCTGCTGGATCCACTTCCAGAGTTCGGCGGCGTTCTCGCGCATGCGGTCCTGCACGTAGACCTTGGCGGCCTGGTCGCGGGAGAAAGCGGTGTCGAGACGCGTGAGCACGCCGGCCTGCTGATACTCGGCCCACTCGTCGGCGTAGAGGAAGTCGTGGTCCTTGCGCTGGTCGCCGAAGAAGAGCCAGTTCGGGCCCTTGGCGCCGCGGGTGGCCCGGTCCATGACGAAGCTGCGGAACGGCGCGACGCCGGTGCCGGGGCCGACCATGATGACCGGCACGTTGTCGTCGGCGGGCAGGCCGAAGTGCGACTCGGCGACGAAGATCGGGAGGTCGGGTTCGTTCATCCGGGCGCGGTCCGCAAGGTAGCTGGAGCAGACGCCTTCGCGCTGGCGCCCGTTGGTCTCATAGCGGACCACGGCGACGGTGAGGTGGATTTCCTGAGGATACTTCGATGGCGCGGACGAGATCGAATAGAGGCGCGGCATCAGTTTGCGCATGAGCTCGATCAGCTCTTGGGCGGATGGACGGGCGGACGGGTTCTCCAGGAAGAGGTCGACGAATTCGCGCTGCTCCATCCAAGCCTTCTTCTTCTCGGGATCGGCTTCGCCGATGGCGGCGGCCAGACGGGCCTTGTCGGCGGCGTCGGTCGCGCGGTCGTGCAGGAGCTGCGCGGACTTGTAGGTCGGGCCGTTGAGGGCGAGACGCGTCGAGAGGGCCTGACGAAGGGCGATCGGGGCCGGGTCCTTCGGGATCGTCACCTGCTCGTCGCCCGTGAAGCCCGCGGCCTGCAACAACGCCTCCACGGCCTTGGGGTTGTTGGTCGGAAAGACCCCGAGGCTGTCGCCGCACTTGTAGGTCAGGCCGCTGCCGGCGAGGGAGACGGAGAAGTGCTGGGTGTCCTTCTGGCTGGCCGGCGAACTCAGCCGACGACGGTCGACGAGGCGGGCCGGGAACGGGTTGTTCTTATCGTAAGGCGCGGACATGAAAGTACCCCGCAGGATGCCTAGCGGGGTACTGATGCAAACCTCTTTTGGGGAGGGCTTATTGGTAGACCTTCACCCAATCGACGTCGACGTCGTCCGGCAGGGTCTTGAGGACCAGCCTCGGGCGATCCTGCTCTTCGATGCGGTGGGTCAAAGCCAGCGACATGGGGCGGACGAACTCCTTCCGTTCCAGCTTATGGACGGCCTTGCCATCGATGAACCAAGTGAAGCCCTTGTCCGTCCAGAGGATGCCATAGGTGTGGAACTTCTTGGAGAGATCGGTGAATTTGCCGACCGACTTGTCGGGCCGGAAATCCTGGTAACCCGTCTCCGTGACGGCCCGGGCCCAGGGGCTGACCCGCTCCTTGCCCGTCGCGTGGAAGGACGCGGTGATGCTGGGCGGGGTCTTCTCGTCGTCGGTGATGATGCGGAAGGTGCCGACATGGCCGTCGCCGGCGTTCATGCGCATGGAAGCCTCGAAGTAGCCGAACTGCTGGCTGAACTTACCGCGCGTGGTGAGCGTATTGGTCTGGATCATGTTCTCCTTGACCTTGAGCCCGATGCGCAAGGCGCTTCCCTTGCCGACCTTGACGAAGGAGAACACCTCGCGGGCGCCGATGACGTTCCACTTGGCGGCGTCGATCGCGCCCCCGTCGAAATCATCGGAAAAGACGAGCTTCTTCCCCAGACCGGGATCGGCCGCGAAGGCGGCCGTCGTGAGGAGCAGGATTGCGAGGGACTTCATGGGATTACTTGTAGATCTTGACCCAGTCGATGTCGACGTCGTCCGGCAGTTCCTTGAGCACGAGCTTCGGACGCTCCCATTCACCGACACGGTGGGTGAACTGCATGGTCATCGGGGTGGTGATGGCGATGCGATCGACCTTATGAATCTGCTTACCGTTCACGAACCAGGCGAAGCCCTTCTCCGTCCAGAGGATGCCGTAGGTGTTGAACTTCTTGGACGGCTCGCCGCCCTTGAGGATCTTCTTACCCGAGTTTTCGGAACGAAGGTCATGCTGGCCCTTGTCATCCAGGTAACGCGCCCAAGGGGCGAGGTAGTCGTCGCCGGTGCCTTCCCACAGCGTGTGGATGAAGGGAACCACCTTCTCGTCCTTGCCGCGGACGGACATGTTGCCGGTGTGTCCGGGGTTGGCGTTCATGCGGATGGAGGCCTCGAAGTAGCCGCGGACCTGCTCGTACTTGCTGCGGATGCCGTTGGTCTGGATCATGTCCTCACGCTTGATCAGCGTGATGCGGAGGGCCTTCGACTTGCCGACCGTGACGAAGGACATCGCCGTGGGCTCACCATAGGTGGACCACTTCGCCGCATCGAGGGCGGGTCCGTCGAACTCGTCGGAGAAAACCAGCTTCATGTTCGAAGCCGGATTCACCGCGCCCAGGGCGGCCGTGAGGGCGAGGAGGCTGAGGATATGTTTCATGGGAAGGGGCGTGGAGTAAGCAGGTCTCAGGGAATCTTGAAGACCTTGACCCAATCGACCTGCATCGGCTCGGGACCCAGCTTAGGATTCGGGAAATCCTTCAACAGGCCGCCTTCCGGCAGGCTCTGATAGAACTCCAGGAACATCGGGTCCTTCGGGATCGGGCGGGACAACTTGTGAACCTGACGCCCTTCGACGTACCAGATGTAGGAGGTCGCGTTCCATTGCAGACCATAGGTCAGGAACTTCTTGTACGACTTGCCCCCGTCCATCGCGATGACCCGCTCCTTGGGGGCGAGCCGATGGGAACCGCTTTCGTCGACGATATTGAGGTTCGGCTCGATGCGGTCTGCGCCCGTGAACACGAAGGACATCGAAGCGGCAGGCACCGTCTCCATCTTCTCGTTGCGGATTGCGAAGATAGTCCAGCCCCGGTTCTTGGTCTGCACCGCGCGGATCGAAGCCTCGAAGTAGCCCTGGCCGAAGGTGAACTTACGCGAGGTGTGGGCATGACTTCCGTTCCAGAAGCCGGCCTTGTCCTTCGGCGTGACTTCGAGCTGGAGCTTGCCGTCCACGATGCGGGCCTGGCCGCCGACGTTCCACTTCGCCTTGTCGAGCTCCTTGGCGTCGAAATTATCTTCCCAGACCGGCTTCAGGCCGGTGTTGGGCGCGGCGCCCAAGGACAGGGCGACCAGCATCGAAAAGAGGGCGACGGCTTTCATGAAGGGGGTGTTGGACATATTGAAAGCGGCAACCGAGGGGAGGCAAGCCTGGTCGGCTCACTGATAGACCTTCACCCAGTCGACCCGCATGGGTTCCGGACCCATCTTCGGATCCTTGAAGCTCTTCAGCAGACCGGCCTCCGGAAGCCCGTTATGGCTCAGGCCAATGTACATCGGCTTCGGAGTGGCCGGGATTTTGTCGGAGATGCGGATGGTATAAACCAGGCGTCCGTCGACATACCACCGGTAGTCGGCCGGCCCCCACTGGAAACCGAAGCGATGGAACTTCTTCGAATAGGTGTCATCCTTGGGAACCGGATTCTCCTTGGGATTAAGACCACGCCCGCGCTCCTCATGCCTTATGTAAAGACCAAGGCTGACCGTGCTTCCTCCGCCGTTGCTGAAACCCATGCCTGCGGAGGGCGGATTGTCGTCTTGGTTACGGATGCCGAAGCCGCAGCCGTGTCCGCCCGTCTTGACGAACATGATGGAGGCTTCGATGTAGCCGGCCTTCGAGCTGTATTTGCCGCGCGTGTCGACGTTGGAGCCGCGCCAGAACATCGGCTTCGAGCCGGGGGTGATTTCCAGCGAAAGCTGCCCATCGACGAGACGCACGCCGTCGGCGTTGCCGATGTTCCACTTCTTCTTGTCGATCTCCTTGTCGTTGAACTCATCGGACCAGACGAGCTTGAGGCTGCCTTCCGGACCCGCCCAGAGGGACGCGAGACAGAGGAACAATGGGAGCAGACGCGAGAGGTTCACGGCGGTGAGGGGTAATACCTAGGAAAAACCCGTCAGCCCAGGGTGCAAGCCCTAGATGCCGCCCGCCCTCTCAGTTCTCGAAAATCGAGTCGATTTCCTTGCGGGAAAGCGGCCGGCAATCCCCCAAGGGCATCTTCCGCAGCACCAGCCCGCCGATCTGGAAACGACGGAGCGTCTTCACGTGGAAACCGAAGATCTCGAAGAGCCGGCGGATCTCGCGCTTGCGGCCCTGGTCGAGGTGGACCTCGAGGTGGGCGGCATGATCCGGATGACGGATGACCTTCTTGAAACGCAGGTGCTCGCCCTCCTCCACCGCGCCCTTGAGCAGCCGAGGCGTGAGCGTCGGGTCGTAGTCACGGTTGAGGATGATCTCGTAGCGTTTGATGACTCCGCCCGAGGGATGCATGACCTTATTGGCCAGCTCGCCGTCGTTGGTCAGGATGAGCAGGCCTTCGGAATCCTTGTCGAGGCGGCCGACGCAGAAGAGGCGCAGCGAGCCATACTCCGGAGGCACCATGTCGAAGACCGTCTGGCCGCCGTGCGAGTCGTCGTTGGTGCAGAGGTAGCCGCGGGGCTTGTTCATCATCAGCACCACCGTGCGGCTGAGGGGCTTGATGTGCTGCCCCTGGCAGATGACGGTGTCCACCGAGGGGTCGACCGGCTGTCCAGTCACCGCCGGCTTGCCGTTGATCGTCACGGACCCCGCGGCCACCAGCCGCTCCGCCTCACGACGGGAGCAGACCCCCGCCTGGGCGAGGAACTTATGGATGCGCATGGGTCCTTCGGAAGGCACGTCCATGGATTGAGGCATTTGGCCCCGCAGGGCGAGACAATCATCCGCCGGGCAGCCGAAGGACTTTTCTCGCCCTCGGACGGAAGGTCGTCTTAGTCCTCCCTCATGCGCCTCATCGACGGAAACGCCATCGCCCAACAGGTCCTCGCCGAAGTCAAGGAACGCGTGGCCAAGCTCGCCCCGGTCGTGCCCCACGTGGCCTTCGTCCGCGTCGGCGACGACCCCGCCTCGGTCTCCTATGTGACCAAGAAGCAGAAGACCGCGGCCGAGGTCGGCATGAAGGCCTCCCTGCAACTCTTCCCCGAGACGGTCACCAAGGCCGAGCTCTTCGCCCACCTCGACGCCCTCAACGCCGACAATTCGGTGCACGGCATCCTGATCCAGGCCCCCCTGCCGAAGCACCTGCCCGAGACCGAAGTCTTCAACCGCGTCTCGCCCGACAAGGACGTCGACGGCTTCGGCACGCAGAGCATCGGGCGCCTCGTCCAGGAACTCCCCGGCGCCTTCGCGGCCTGCACGCCCGCCGGCGTCGTCGAACTCCTCCGCCGCTCCGGCGTCGAGACCGCCGGGAAGCACGCCGTCGTCGTGGGCCGCTCGCTCATCGTCGGCAAGCCCGCCGCCGCCCTGCTCCTCGCCAAGGGCTGCGACTGCACCGTGACCATCGCGCACTCCCGCACCAAGGACCTGCCCGCCATCGTCCGCCAGGCCGACATCGTGGTCGCGGCGATCGGCAAGCCCCGCTTCATCACCGCCGACATGGTCAAGCCCGGCGCGGTCGTCATCGACGTCGGCATCAACCGCGTGCCCGACGCTTCCAAGAAGACCGGCTACCGCATCGTCGGCGACGTCGATTTCGACGCCGTCTCGCCGCAGTGCGAGGCCATCACGCCCGTCCCGGGCGGCGTGGGCCCGATGACCGTCGCGATGCTGATGAAGAACACGCTCGACGCCTGCGAGCGCGCCCAAGCCCGTGGCTAACCCGCCCCCGCTCCCGCCGCCCCCTGCGGGATACTGGTGGCGGACCTTCGCCTGCCTGGCGGACATCATCCCCCTGCTCATCCTCGGCTGGGCCCTCTCCGGGCTGCTCGCCGGGCCCGAGGAACTCGCCGCGCGCCAGCACACCGACGAGTGGATCCAGCGGTTCACCAAGCAGTATTTCAAGGCCATCCAGACCGGCGCGCCGCGGGACCTGGAAGCGGTCAAGGGCATGGTCCTCCACCCGAAGGACGCCGACCTGCAGGCCTTCAACGCCTGGTATTCCTTCCAAGGCAACGTGAGCTTCGTGACGATGCTCCTCGCGCTCGCCTTGCAGGAATGGCTCCTCGCCGGCCGCACGCTCGGCAAGCGCATCTTCCGCCTCCGCGCCATCGGCCTACCGGAAGCGGAAGAACCCGGATTCCTGCGCTCCCTCTTACGCTCCGCCTGGAAGGCCGCTTTCTTCACCTTGCCCAATCCCTTCTTCATGCTGCTCGGCATCGTGAACTTCCACGTGCCGCTTTTCCGCCGCGACAAGCGCGCCTGGCACGACCGCTGGACGCGCACGCAGGTCGTCGACGACCGCGGCTCCTGACCCGCCATGCGTCTCGCCCTGCTCTTCCTGAACCTGGCGACGACGCTGCTCGCGGCCGACCTCACCCTGCCGCCCCTGACGGACGGACCGCCAGCCGCCGGCAAGCGCGCCAAGGTCACGCCGCCCGAATACGCCGGCACGCAGGTCCGACACCTCATCGCCCTGCCCGACGACTGGACGCCCGACTGGAAGGCCCGGGGCAGGTCCTGGCCGGTCATCGCCGAATACACCGGCAACTACTTCCCCACGTCGGGCTCGACGGGCGAAGTCGAAGGCGCGGCCCTCGGTCACGGTCTCTCCCGCGGCCGGGCCATCTGGGTCGTCCTCCCCTACGTCGCCAAGGATCATAAGGCCAACGAGCGCACCTGGTGGGGCGACATCGACGCCACCGTCGCCTATCCCAAGACCAACCTCCCGCGCCTCTGCGCCGAGTTCGGCGGCGACCCCAAGAGGGTCGTCCTCTGCGGCTTCTCGCGCGGCGCCATCGGCGTCTCCTTCCTCGGACTGCACGACGACGAGATCGCGCGGCTCTGGTGCGGGCTCTGGGCCCATGATCATTTCGACGGCATGCGGGAATGGAAAGGCCAAGCGTGGGGCTCGCCCCTCGCCCGCTACCGGGAAGAAGCCGCGCATCGCCTTCGCCGGCTGAACGGACGACCGCTGCTCGTCACCCAAGGCGGCGCGGAGACCAAGCAGTTCATCGCGTCCGTCGCGCCGACGAACGTGACGCACCTGACCGTCGACATGGGCGCGCTGTTCGGGACCTTCCCCAACGACTTCGTAAGGCATCCGCACAACGACCGCTGGCCTCTGCGCGACGGCGAGGCGACCCAGGCCGCGCGCGCGTGGTTCGATCGCGTGACGGCCGGGCAGACCGCGAAATAAGGGGGCGCAAAAAAGGCCCCGGGGTGAGCCGGGGCCTTGTCGGTGAAGTCAGCCGGGGTCAGCCCTGGCCGCCTTCGCTGTCACCGCCGCGTTCGCGGAAGGGACGGCGCTCGCCGCGGTCCGGACGGTCGCCACGGGGGCGGTCCATCGGCTTCGGGGCCGGGGTGTATTCGCGACCTTCCTTCTCGGCGATGGCGGCGCGGCGCGAGAGGCGTACGCGGCCCTTGTCGTCGATGCCGACGCACTTGACGATGATCTCGTCGCCGAGCTTGCAGAGGTCCTCGACGCGCTCGACGCGGTGGTCGGCGAGCTCGGAGACGTGCACGAGGCCTTCCTGGCCGGGGAGGCATTCGACGAAGGCGCCGAATTCCTTCACGGAGCGGATGATGCCCTTGTAGGTCTTGTTGATCTCGATCTGCGCCGAGAGGAGGTTGACCTCGTTGACCGCGCGGGCGAGGGACTCACCGTCGGTCGCGAAGATCGTGACCCAGCCGGAATCGTCCTGGTCGATGTCGAGCTGGCAGCCGGTGTACTCGGTGATGCGCTTGATGTTCTTGCCGCCCGGGCCGATGAGGGCGCCGATCTTGTCCGCCGGGATCTTGATGCGGTGGGTGCGGGGAGCGCAGGACTTCAGCTCGGCGCGGGTGGCCGGCATGGTCTTGGTCATGATGTCCAGGATGGCGTCACGGGCGCCCTTGTTCTGGGCGATGGCTTCCTTGGCGATGGCGATCGGCAGGCCGTGGATCTTGAGGTCGAGCTGGAAGGCGGTGATGCCTTCGCGGGTGCCGCAGATCTTGAAGTCCATGTCGCCGTAGTGGTCTTCGGCGCCGATGATGTCGGTGAGCACGCGGTGCTTCACGATCTGGCCGCTCTGGTCTTCGGTCACGAGACCGCAGGAGATGCCGGCGACCGGGGCCTTGATGGGCACGCCGGCGTCGAGGAGCGCGAGGGTGCCGCCGCAGACGGAAGCCATCGAGGTGGAACCGTTGGACTCCATGATCTCGGAGACGAGACGGATGGAGTACGGGAAGTCCTGCTCGGAGGGCAGCACGGAGAGCAGCGAGCGCTCGGCGAGGTTGCCGTGGCCGGTCTCGCGGCGGGAGGTCATGCCGAAACGGCCGGTCTCGCCGACCGAGAAGGGCGGGAAGTTGTAGTGCAGGAGGAACGAGCGCTTGCTCGGGCCGCCGGTGATGGCGTCGACTTCCTGGGCGTCCTTGGAGGTGCCGAGGGTGGCGAGGACGAGACCCTGGGTCTCGCCGCGCTGGAAGAGCGAGGAACCGTGGACGCGCGGGAGCACGTCGACCTCGCAGGAGATGGCGCGGAGATCCAGCGGCTTGCGGCCGTCGGCGCGTTCGCCGCTCTGGATGATGGCGTTGCGGTAGACCTTCTCCTGGAGT
>JAURFU010000063.1 GCA_030834165.1 Verrucomicrobiota bacterium
TGGAAGTTGGTCAGGAGGTGTTCGCAGCAGCCGATGCGGTCCCCCGGTTGGATGAAGAGGGAGGCCTCGGAGACGAAGTCGCCTTCATGCGCGAAACCCGGGACCTTGCGCAGGGCGTCCTCGCTCGCGCGCACGGAGGTGGTGCCGATCGCGAGACGCGGGCGACGCTCCCGCAATGCCTGCATGGTGCGCGCCGGGATCCGATATGTCTCCGAGTGCATCACGTGCGCCGAAAGCTCCGAGGCCGTGACGGGCTGGAACGTCCCCGGGCCGACGTCGAGGACGAGGTCGAAGGCCTCGTGTCCCCGCGCGCGCAGCGTCTCGAGCAGCTCGGGCGTGAAGTGAAGTCCGGCCGTGGGCGCCGCCGCGGCCCGCGTGGCCTTGGGGTCGGCGTAGACGGTCTGGTAACGCTCGGCGTCGTCGGTGGGCGCAAGGCCGCGCTCCTTGCGGGCTTCGACGATGTAAGGCGGTAGCGGGAGCTCGCCGAGGCGTTCGGCCAGATCCTGCACGGTCTCGCCGGGCGGGAGTTCGAAGCGCACGCGATATTCGCCGTGCGCGTTCTCGACGGCGACGGCGCGTCGGCCGTCGACGAGGAAGCCCGCCGCGTCGCCGGCGCGCTTGCCGGGACGCAGCATGCACCACCATTCCAACGGATCCAGCGTGGGACGCAGCAGCAGGCACTCGACCTTCCCGCCGGTGGGACGCACGCCGAAGAGGCGCGCCTTCAGGACGGAGACGTTGTTGCGGATGAGCACGGCGCCCGGCGGAAGCAGCTCGGGCAGGTCGCTGAAACGACGATGCTCGACCGTCCGCGTGGCGCGGCGCACGACGAGGAGGCGCGAAGCGTCGCGCCGCGCGGCGGGCGTGGCGGCGATGCGTTCGGGCGGGAGTTCGAAATCCAGCTCTTCGAGGCGCACGCGTTCAGTTTCCGGTCTTGGGCGGGGTGATCAGCAGCTGGCCGTCGATCGCGCGCAGGGGCATGAATTCGGCTCCGGGCGGGGCTTTGCGCAGCTCTTCTTCGACGGCGGAAAGCTTGGCGTCCATGTCGTCGATGCGGGCCACGAAGACGGCCTCCGGCGTCGACGGCGTGGCGCACGCGCCGTATTCGCGCATGGTGTGGTGCGAGAGCAGGATGTGCTCGAGACGCTCCATCAGCGAGGCTTCGAGGCCGACCTTGGTGCCGTGCGCGCGCACGATGAACGCGCCGAGGACGAGGTGCCCGTGGAGGTTGCCGGCGCGGGTGAAACCGGCCTTGGCCATGCCCGGCTCGAGGCGCGAATACTCCTGCACCTTGCCCATGTCGTGCAGCACGATGCCGGCGACGGAGAGCGAGGGGTCGACCTTCGGATAGAGCGGCAGGAGGGCCTCGGCGCACTTGGCCATGCGCAGGGTATGCTCAAGCAGGCCGTGACGATAGGCATGGTGCATGCCGAGCGCGGCGACGGCCTCGTAGAAGCGTTCGCCATGCTCTTCCAAGGCGGATTCGACGGTGGCGCGCAGGCCGGCGTGCGGGATGCGGCTGACGATGCCGAGGAGGTCGGCCTTCATCTTCACGGGGTCGTGCTGCGAGACGGGCGTGAGGCGGCCCATGATCGACGGGTCCGAACGCTCGGCGTCCGTCAGGGGCGCGAGGGCATCGACCTTGAGGTCGGGCCGGCCGTTGAAATCGCCGACGACCCCGCCCACGCGGACGACCGCCCCGGCCTTGAGGGTGACGAGCACGGGCTTGACGGGGGAATCGCCGAAGACGCGGATCTTGATGTCATCCGTGGCGTCCGCGATGACGGCCTCATAATAGGTCGACCCGGTCTTGGCGGTCTTGGTGGAGATGTCACCCAGGGCGCAGATGGCCTGGAAGCGCGAGCCGACCGGGGAGGTCTTGCTTTCGCGGAGGGTCAGGAGGATTTCGGACATGGGGTGAGAGTGGCGGAGTGATGAAGGTGGGAAAGGAAAATGAGCTGAATCTGAAACCTGGAGGACTGAGTGGAGGCCTGCGTTGAGGACTGCGTTGAGGGCTGAATTGAATAGGGCTTAGCTGACCGGCCGCCGGATGGCGGCCGAAGGCAGGGGCGTGGCTACGCCGCGCCCTCCGAAGAGGAGTGCACGATGAATCGTGCCCCTACCCTGCGTTCACCGTGCGGCGAACGCGCTAGGTCGTGACGCGGTCCCGACCCTACCTCGAGGCACGGCTGACCGGGCCGGTCAGCCTACCTCGGGCTCGCCTCCGGTCCTCGGGCCCTCTTATCCTCAGGCCCTCGAACCATGCGCCTCCTCGCCTTCCTCCTCGCCTCGGTAGCCGCCCTCGCCGCCGAACCTAACCGCGCCCTCGTCTTCTCGAAGACCGCCGGCTTCCGTCACAAGGATTCGATCCCGCTCGGCAACGCCATGCTGGCGCAGCAGTTCAAGGCCCAGGGTCTCGAAGTCGAAGTCACCGAAGACGCGTCCGTGTTCACGGCCGAGAACCTCGCGAAGGTTCGCGTGGTGGCTTTCATGAGCACGACGGGCGACATCATGGGCGACGTCCTCCCGAAGGATGCCTCCAAGGAGGCCAAGGCCGCCAATGAGAAGATCGCGGCCGCCCGTCGCGCCGCTTTCCAGGCCTGGATGGAGAACGGCGGAGCTTTCGTCGGCGTCCACGCGGCGTCCGACGCCGGCGCGGCCGACAAATACTGGCCGTGGTTCGCCAACATGGTCGGCGGCCTCTTCAACGGCCACCCGGCCCAGCAGGTCGCGATCCTGCGTCCGATCGTCAAGGACCACCCGGCCAACGCGCACCTCGGCGCCGAATGGAAGCGCAAGGACGAGTGGTACTCCTTCCGCAACCTCGCCAAGGACAACGTGGTGCTGCTCGAGATCGACGAGAAGTCCTACGCCCCGCAGAAGGGCAAGGAGATGGGCGACCATCACCCGATGACCTGGTGCAAGGAAGTCGGCAAGGGACGCATGTTCTATACCGCGCTCGGCCACACCAAGGAATCATTCTCCGAACCCGACTTCATCAAGCACGTCGACGGCGGCGTGAAGTGGGTGCTCCGCAAATAAGGGGGCACGGGGGCACGGTGAAACGTGGACACGGGTGCGCGCTGCGCAGGTAGGGACGGCTCTCCGAGCCGTCCTTTTTATTTAGGTAGGGTCAGCACTGCGTGCTGACCTAGGGCCTAGTTGTTTGGCCGAACCCCGAAGCCGATGGCCGATGGCTGAAAAGCCGACTCCCGAATGGCTGATGGCCCGATGGCCGTCACCCGTCACCTTGAACGAAGACAGCTAGGTCAGCACGCAGTGCTGACCCTACCTCGGTGCAAAGGACTTACTCACGAGCCCTAGCCCAAGCCCTGGCCCTACCTTACTTAGCTCCTTCAAGTTTCTTGATCAGGCGACCGAGCGCGCCCTTGGTGGTCTCGTTCGTGACGGCCTTCTCGGCTTCGCGCAGGGCGGCGAGGTCGCTCGGTTGGGCGAGCTTGAGCAAGGCCTTCTGACATTCGAGACGCATGGACTCTTCCTTGATGGCGACGCACAGGGCGCCGGCGACGGAGCGGAGATTACGGGCGACGGCGGCCTTGATGAGCGCGGCGCGCGCGGCGGGAGCGGACTTCGCATCGGTGATGCCGGCGACGAAAGCGTCGGTCACGCCGGGGCCGGCGACCTTGAGCAGGGCTTCCTGGATGCTGTCGGCCAGGGCGGCGTCCGACGCGAGCCCGGCGAGCACGGGCACGGCCTTCGCTCCGCCGACCTCGGCGAGCGCGAGCGCGGCGGGCACGCGCAGGGGCGAATCCGCCTTGGCGGCGAGGGCGGCGACCTGCGTCGTGGCGCCGGCAGCCTTGGCTTCGGCCAGAGCGGCGAGCAGGAGTTTGGCGATCTCGACGTCCGAGGAGCCGAGCAGACCGGCGACTTCGCCGGTGAGCGGAGAGTTCGGTTCATCGACCAGGCGCTCGCGGACGTCGTCCACCGCGGCGAGGCGGACGGCGAGCGGCGCATCGGCCTTCTTCAAGGCGTCGGTCGACTTCGCGACGCCCTTCCGGAAATCCTTCAGCGCGGCCGTGTAGGCGGCGTGGTCGACGGCGGGACGTTCCGCGGCGAAAGCGAGCGTGGAGGCGAGGAGGAAGGAGAGGAGGCGCATGGCGTTAATTAGGGGGCAAGTAGGCACGGGGGCAAGGGGACACGGGGAACACACCGTTAGTTGACCGGTTGGCCCGTGGGCCAGTTGGCCAGAGCTCAAGCATCTCAAAGGGAGACCGGAAACCGGGTAATTGGCTGGGGGCTTCATTCCGCCATCGATTCAGCCCTCCATGCAGCCCTCAACGCAGTCCTCCATTCAGTCCTCTCTTTTATCGGCCTTTTCCCTCCTTCCCATGGAACGCATCCCACGCTACACCTGTCCTACCCCTACCCCTACCCCTATCCTTATGTCTTCCCTCAATCGTCGCTCGTTCCTGAAGAACACCGCGCTCGCCGGCGCGGCCCTCTCCTTCCCGTCCATCATCCCGGCTTCGGCGCTCGGCAAGGACGGCACGGTCGCCCCCAGCAACCGCCTCCAGCTGGTCGGCATCGGGATCAAGGCCCAGGGCGGCGGCGACATGCGTCAGCTGATGTCCAAGAAAGGCGTCCAGGTCATCGCCATCTGCGACGTCGACCGTCGGGTGCTGAAGACGGCCTCCGAAGGCATCGTGAAGAAAGGCTTCTCGGCCCCGAACCAATACGTCGATTTCCGCGAGATGCTCGCGAAGGAGAAGCCGGACGCGGCGGTGCACGGCCTGCCGGACCATTGGCACGGCGTGATCAGCTGCGCGCTCCTCCGCGCCGGCATCGACGTCTACGGCGAGAAGCCGCTCGCGAAGACCTGGGCCGAAGGCAAGGCCATCGCCGACGCGGTGAAGGAGAACGGCCGCGTCTGGCAGACCGGCATGTGGCAGCGCTCCACCCCCAACTTCCGCCGTGGCGTCGAACTCGTGCGCAACGGCATGCTCGGCAAGATCCTCAAGGTCGAGGTCGGCACCGGTCCGAACAAGCAGGTCATGCCCCCCGCCCCGCAGCCGGGCGAGAAGGCCCCGGCCGAGGTCGATTACGACATGTGGGTCGGTCCGTCGGCCGACTTCGCCTACGACCCGCGCGTCTTCCACTTCCACTGGCGCTGGAACATGAACTTCGGCGGCGGCATGCTGCTCGACTGGGTCTGCCACCATCCGGACATCGCCGCGTGGGCGATGGGCAAGGACGCCGAGTTCCCGGTGTCCGTCGAAGGCACGGGCAAGCTCCGCGAAGGTCCGTGGGACACCCATGCGGAATATGATTACACCGTGGGCTACGCCGACGGCTTCCAGATGTCGGTCAGCAGCTCGTTCATGGGCATGCGCTTCCACGGCGAGAAGGGCGAGCTCTTCGTCACCCGCGGCAAGCAGGAGTGCTCCATCCCCGGCCTGTGGGAGAAGGACCTCGGCCCGGACGCCTGGCGCTGCCCCGGCACGACCGACCACTTCCAGGAATTCGTCGACTGCGTGCAGTCCCGTCGCCGGCCGATCTCGCACGTCATGGCCGCCCACCACACGACCACCATCGGCCACCTCGGCAACGCCGCGGTGTTCACCGGCCGCAAGCTCCGCTTCGACGGCGCCGCGGGCAAGTTCATCGACGATGCCGGCGCGACCGCGATGCTCTCGCGCGAGCTCCGCAAGCCCTGGTCGCTGGAGAAGATCTGAGCGCGGCGCGAAGCCGCTGCTCAGAGCATGGAGTATCGAGCATAGAGTATCGGTTAAGTGAAGAGGGCGCCTGCGGGCGCCCTTTTTGTTCGGGTAGGAATGCGATGACATCGCATCCGTTCGGACCTAGGGCGGACGCGATGTCATCGCGTCCCTACCTCGAGACACGGCTGACCGGGCCGGTCAGCCCTACCTCAGAATAAGAGAAGCCTGCCGGTCGAGACGGAAACCCTACCGTCTCTTTCGCCTATACTCCAAACTCGATACTCCATACTCTCATCGTCCTCCGATGTCCCTCCGTCGCACCGCGCAGATCGTCGCCGCCCTCGGCCTGGCCGCCGTAGGCGTGTGGGTCGTGCGCGGGAAGAAATGGGAGCTGCTCCGCCGGCCGACGCCGGCCGTCGCGGCGACGCCGGCGATCAAGCCGCGCAGCGCGGCCGACATCATCCCGCAACTGGAGACTCCGGCCAAGCGGAAGGGGGTCACGATCAAGGACATCCTCGAGGGCAAGGTGCCGCAGCTCAGCCAAGCGGAGGTCGACGCCTTCCTGCAAAGCGAAGGCCGCAGCCCGCGCAACCTGCTCGCCGCGGCGCGCATCCTCAAGGACCTGAAATATGCGCGCGAAGCGGCGATCCTCGACCCGAAGGATCCCCTGCCCCAGCTCGAGTTGGCGGTGCGCGGCGAGACCCCGGAGGAACGCACGGCCGCGATCGCGGCCTTCCGCGCGGCGGCGCCGGACAATTCGCTCGGCGACTATCTCGCGGCCCATCAGGCCTTCGCGTCCGGCGACGCCGGAGCGGCGGGCGCGGCCCTGCTCAAGAGCCTCGATAATCCGACTTACGCCGATTACAGCCAGCAGGTCATCGACGCCTCCGCGCAGGCCTACGTCGCCGCCGGCTACGACCCGCAGGCCGCCATGGTCTCGGCGATGTTCTCCTTCACGGTCGAACACATCCGACCGGTGGTGGGCGTCTCCGACAGCCTGAAGGCGCTGCAGGACGAATTCGTCCGCATCGCGGACTTCGACGCCGCCGAGCCCACGGTCGTCATCGGCCTCTCGCTCGGCCAGCGTATCCAGGACCAAGGGTCCTACCTCATCGACCAATTGTCGGGCATCGCGATCGAGCGGAAATTCCTGAACGCGCTCGACCCGGCTACGCAGGCCGGCCCGGGCGGACAGACCGCCGGCGAGCGGATCGCGACGCTCGACGCGAAACTGCTCGAGATCAAAGACCTCACCAGCCGCTTCACCCCGGCGTTCGCCTCGGCCGATGAAACCAAGCAGTCCCAATACCTCGCGAAGATGAAAGCCGAAGGCGAACTGGCCGCGATGCGGTGGCTGTTGGAGGGCAAGTAGGTGGCAGCGAAAGCATGGAGCATCGGGGGTGTCCCGTTAGCTGACCGGTTGACCAGTGGGCCAGTTGGCCAGAGCACAAAAGATTCAAAGGGAAACCGGAGACCGGATGATTGGCTGGGGGGCATCAAGGTAGGGCTGACCGCCCCGGTCAGCCGCGGTTGAGCGAGGGCGCTCAACCCTACCCATGACAGGTATTGGCGGTAAGCGGTTAGCGGTTGGGAATGGAAAACAAAAAGGGCGCCCGCAGGCGCCCTGATCAATCCTCCGTGCCAACGTGCCCCCTTGGCCTCGTGACCCTCGCGGCGCGCTTACTTCCGACGGAACGGGTAGAGCAACTGAGCCCAGTAGCCTTTGGGCACCGGATGGCCTTCGATGCCGTAGCCTGACGGCCACTGCTCCTTGGGGAGGTGGTAAGTGCCAAAGAGACGGTCGAAGAGCGGGAAGTGGATGGCGAAGTTCACGTCGATGGCCTCTTTTTCGATGCCGTGGTGCCAATGGTGGAAACGCGGCGTCACCAGCAGCTGGTCGATCACCGGGAGACGCCAGCTGAGGTTCGCATGGATGAAGGTCGAGTATAGGTAAACAAGGAGGATGTAGGCGTTCACCGCCGTCGGCGAGAACCCGAGGGCGAACATCGGGATCACGGTCAGCGAGCGCAGGATCAGGATCTCCAGGAAGTGCATGCGGGCGCCCGCCATCCAGTCCATGCTCTGCGCGGAATGATGCACGGCATGGAAGTTCCAAAGCCAGGGCACGCGATGGAAGGCACGGTGCACCCAGTATTGGACGAGGTCGGTCAGGAACATGATCGCGACCAGCTGCACCACGAACGGCAGGCCGGCCACCCACTGCTGGACCGACGACAAGGCAGCGGCCGCCGCCACCCACTTCGCCGGAGCGAAGCTGACGAAGGCAAGCACCTGCACCATGAAGCTGCTGACCAGATAGTAGAAGATGTCCTCGCGCCATTCGTCGCGGAAGAGCGGTTGCTCCGCCCGCAGGGGGCTGAGGCGTTCCAGGGGAATGAAGATGATGCCGGTGAAGAGGACGTTGAGCGCGAACCAGTCGAGACCCAGGAAGAGCGGCGTCGGATCGGGCGTCAGCGAGGTCGAGTTCGTTCCGCCCAAGAGGGTCGCGAGCAAGGCGGCGGCGGCGCCGAGCGTGCCCAGCAGCTTCGACGGGCGCAGCGCAAGGCTCAGGACGGAGGCGGTGAAGCCCAGCAGCAGGACGACGAGGACGCCCAGCTTGAACCAAGGATTGGCATGCAACGCCGTCAGCTCCGGCATCGCGAACTGGCCGGGCGCCCGCATCGAGACCACCAAGGCAAGTCCGACCAAGCCGAGCGCAAGACCAGCGACGCCGCTGATCCAACCGGTGCCGAAGGCGCGTAACGACGCCGGCGCCTCCAGTTCGTCGCGGAGTTTCTGCCGGGTCTCGTGAAGGCTCATGGGGAAGCGGGGTGACACCAACATGGATGACCTGAGCGGCGGAGCAAGCCGGCAGAGCCAGGGGGTCGGCGTGGGCGCCCGCCGCCCTGCCCGACATGACCATGTCGTGACGCGGCCCCGAGCCAACCCATGACAGGTATTGGCGGTAAGCGGTTAGCGGTTGGGAATGGAAAACAAAAAGGGCGCCCGCAGGCGCCCTGATCAATCCTCCGTGCCAACGTGCCCCCTTGGCCTCGTGACCCTCGCGAGCGGCTACGCCGCTCGCGCTCAGTAACGATAGTTATCCGGCTTGAACGGGCCGCATTGGGCCACGCCGATGTAGGCCGCCTGATCCTTGGAGAGGATCGTCAGCTTGGCGCCGAGCTTACCGAGGTGCAGGCGGGCGACTTCTTCGTCGAGGTGCTTCGGCAGGACGACCACGCCGGGCTTGGCGGTGGCGCGGGTCTCCCAGAGGTGGAGCTGGGCGAGGACCTGGTTGGCGAACGAGGTCGACATCACGTAGGAAGGGTGACCGGTGGCGCAACCGAGGTTCACGAGACGGCCTTCGGCGAGCATGTAGAGCTGGCGGCCGTCCTTGAACGTGTAACGGTCGACCTGCGGCTTGATGGTGTCCTTCTTCACGCCCTTGTGCGCGTTGAGGCGGGTGACCTGGATCTCGTTATCGAAGTGGCCGATGTTACAGACGATCGCCTGGTCCTTCATCTTGGTGAGATGCTCGAGGGTGATGATGTCCTTGTTACCGGTGGCGGTGACGTAGATGTCGGTGGTGCCGAGGGTATCCTCGACGGTGACGACGCGGTAGCCTTCCATCGCGGCCTGGAGCGCGCAGATCGGGTCGATCTCGGCGATCTGGACGGTGGCGCCGAGTCCGCGGAGCGACTGGGCCGAGCCCTTGCCGACATCGCCGTAGCCGATGACGAGGGCGACCTTGCCGGCGACCATGACGTCGGTGGCGCGCTTGATGCCGTCGACGAGCGATTCGCGGCAGCCGTAGAGGTTGTCGAACTTCGACTTGGTGGCGGTGTCGTTGACGTTGACGGTCGGGACGAGCAGCGAGCCGTCCTCGAGCATGCGGTAGAGGCGCTTG
>JAURFU010000064.1 GCA_030834165.1 Verrucomicrobiota bacterium
GAGTCGAAGGTGCCGGTGTCGAGCCAAGCGGTGCCGCGCGGCAGGACCTTCACGCCCAGCTTGCCTTGGCGGAGATACTCGCGGTTGACGTCGGTGATCTCGTATTCGCCGCGCGCCGAAGGCTTCAGGGCCTTGGCGATGCCGACGACGGAGTTGTCGTAGAAATAGAGGCCGGGGACGGCGAAGCTGGACTTGGGCGCCTTGGGCTTCTCCTCGATGGACACGGCCTTGCCGGCGTCGTCGAATTCGACGACGCCAAAGCGCTCGGGGTCTTTGACGTGGTAGGCGAAGACGATGCCGCCTTGCGGCTGACGGCAGGACTTGAGCAGGTCGCCGAAGCCGGCGGAGTAGAAGATGTTGTCGCCGAGGACGAGGCAGACGTCGTCGTTGGCGATGAACTTCTCGCCGAGCACGAAAGCCTGGGCGAGACCGTTGGGGACGGCCTGCTCGACATAATCGAAGCGGCAGCCGATGCGCGAACCGTCGCCGAGCACCTCGCGGAAACGAGGCAGATCCTGGGGCGTCGAGATGATCAGGATCTCCCGGATGCCCGCGAGCATGAGCACGGAGAGTGGGTAATAGATCATCGGCTTATCGTAGACCGGCAGGAGCTGCTTGCTCATGACCTGGGTCAGAGGGTGCAGTCGGGTGCCGGAGCCGCCGGCGAGGATGATGCCTTTCATGAGAGTCAGATTTTGCCGAGCCGCTCGAGGCGGTAGGAGCCGTCGAGGATGCCTTGGATCCACGCGGGGTTATCGAGATACCAGCGGACGGTCTTGCGGAAGCCGCTCTGGAAATCCTCCTGCGGAGCCCAGCCGAGTTCGGCACGGGCGCGGCGGGCGTCGATCGCATAGCGCAAGTCATGACCGGGACGGTCGGTGACGTAGGTGATGGCGGAGTCGTGCGGCTTGCCGTCGGCGCGCGGGCGGAATTCGTCAAGCAGCGAGCAGAGCAGCTTCACGAGGTCGATGTTCCGGCGCTCGTTGTCGCCGCCGATGCAATAGGTGCGTCCGGGAACGCCCTTCTCGACCGCGGCGAGGAGCGCGCGGGCGTGGTCGTCGACGTAGAGCCAATCGCGGATGTTCTCGCCCTTGCCGTAGACCGGGATGGCTTCGCCGCGCAGGCACTTGAGGATGACGACGGGGATCAGCTTCTCGGGGAACTGATACGGCCCGTAGTTGTTCGAGCAATTGGTCACCACGACCGGCAGGCCGTAGGTATCCATCCAGGCGCGGGCGAGGTGATCGCTCGAGGCCTTGCTGGCGCTATACGGGGAGTGCGGGTCGTAAGGGGTCGATTCGTTGAAGGCCGGGGCGGTCGGGCCGAGGGAGCCGAAGACCTCGTCGGTCGAGACGTGCAGGAAGCGAAAGGCATCCCGAGGGGAACCGGACAGTTGCCGCCAGTGACCCAACGCGGCCTGGAGGAGCTGGAACGTACCGGTGACGTTGGTGGCGATGAACTCGCCCGGACCGTCGATGGAACGGTCGACATGGGATTCGGCGGCCAGATGCATGACTGCCTCCGGCTGGGCGGACGCGAACGTCCGGCGCATGGCCTCGGCGTCGCAGATGTCGGCTTGGACGAAGGTGAAGCCCGGCTTGCCCTGCAGGTCGGCCAGCGAGGAAAGATTGCCCGCGTAGGTGAGCTTATCGACGACCGTGACGACATGGCCGCCCGCGACGAGAAGGCGGGTCAGGTTCGACCCGATGAAGCCCGCGCCGCCGGTGACCAAAATACGCATAAGCAGTGCGGGATAATTTCGGGGAAGAAGGGGGTTGAAGCCAGAAAAAAGGCGGTCCCTGAAGGTGCAAAGGTGCAAAACGGAGCCAAGCTCCTGTGCAAAAGTGCAAAGGTAGAACCACCTTCAGGTGACGGGCACGGGCGTCGGCAACTCAGGCGTCGGCATCTCGGCCATCAGCCGCGGGAACCCGGAGCCGGCTGCCGAAGGCTGAACGGCTGACACCCGAAGGGCTGATGCCCCGATGGCTGGCACCCGTCACCTGAAAAAGTCTTGGGCTTTTGCTTTCCCAACCGCCAACCGCTAACCGCCAACACCTCACTTTTGCACCTTTGCACAGGCCGCAGGCCAATTTGCACTTTTGCACGAGCGCGAGGCGGCGAGCATCATTTACTCTTCCGCCCCAGCTGAGCGCTCCTAAGGTAAACGCATGTCCCAACGCCCTCTTGGTTTCGGCATCTGGGGAACCGGCATGATCGCCGAGTTCCATGCGAAGGCGCTCGCTGAGATCGCCGGCGCGCAGCTCGTCGCGGCCTATAACCGCTCGCCGGCCAAGGGTCGCGAGTTCGCCGCGAAGCATGGCATCACCTTCGCCGAGACGCCGGAAGCGCTCCTGGCGAACCCCGCCGTCGACATCGTCTGCCTGTGCACGCCGAGCGGCGATCACCTCGCACCCGCCCTCGCCTGCGCCCGGGCCGGCAAACACGTCGTCGTCGAGAAGCCGCTCGAGGTCACTCTCGCCCGTTGCGACGAACTCACCGCCGCCTGCGCGAAGGCCGGCGTGACGGTCGCGGGAATCCTACCCCGACGTTTCGGCGCCGGCGCCGTCGCGCTCAAGGCCGCCCTCGACGCCGGCCGTTTCGGCAAGCTGACCATGGCCGGCGCGCTCATCCCATGGTGGCGCACGCAGGCCTATTATGATTCCGCCGCCTGGCGTGGCACGTTCGCCCTCGACGGCGGAGGCGCGGTCATGAACCAAGGCATCCATACCATAGACCTGCTCCTCTGGTTCCTCGGAGCGCCCAAGCGCGTCTCCGCCACCGCGGGCCTCGTGGCCCACGATGGCATCGAAGTCGAAGATATCGCGACGGGCTGGATCGAATTCGCCAACGGCTGCCGCGCCACGCTCGCCAGCTCGACCGCCTGCTGGTCCGCGACCGGCTTCCCGGCCGAAATCCGCATCCACGGCACGACCGGCGCCGCCGTCCTGCGCGACGACAAGCTGACCGCCTTCGAATTCGAGAAAGCGCTGCCGGCCGACGCGTCCGTCGTGGCCTCCGCCACCGAAGGCGGCGGAGCCGGAGCCAACGATCCCAAGGCCATCGGACATGCCTGGCATCGGGCCAATCTCGAAGAAGCCATCGCCGCGATTCGCGCGGGGACGCAGCCCGCCGTCAACGGCGCCGAAGGCCGCAAGGCGGTTGAATTGATCCTCGCCCTCTATCAGTCCGCGCAGGCCGGCGGAGAGCCAGTGGAACTGCCGCTCGCGCGTGATCCTGACCTGAAAGCGCTCGGGGCTAAATGTTAGAGGCCCGCACCTGGTGCAAAGGTGCAAATCGGAGCGAAGCTCCTGTGCAAAAGTGCAAAGTTGAGTTTAGGGGCTAGGGGGTGGGGGTAGGAAACTACTAAGGTGTCTCGAGGTAGGGACGTGATCACTATCGCGTCCGCCCCGGTGCCTGACGGATGCGACGTCATCGCATCCCTGCCGGTTGAGCGGGCCGCTCAATCCTACCCAAGGCAATCACTCCTCTGATACTTTATACTCGGTACTCAATACTCTCACTGCACATTTGCACCTTTGCACAGGCCGTAGGCCGTTTTGCACTTTTGCACCGAATCAGCGCCTAGTCTTTCTTGGGTCCAGTAAACTCCTCCATCGTCTTCCCCTCCCCGGCGTCGATCCCCGCCCGGGCGAAGACCTTGAAGAAGGTCCGGACGACGATCTTCATATCGAGCCAGAAGGTGCGGTGATCGACATACCAGACGTCGAGGGCGAACTTCTCCTCCCAGCTCAGCAGGTTGCGTCCGTTGACCTGCGCCCAGCCGGTGACGCCGGGCTTCACTTCCATGCGCCTCGCCTGGAAGGCGTCGTAGCGCGGGACGTAGCGCATGAGCAGCGGACGCGGGCCGACGACGCTCATGTCGCCGACGAGGACGTTCCACATCTCGGGGAATTCGTCGAGCGTGGTGGAGCGGAGGAATCGGCCGAACGAGGTCAGGCGCTGCGCGTCCGGCAGCAGCTCGCCGTCCGGCCCGCGCTCATCCGTCATGGTGCGGAACTTGACCATGCGGAACGGCCGGGCACGGAGGCCGGGGCGCTCCTGGATGAAGAGCACCGGAGAGCCGAGCCTGAGGCGCACGAGGAGCGCGACGACGAGCAGCAGGGGCGCGAAGCCGAGGAGCCAGCACGCCGCGAAGACGATATCGAACGCTCGCTTGAGCATCAGCGGGCCGCGGCGGCAGGCAGGTCGATCAGCTGCACGGTGGCTTCCTGCGGGAACGCTCCGCCGGTGAAGGTGATCTCATATTCCAGTCCGGTGGCCCAGGCCGGCACGATGGCGGGCACGACCGTCTGGCGGGCCTGGCAGACCTGTGTGACTTCGGAGCGGGCGTCGGGCCCGAGGAAGCGGAGCGTCACGACCTGCTGCGCGTCGGCGACCGGCAGGTCGTCGGTCCAATCCCACAGCTGCAGGCGGACGAGCTGGCCGCCCTTGAGCGCGACCGGCGCGGAGACGGGGCCGATCTTGCCCGCCGGCGCGATGAGGCGCAGGCCGGAGGAAATCCGGTCCTGACGGTTGAAGGAAGCCGGCGCGACTTCGACCGCGGTCTCGGCCTCGGCGAAATCATGGCGATGCGCGACCGGGGCGGTCTCGGCCTGCTGCGCGACGCGGTAGGCGAGCCAGCCCTTCGGCTGGTCGGTCGCGGCCCAGGCGGCGAGCGCGGCGTCGGCGCCTTCGACGAGGAAGCGCTCCGACCACTGCGCGCGAGGGTTCTGCCCCGGGAAATCGCTCCACTTCACCGGGCGTCCATACGCGCCCCAGCGGCGGTTGAAGGCGGACTCCTTCGCGAGGTAGCCCGCTTCCACCTCGGTCAGGCGGCGGAGGGCAGTGATCCGGGCTTCGGCGGAAGGGGTGACGCGGCGAGCCTGCACGAGTTCGCGGTAACCGACGTAGAGATCCCAGGCTTCGGCGAACTGACCGAGACGCCAGGCCTGCCGGCGCCGGGCGGCGGCGTCGCGGGTCGGCGCGAGCAGCTGCTGCTGGGCGGCCGAGAGATGATAGCCCACGGCGGCGATCTCCGGCGCGGAGAGCACGAGCGCCCCGCGCTGGTCGTGGAAATGACGGAGGAACTGGTCCTTGCCGCCGGCGACGGCGTCGCGCCGCCAGGCCGATTCGATCTGCGCGTAGACGGCGATCATGTCGTCGGCCGCCGGACCATAGGCGCGCTCGAACCAGGTGCGGCGCAGCATCTCGGTGTTCGCCATCCGGTCCTCGAGCAGCTTCGCCGCGACCCACAGCTTGGGGGCGTCGAAGGCCCACACGGGATAGGCCTCGGCATACCAGCCGCGCGCGCCGGCGGCGTAGGTGGCGTGGATGGATTGGATGAGCGCGGAGAGGTTGACGCGCGGCGCGGCGACTTCGGCGCCATAGAGGTAATCATAGACGCCAAGACGACGGACGCCCGATTTGGCCCAGGCGGCGAGATTGGCCCGGTCCTGCGCGGCGAAGGCCGGATCAGCGTAAGCGGTGCGATCGGCGCAGACCCAGGGGAAGATCGACGGGCGCAGCTTGATGGACGGCGCGCGGGTGGTCTGCAGGTAGGCCAGCGCGCCGATGGCATGACGCTCGCCCTTGAGGTCGCCGTCCGGAGCCCAGGCGGAGTCGGCGACCGCGTTGTAGAAGCCGAAGACATAGTCCGTCCGTACCGGACGTTCGCGATACCAGCCCTCGGATTCAGCGGAGTCGTCGAACTTAAGGGTGTCGTTGACGCCGAAGGGCACGGAGAAGGCGTCCGGGTTCTGCTGGAAGAACTCGCGGGCATATTTGGCGCCGACCTCCGGGGCGCGCGGGTTGTCGAGGTGCGGATTCGGGTCGAGTCCATCGCCTTTGGGCACGGTCGGTTTACCGCCGACCATCGGGAAGAGCAGCGGCTCCTTCTGCCAGAGCTTGCGGTCGAAGATCCGGTAGAG
This sequence comes from Verrucomicrobiota bacterium, assembly GCA_030834165.1. GTDB lineage: Bacteria > Verrucomicrobiota > Verrucomicrobiia > Opitutales > UBA953 > UBA953. The sequence goes on from JAURFU010000064.1 coordinate 5,928, forward strand.
GCCATGGGAGAATTCCGGTGCGCGGCCGAAGCCGACGGAGAAGGCCCAGTCTTCGGAAAGTTCGTTGAGCCCGCTCAGTTGGCGCCAGCGGAAATCCGGACGGAACTCGTCGGGGCCCGGGAAGCCGAGCTGATAGCGCGGCTGCCAATCGGCGCCGCGTTCGCCCGGGAAGGCGAAGAAGACGCCGAGGTGCTGCTCGCAGAAGCGTCCGACCGCGATGCGGGTCGCGCCCGGGTTGTTGCCAAGCAGGAAGACGGACTGGCCGACGACCGCGCGGCGGGCGGAGTCGCCTTCTTCGGCGGGAGCCTTGACGCCGGCCGAGCGGGCGGCGGCGGTGCGACCGACGTAGATCGCCAGGGCCGGGCTACGCACGCCCTTGGCTTCGTAACGGGTCTCGGGACGCACGCCGGTGACGCGCTCGCACCAATCCGCCAGGACGCGGGCGGCGTGGAGCTCATCGACCTCCGGTTCGGCCGGGAGGACGATCGGGGCCCAGACGCCGGCGTCGAACAGACCGCCCGCGCGCGCGGTGACGGAGAGCAGCAGAAGGCAGGTGAGGGCCAGGAGGCGGGGCATGGCTGGAGTTAGGGGATAAGTGGGCAAGGGGGCAAGATGAGTTGACCCGTTGATCGGTTGGCCAGAGGGCCAGAACGAGACACAACTGGTTGATTGGCTGGCAAGTTGGCCCGTTGGCCAGAGATGCAAGGTAGGGTCGGCACTGCGTGCCGACCTAGGTGCATCGTAACCGTTCGCCGCATGGTGAACGGAAGGCAGGGATGCGATGACATCGCATCGGTCGTGGGGCGGGAGGGAGGGCGCGGCGTAGCCACGCCCCTACCCTCGGCCACCCTTCGGCGGCCGGTAGATGAAGGTGGAGACACCTATGTCGTGACGCGGTCCCGACCCTACCCATTAAAGGCCATTACTCCACCGATACTCCATACTCTCGCGCCACTTTTGCACCTTTGCACAGGCCGCAGGCCGATTTGCACTTTTGCACGTAGGACAGCACGTGGTGCTGTCCCTACCTCCGTCACTTCCCCACCAACGCATCCTTGAGCTCCGGCCTCCACTCCTTCGCCCTGGGATCCCAGACGCCGAAGCCGGCCTGGTATTCCCAATACGCCCAGGCGAAGCCGGACTCCTCGGCGGCCTGGCGGATGAAGCGGGTCCAGCGCACACGCGCCGGATAATTCAGGTTGGAGCCCGAGGCGCCGAACTCGCCGAGGAAGATCGGGCGGCCTTCGGCCTTGGCCCATTCGCGGGCGACGGCGAAGTCCTTGCGCACGGCGGCCTGCTCGGCCTCGGTGCCGTCCCAGGTATCGCCGTCCTTCCACTCCTTGGCGCCCTTCACCCACGAGGCGTTCTTATGGGTGAAGTGGAAGGGCGAGTAATAATGGATGTGCGCGATGAGGTGGCGGTCCTCCTTCGGGAGGTCCAGCGCCTTGAGCATCGCGATCTGGTTCCACTGGGCGCTGCCGACGTGGACCGCGCGGTCCGGGTGCAGGCGACGGACCTCCGCAAGAGCGACGCGCAGGTTGGCGTTCCACTCGGCCGCGCCGTGCTTGCCGTGGGGCTCGTTGCTGAGTTCGAACTGCAAGGCGTCGGGATAACCCGCGAACCGTTCGGCGAGCTGCTTCCAGAGCGCCGCGAAGCGCGGCCGCTGTCCGACCGGGTCCTGGTCGAGTTCGTCGAAGTGATGGATGTTGAGCACCACCTGGAGGTCGGCCTTGAGCGCCGCCTTCACGAGCGCTTCGACCTTGTCGGCGAAAGCCGGCTCGATCGCATACGGGGCTTCCTTCGCCGCGTAGTCGGCCCAACGGACCGGGATGCGCACGGAAGAAAACCCGGCGGCCTTGATGCGGGGGAAATCCTCGTCACCGATCGCCCGGCCCCAGGAGGCGCCCTTCGGAGCCTCAAGCGAGTTGCCCATGTTCAGGCCTCGGCCGAGGCGCTTCTGCTGCTCGAAGACATCGGCGGCGGGAAGCGCTGCCACGCAGAGGAAGAGGAGGAGAAGGGAGCGGAACATGATTGGAGCGTAGGCGAAGAGTATGGAGTATCGAGTATGGAGTATAGGGGCGGATAACGGAAAGAGGCATCGAGGTAGGGTCGGCACTGCGTGCCGACCTAGCTGCCTTGATGCGTTCCCAACCGCCACCACCCGTCACGGGTAGGGTCGGGACCGCGTCACGTCATAGCCGCATCGTAACCGTTCGCCGAATGGCGAACGCCAGGTAGGAGGGCACGATAAATCGCGCCCCTACCCTCGGCCGCCGTACGACGGCCGGAAAACGGGCACAAAAAAGCCGCGCAGGCGGCGCGGCTTCAGGTCACTTTGATGGCTTTGTGAAGATGTAATTGATGCCGCCGTAATCGCGGACTCCCGTGAGGAGCCAACGATCGACATCGGCAGGAGAAACAGAGCGCCGATTGATATCAAACGTGAAGCACGCATATCCTTGGGCCCAGAATATCTCGAAAAGCTCCCTGAATCGCGGGTTAATCTTACCATCCTGGTTTTCGCGGAAAGAGTGCTCAATGATCCACACGGGGGGCACGGGGCTGGCTAGAAGCTCCTTGGAGCCCGCTAATACCGCCAGTTCGTGGCCTTCGACGTCCATCTTTATGAGTAAGCGTTTCGACTGAGCATCGGACCGGGCCAGCTCATCGAGCGTCCTGACCTCCACCTCTTCAGCGTAGGTAGCCGCCATCCCGCCCCAGTTCTTGAGCAGGCTGGCACCCTCCCCGCCGCCATAAAGAAGGCATCTGCCGCTCTTATCGCCTAAGGCGATATTCAGGAGTTTTGCCTGTCCGAAACGGTTATGGCGGATGTTCTCTTCCAGTCGCAGGAAGTTTAGCCGGTTCGGTTCGATGGCCAACACCGGCACGCCAGACTGGCAAGCGATCAAGGCATATAGCCCACAATTGGCACCGATATCGATGAATAGGGCTGCGGTGCGGAGTTCGTCTCGCAACAAGCCCACCTCGCCGGAAGCCTCACGTTCTTCTGGCATCCCCGGAACCCCGATGAAATCAAAGCCCAACCGGGTCGGGCGCATCCGCTGGGCAGAGTGGAGGCGAATGTCTCTGTGCTGCCGGTATCGTGCGACCAGACCGGGAAACAACTTCTGCAGAAGCTTCTTCATCAAGGGTACAGTTGCTTGATCAACGATCGGGCGACGGCGGGCGCGTCGAATTGGGTGCGGGCGAGTTCGGCCGACCGTGCCCCCATTTCGGCTAGCTGGGCGTCGGAGGCATTCAGCACGTCACGGAGGGCCTCCGAAGGATCGCTGGCATCTTTGATTACGAATCCTGTCCGCGGAACTTCAACGACTTCGCGGATATTACCGGCCGAGTCAGACATGACAATGGGCAGGCCGGCGGCAGCGGCCTCGATGGCCGAAAGCGGATTGGGGTCCAGGCGAGTGTTGAGCACGAAGGTATCAGCGGCCCACAGAACCCGGCGCACTTCCTCAGGCGGGAGCTGACCAAGCAAACGGAC
>JAURFU010000065.1 GCA_030834165.1 Verrucomicrobiota bacterium
TGACTTCACCAACGCCACCATCGGCGGCAAGCCGGCCACCCAGGTCATCACCGACCACGCCTGGCTCAAGGAGACCTTCGTCCCCGACGTCCAGAAGCGCGGCGCCGCCGTGATCAAGGCCCGTGGCGCTTCGTCCGCCGCCTCCGCCGCCAACGCCGCCCTCGATACCCTGCGCAGCCTGCACTTCCCGACCCCCGCCGGCGAATGGCACTCCGTGGCCGTCCTCTCCAAGGGCGACTACGGCATCGCTCCGGGCATCATGTTCGGCTACCCGATCCGCACCAAGGCCGACGGCTCTTGGGAAATCGTGCAGGGCCTGCCGCTCGACGCTTTCTCCAAGGAGAAGGTCGCGATCACCGAGAAGGAGCTGCTCGAAGAGCGTGCGACGGCTTCGGAAGCCCTCGGCCTGAAGCTCTGAAGCTTGCCTAATGAAACCAGAGGCGGCAAGGGACCTCCCTTGACCGCCTTTTTCATGCCCCTAGGCTAAGGTCATGGAACGATTGGCCGCCGTGGATTGGTTCACGATCATCGCGGCTCTCTGTTTCTGGCTAGCCTTGGTCTGGGCCCAGCACCTCGACCGAGGTTTTCCGATCTGGCTGAGAAGGTCGGCTTGGCCTTGTCTGGCCCTTTGGTTGGTCGCATGGAACTTCTCCGAGGGTCCCGGGCTTGTACCGGCCTCAGCCGCTGCGCCGGCGCTCATCTTCGCTCTCTGGCTTTGGGCGCATGGTGTGCGACGTTTCCTCGCCGACGACCTTGCCACTGCGCCGCGTCGATACCTTGAGATGCTTTCCGCGACCGGACCGCTGGTGGCCGCGGTCGCATGGATCTGGTCGCGCTACGACCGGACCTTCGCGGGTTTCCCTGATCCGCTGGCGACGCTGACCACCGTGCACTTCGCCATCACCTTCGGCGTGCTGCCGCTGGCGATGGCGGCCAGCGAACGTCCGCTTGTCCGTCACCGCTGGCGAGACCTCGGGTTATGGCTCTACGTGGCTGGCGCTCCGGCTACCGCGTTGTGCTTCGCTCTGCGCACGGATCCGCTTCGTCCGGGCGCTGTCGAGGTCGCCGCGGCCGTCGCTTTCGCCGCAGGCTTCTTGCTCTGGGCCGCTTTCATGCCGGTGCGTCGTGGCCCATGGCCTTACGTATGCCTCGTGCCGGGCTTCCTGCTCGGCGTCGGCTACACCGCCTCACATGCATTCGGATGGGATTATCTCACCATCCCGCAGATGGCCGCGCTGCACGGTTCGCTCAACCTGCTCGGAGCCTTGTTGCTGGCGGCGCAGGCACCTGCGTTCGACGACGTGTTCGCCCCGTCGCCGGACCGAGGCACCATCGTCGAGCGAGGCGACCCCGCTACGGCTATCTTCGCGGATACCCATCGCGTCGTGGTCGGGGCTTGGTCTCCGGAAGCTTTTGCCCGGATCAAGACGGCTCTCCTGGGCTATCGTTTCTATCCGGAACAGGTGATGATACGCCGGACCCAGTTCGAGGATGAGGGACGCGCGGTGCGCGTCGGCGATCGCCTCGGCCTTGGTTTGTTCGTTCCCAATCTCCCCGGACTTGCGCCGGTGATGCTCCCTGCGGTCGTCGAGGTCGACGTCGCGGAATCCGGCCTTGAGCATGTCGCCTTGGGGTATGTCACGACGCGTCGTCACTACGGACGCGGATCCTGGAGAGCAGACGTGAAACGCGATGGCGAGCAACTCGTCCTGACCGTCTCCTATCATGTCCGTCCCAGCCGCTGGTTCGTCTGGTGCGGACTGCCGGTCTACCGACGCTTCCAGTTGGCAGCCTTCCGAGCCGGCGCGGAGAATCTCCGTAAGGTCGCGGCTTAGAGGACGATGGCCTGGTTCTTGGCCTTGGTGTAGGCCGGTGCGGTCATGTAGCGCACCTTCGAGCCCTTGAGCGCGAAGATGCCCTGTCCGTTGAAGTCGACGCCCGCTTGGACCACGTGCGGTAAAGGTCCTTCCGCATACGCGTCGTGCAGGCTCTTCGTGAACATGATCGGCCCGGTGAGTTCGCGGATGGCGTCCTTCGGGAAGCCGAAGACCTTGCCTTGGTAGCGCGGGTATTCGGCGCAGATGTTGGCGATCGTCCGCAACGGGATCGGATGGCCGGGCGCGAAGCCGAAGCCCCATTGCAGAGCGAGCTTGTCCGGGTGCTTGAGGTGCGGCGCGACGGCCGGCGGGCAGGGTATCGGGCTGACGTGAGGCTCGAAGGTGATCAGCGCTTCGGTCTCAGGTCCGTAGAAAATGCTCCATCTCGCGGAGATGGGATTTGCCGAAGAGCCGGTCCTCCCAGGTCTGGATCACGATCGGCGGGATCTTGCTCGCGGGGGCCGTGGTCGTCGCGGGACGGTCGCCCATCGGACGCAACGGGAGCTCCTTCCAGTAACGGATGGGGGCGAGGATCTGCTTCAGGCGGTTCAGCATCGTGATCAGGGCGCGGGCAGCCGGACGAGGGTGATGTCGGCCGGCCGGCAGGTGCCGAGGCGGATTTCGCCGGCGTTGGCGGCAGCGAAGATCGGCGGCTCGGGATGGATCGTCGCGACGCCGCTGGCGGCGCGACCGGCGTTGATCTTCTGCAGGCCGATGAAGTCGATGATGACCGGGTTGGCGCTGCCGAGGAGCGTCTTCTCGGAGCGGCACCAGCTCGCGTCGAAGCCCGGTCCGCCGAGCACCTGATAGCGTTCGAGCGACAGGATCGTGAGGACGTTGCGCTTGGCCAGTTTCGGGATGGCGCAGACTTCCACCGCCGCCTTGGAGGCGTTGAAGGGGTTGTCCAGGAAGCGCTCGGCGTTGGCCATGTTGCCGATCGAGGCGGCGGCCATCGCGCCATGCACGCCGAGAGAGCGGCTGTCGCTGAGCACCGGCAGGTTGATCCAGAAATCGACCTCGTCGACCAAGGTCTTCGGCAGCACGCTCACGCGCGGGTCGCCCCACGGCACGTTGGGCGTCCCCGGCCGGGGCAGCACCTGATTCTCGTAACGAAGCCTGGTGTCGGCCGCCCAGCCGGGGGCGAGCGTCTCCCAGGCCAGGACCGGGAAGCCTTCGAAGGCGTCGGGTTGCGAAGAGAGGGAAGGCAGGAAGCCTGCTTGGCGGAGATTGTCCGGCTTCGCGTCGCAGAGGGTGATCGCGCCTTGGGCGAAGCCGCGGCGGCGGAGGGCGGCGGTGATCGCGCGGACCAAGGGCTTGGGCGTGGCCAGGCCGGCGCCGCCTTCGGAGGAAAGCTTCAGGCCGCAGCGCTTGAGGTCACCGGGCCGCAGGCTGACGCCGGTGCGGCTTTCGAACTCGCCGAGGGTCTTTTCCACGGCCGCCGCATAATCACGGTCTTCGAATCCGCCCAGTTTCTGCTCGATGAGCAGGAGCTTCGGGTCGGTCGCCGCCTGGGCGGCGCCGCCGAGGTTCAGGAGCATGGCAAGGAGGGCGAGGGACCGCATGCCTGCATCTTCTCGCCCGGCGGGGTCCTCCGCAAGCCGCTGTTTTGTTTGCGCAGGCAAGGGAGGGGCTCATCGTGGGGCGCATGTCCGTCCCCGCCGTCCTTCCCCAGCGCCGCATCCTCGGACTCATCTTCCTGACGGTGTTCATGGATATCGTGGGCTTCAGCATCATCATCCCGCTCTTTCCGCATCTTCTGAAGCATTACATCGAGAATGAAGGCGCGGTCGGCACTTTGATCGGCTTCATGAGCACGGCGGCCGAAGCGATGGGCGGCGATACGGTCTTCAAGAAGACGGTGCTTTTCGGCGGCCTGCTCAGCACCCTCTACTCCTTGCTGCAGTTCGTGTTCTCGCCTATCTGGGGCGCTCTCTCGGACCGTCTGGGCCGCCGCCGTATCCTGACCATTACCTTGGCCGGGAACGCGCTTTCCTATCTCCTGTGGATTTTCGCGGCGCAGTTCTGGGTCGTGGTCCTGACCCGGCTCATCTCGGGCATGATGGCCGGCAACATCGCCGTCGCCAGCGCCGCCGCCGCCGACGTCACCGACGAGAAGGAGCGCACCAAGGGGATGGCCGTCGTCGGCATCGCCATCGGCCTCGGTTTCGTCTTCGGCCCGGTCATCGGCGGGCTCGCTTCGTCCGTCCAATTCGCCCACGGTCCCGTCGTCGGATCCTTCGGGCTCAATCCGTTCTCCGTCCCGGCCGCCATCGCCGCCGTGCTTGCCTTGCTGAACTTCCTGCTGGTCGTGAAGTTCTTCCCGGAGACGCTTGCGCCGGATCGCCGCGCCTCCGCCGATGCGAAGAGGCCTTCGGTCTTCGACCTCGCCACGGTGCGCTCCTCCGCCGTCCGCCGGACATCGTTCGCGAACCTCGTCTACCAGGTCGCCTTCACCGGCATGGAGAACACCATCGTGTTCCTGACCTTGGCGCTCTTCGCCTACAGTCCCCGCGACAACGCCTGGCTGTTCCTCTTCAACGGAGCCTGCATGATCTTCGCGCAGGGTCTCGCCCGCCAGCTCGTGAAACGGCTCGGGCAGCGCAAGGTCGTGATGCTCGGCATGCTCATCGCCGCCGTCGCCTTCGTCTGGGTCGCGCTCATCCCGCATACGCTTGCCGCGGAAGATTCCGGCGCGAAGACGTCCTTCTATCTCGGGCTCGGCCTGATCTCCTTCGCGACGGGCCTGATCCTCCCCAGCGTCTCGGCCTTGGTCTCCCTCTACTCCGATTCCTCGGAGCAGGGACGAAACCTCGGCATCCTGCGCTCCGCCGGTTCGCTCGCTCGCGTCATCGGTCCGGTGACCGCGGCGTTGCTCTACTTCCATTTCGGCTCCCACTTCTGGGTCTACCTCGGCGGCGCTTTGCTGATGTTGCCGGCGTTCTGGATCATCCGCGGCTTGCCCGATCCGGCCTCCGAAAGCACTTCGGCCTAAGCCTCCTTCGCCAGGCTTCGGCCCAGGGCATCTCCGCCGCGGATCGCGTGCATCAGGGAGATGCCGGCGCGGAACGCGCCGTGGAAATGCAGTCCAGGATGGGCCGCTTCGGCCTGGGACAACGCCGCTTCCCGGCGCGGCTGCCCGGCGTCATACTGCGGGATCGCGCGTTCCCAGCGCTGGATCCATTCCCGCTTAGGGGCTTGGCGGATGCCTAAGGTCGCGGCGAGTTCATCGTCCACGAGGCGGCGGAGCGCTTCATCCGGCAGGCGCGCGAGTTCGGGACGTCGGTCGCCCCCGATGAAGCAGCAGACGAGCACGTGGCCTTCCGGCGCGCGTCCCGGCAGCACCGAGGAGGGGAAGAGGCAGCCGAGCACCTCACGACCTTCGCCGCCCGGCGTCAGGTAGCCGAAACCATCGAGAGGATGAGGGACGTCTTCGCGCGCGTAGCCGCGGGCGAAGACGGTCACCGGCGGAACCTTGTCGTTCTCCCAGTCTCGCAGGTAAGGCGTCACCGATTCGTCGAAGGGCAGGGAGTCCCAGTTCCAGAAAGGGGCCGTGACGATCAGGTGCTTGGCCGTTACGCCGTCTTCGGAGCCGTCGGCGCCGCGCCAGGCGACGTTCCAACCGCGGGCGTCCCGGCGTAGCGAAGTCGTTACCGTGCGGAGACGGAGATCCCCGGCCGGGATGCGCGCGGCCATCGTCTCGGCCAGTTGCTGCATGCCGCCCGGGAAGCCGACGACGGTGCGTTTCGTCTTCGGCCCGCGGCGTAGCCCGTTGAAGACCGAGCCATGGTCTTGTTCCAGCGCGTAGATGCGCGGGAAGCAGTTCGCCATCACCAGGCGGGCGGGGTCCCCCGCGTGGACGCCGGAGACGATCGGGTCCATGAGCATCGCGGCGGCTTCAGGGCCGAAGCGACGGGAAGCGAATTCGACGACGGTCTCGCCGGGGTGTCCGCCCTTGGCGCGGAACGGCTCGGAGAGCAGGCGCAGTTTGCCGCGCCAGGAGAGCAGCTTGCTGGTGAGGATCGTCAGCGGGCTCGGCCCTAGGCCATGGAGCTGACCGCGGGCGAAGATGTAGCGCCGCGCGGCGCGCATGTCGGCCGACTGCGTGGCTTCCCTCAGGCCATATGCGGCCAGCAGCGCTTCGTCCTCGGAGCCTTCGAGCTGCAGGGTGTTGGGGCCGGTCTCGACGATCCAGCCGTCTTCCCGATGGGTGCGGATGGAACCGCCGACGCGCGAGGAGGGCTCGAGGACCTTCACTTTCGCGCCGGCTCGGAGCATCGCATGGGCCACGGCAAGGCCGGCGGGTCCGGCACCGAGGATGACTGCGTCGTAGCCCATGCGTCATCTTCGGTCGATAAGCCTGGGATTGGCAACCCTGCGTCGTTCGGGCTGTCTGGTAAGCATGAGGACCTTCTTCATCCTGCTCCTGCCTCTGGCCTGCCCGGCGGACACCGTCACCATGAAGGACGGCACCTTCCTCAAAGGCCGCATCGAAAAGATCGTCGACGGCACGATGGAGTTCCGCGCGCCTTCCCTCGGAGCCGCGAACGTGCTGAAGCTGGACCTGTCCCAGGTGGAATCCTTCGTCACCGACGAAGCCGTGCGCGTCAGCGCCGGCGGCGTCGTCTCGGACGGCCTTGCTTCGGCGTCAGGCGGCCGGGTCGTCACGAGAGGCGGACTCGAGACCAACGCGCTCGACCACGGCGTCGAACTCTGGCGGGAGCCTTCGCAACGCCCCTCGGAAGCCGTCGAAAAGCGCGAATGGGTCACGCAGGCGGACGCCGACCTCTCGGGTCGCAGCGGGGTCGTCTCCGGTTCGGGTTACAGCACGGGTTTTTCCGCCAAAGGCGTGACCAAGGCGGATACCGTCATCGGAGGCATACGTCTCATGCGCGCCGAAGCGCAGGATCGGATCTCGGCCGACGACCTGCATGCGACCCTTTCTTATGAGACGAACCCGACGAGGATCGTCTTCTGGTACGTCCGCACCGACACGGGTTTCGATAACGCGCGGCAGATCGACTTCTTTTCGGTCAACGCCGGCGGCCTAGGCTTCCGCCTCTTCACCGACGCCAAGGGCAAGCTCGACGCGCGCGCGGGTCTCGCGCATCGCTTCGAACTCTTCGCCGATTCGTCGCAGCCGAACCGATCGGCGCCTTCGGGCGACTTCGGCCTGGTCCTCAACCGCGAGCTCGGCTGGGCGGCATGGGATTCTTCGGTGAACTTCGTCCCTTCTTTCCAGACCACCGGGGACTATTACATCCGCCATGAGAGCAGCCTGAACATCCTCCGTAACAGCGGCCCCCTTTCGCTCAGGGTGGGTGTGGCCAATGATTTTCGTTCAAAGCCCCTGCCGACGCAGGCTAAGACCGATACCGCTTACTTCTTGAGGACGACCTATGTCTGGAAGTAAGCAGGGGTTTATTGCCTAAAAATAGACACTATTGTCTAAAAAGACGCAAAACCCCTTGTGAATGGTTACCTGTTGAACCGTGGCACAGGGGGTGCTTTGAAATTGTTCGTAATTAGTCATTTTCCAATCCCCCAATCCATGAGCACCAACCCAGCCCGTCGCAACGCCATCGAGGCGATTGCTTCCCAGCCTCGCCTCCAGGGCAGCTTCGACTTCCGCAACGAGAAGATCGACCTGATCTACGGCCAGAATGTCTTCTCCCTCGATAAGATGGAGAAGCGCCTGCCGAAGGACGTCTTCAAGTCCCTCAAGGCCAGCATCGAAGCCGGCAGCAAGCTCGACGCCGCCGTCGCCGACGTCGTCGCCGCCGCCATCAAGGACTGGGCTCTCGAGCGTGGCGCCACGCACTACGCCCACGTGTTCTACCCGCTCACCGGCTTCACCGCTGAGAAACACGACACCTTCTTCGAGCCCAACGGCAACAGCACCCTCGCCCAGTTCTCCGGCAAGGCGCTGATCCAAGCCGAGCCCGATGCTTCCTCCTTCCCGAACGGCGGCCTCCGCTCCACCTTCGAAGCCCGCGGTTACACCGCCTGGGACGTCACCTCGCCGGCCTACATCTTCGACACCGAGAACGGCTCCACGCTCTGCATCCCGACCGCCTTCGTGTCGTGGAAGGGCGAGGCCCTCGACAAGAAGACCCCGTTGCTCCGCTCGATGGCTGCCGTCAACAAGGCTGCGGCCCGCGTCCTCGCGCTCTTCGGCAAGAAGCACGGCTATATCTCCGCTTCGTGCGGTCCCGAGCAGGAGTACTTCCTGATCGACTCCCGCCTCTTCCACCTCCGTCCCGACCTCTACACCTGCGGTCGCTCCCTCTTCGGTGCGAAGCCGGCGAAGGGCCAGGAGTTCGAGGACCAGTACTTCGGCACCATCCCTGACCGCGTCCTCGCGTGCATGATGGAAACCGAGCGCGAATGCTTCAAGCTCGGTATCCCGATCAAGACCCGCCACAACGAAGTCGCCCCGGCCCAGTACGAAGTGGCTCCGATCTACGAATCCGCCAACGTCGCCCACGACCACCAGATGCTCACGATGACGCTGCTCCGCCGCGTCGCCACCAAGCACGGCTTCGTCTGCCTTCTCGCCGAAAAACCCTTCGCGGGCGTCAACGGCTCCGGCAAGCACGTCAACTGGTCGGTCGGCAACGCGACGCAGGGCAACCTGCTCGAGCCGGGTGATACCCCCCACAGCAACGCCCAGTTCCTGGTCTTCTGCGCGGCCGTCATCCGCGGCGTGCACAAGTTCGGCCCGCTGCTCCGCGCCGTCATCGCCAGCGCGAGCAA
>JAURFU010000066.1 GCA_030834165.1 Verrucomicrobiota bacterium
TCATCAAGGAGATCGGCGTCGCCGGCGTCCCTGGCTCGTCGTTCTTCCGCGAACCCGAGCACCGCTACGTCCGCTTCCACTTCGCGAAGAAGGAAGAGACCTTGAGGGCGGCAGGGGAGAAGTTGGCGAAGCTGAAGAAGGGTTAGGGGTAGGGAAGAGACATCCAAAGAGTATGGAGTATCGAGTATGGAGTATCGGGTGAGTGCTTGCCTTTGGGTGGGGTTGAGCGGCCTCGCTCAACCGTGACTCAGTGTTATCTGCATCGGGTAGGGTCGGCACTGCGTGCCGACCTAGCTGCCTTCCTTTTGCGGCGAAGACACTCCTAGGTCAGCACGCAGTGCTGACCCTACCAGCTGCTTTCGGCGCCTACCCGACGATCTTCTTATAAGGCTCGCCTTCGTTCTGCGTCGGGCGTTCCGGGCGGCCTTTGTAGCGGTAGGTCAGGCCCATGTTGTCGATGCCGAGCAGCCAGAGGATGGTCGCGTGGAGGTCGTGGACGTGCAGAGGGGTCTCCGCGGCGCGCAGGCCGAGGTCGTCGGTGCTGCCGATCGTCTGGCCGCCCTTCACGCCGCCGCCGGCCATCCACATCGAGAAACCGGTGGGGTTATGGTCGCGGCCGTCGCCTTTCTCGGACATCGGGGTGCGCCCGAATTCGCCTCCCCAGACGACGAGCGTGTCCTCGAGCAGCCCGCGGGACTTCAGATCCTTGAGCAGGCCCGCGACGGGCTTGTCCATCGAGGCGCAGAGGCCGGCGTGGTTGGTTTCGATCTTGGAGTGGGCGTCCCATTTGGAACCGGCGCCGTGGTAGATCTGGACGAAGCGCACGCCGCGTTCGACCATCCGGCGGGAAAGCAGGCAGAGACGCCCCATGCTCTCGGTCGTCTTGTCGTCGAGTCCGTAGAGCTTGCGCGTGGCTTCGGTCTCGCCGGTGAGGTCGACGACGCCGGGCGCTTCGGCCTGCATCCGCGCGGCCATCTCATAGCCGGCGAGGCGGGCGCCGAGTTCGGTGCGGTCGGGGTAGCGGGCGGCGAACTCCTTGTTCACGCTGTTGATGAGGCGCAGCTTGCTGTTCTGCAGGTCGGCCGCGACGGCTTCGGGCGTGTTGAGGTTCGGGATCGGTTCCGAGCCGCCCTGGATGCGGACGCCCTGGTAGCCGGCGGGCATGAAGCCGGCGCCCCAGTTGCGCGGTCCGTTGATGACCGTGCTCTGGTTGTCCTGCATCACGATGAACGCGGGCAGGTTGCTGTTCTCGGAGCCGATGCCGTAGTTGATCCAGGAGCCCAGCGAAGGCTTGCCGGCGAGGATCGACCCGGTGTTCATCTGGCACACGCCGGCGGAGTGGTTGATGCCGTCGGCCTTGCACGAGCGGATGACCGCGAGGTCATCGGCGCAGGACGCGATGTGCGGGATCCAGTCGGAGAACCACTGGCCGGACTGGCCGTGCTGCTTCCACTGGCGCTTCGAGCCGAGGAGCGGGGCCTTGGTCTCGCCCATCGCGGTGATGACCGTGCCGAAACTGTCCGGCAGGCGCTGGCCGGCGAGCTGGTTCAGCAGCGGCTTCGGGTCGAGGAGGTCCATCTGCGAAGGGCCGCCTTCCATGAAGAGGAAGATGACGCTCTTGGCGCGGGGCTTGATCTGGCCGACGCCGGGCTGGAGGGGCGTGCCTGGGGCGGGGACGACGAGCTCCTTGGCGAGCAGGTCGCTGAAGGCCATGGCGCCGAGGCCGAGGCCGGCGTTGAAGAGGAAGTCGCGGCGCGACGTCGAGGCTTCGATGCGATGGCAGCGTGGGTCGTTCATTCGACGTAGAGGAATTCGGAGGAATTGAGGAGGGCGTGGCTGAGCGCGGCCATCGGGATGTGCTCCGCCTTGGGGCCGGCTTCGGCCTTCGCCGCGCCGACGGAGAGGTCGCGGCCGCGGCCCGAGGAGTCGCTCATCGTGCCGCTCTTGGCTTCGAAACGCCAGAAGCCCAGGGTCGAGGGACGCACCTCTTCGGTCGAGTAGAGCAGCTGCTCCTCGGGGAGGGCGCCGGCGCTGAAGCGGACCTCGTCGACGACGCCGTGGAAGGAGCCCTCCGCGTCGCTGTTCTTGCCGCCCAGCTGCAGGGGAGCGGCCGCCGTCTTCACGCCGGTGAGGCCGTGCTTCACGGCGTCATGCAGCAGGGGCTCGTCGTCATTGGAAAGGTCCTTGAGCGTGAAGGCGACTTCGCCCGGTTTATCGGAAGCGGCGTAGCGGACGGAGGCCGCGACGTAGTAGGGCTTGTTGAGTTCGACGCGCAGGTTGGAGAAGGCGACCGCCTCGCCGAACGTGCCGCCGAGGAGCGGACCGTAGGCCTGGAGCACCAGGACCTTGGGGGCGCGACGGGATTTCTGACCCGTGACGCCGAACTGCCAGAAGCCGTCCGCCTTGCCCTTGCCCGTCTGCGCGGCGATCACGCGGACGGCGCCGCTGTCGCTGATGGAGCGCGGGACGATGACCGCTTCGATGGTGAAGCCGGCGGCGAGGTCGTCCGGCTTCGGGCCGGGGGCGAAGAAGGGGCGTCGGTGGCCGGCGGCCAGCTGGGCGCCCTGTCCGTCGCGGAAGGGGACCTTCTCCGGCTGGAAGTCGCGGTCGATGGCTGCGGTGACGACGGCGGAGGTCCGCTGGGTGCGCACTTCCTGGAGGAAGGCGTCGGCGCGCTTGGCTTCGGCGGCGGAGGGCGCGCGGGCGAAGAGCAGTTGATACAGCCGGCGGACCTGCGCGGCCTCGTCGCCCGGGGCTTCGCCGATCACGCGGCGCGCGAGCGTCTCGCCGCGCTTGAGCATGAACGGGCTGTTGAGCAGCAGGAGCGACTGGATGGGCGTGGTGGTCACGTCGCGCGAGGACGCGCTGCTGAACCACTGCGGCGCGTCGAAGATGTCGGCCAGCGGGTCGCGGTTGTTGCGCATGATGCGCGTGAAGATGCTGCGCACGGGTTCGCCGTAGATGACGCTGGGGCCGGCCTGCTTGTCGGCCTTGAGGTCGCCGCAGGCGGCGTAGATCGCGTCGCGGATCTGCTCGGCCTCGAGGCGCTGGGGCTGGAAGCGCCACAGCAGGACGTTCTGCGGGTCCTTGAGCTGGCCGCGCGCGACGTCGGGGTGCTGGCTCGAGCGGCGGTAGGCGGCGCTGGTCACGACGAGGCGGGTCATGGCCTTCTGGTCCCAGCCCTTGGCCATGAACTCGTCGGCGAGCCAGTCGAGCAGCTCAGGGTGGGAAGGCGGTTCGCCGAGGTTGCCGAAGTCGCTGGCGTAGGGCGTGAGTCCGCGGCGGAAGCAGAGCTGCCACAAGCGGTTCATCGCGAGGCGCGCGGTGAAGGGGTTGGACTTGTCGGTGAGCCAGCGCGCGAGCGCGGCGCGGCGGCCGGTGGAGCTGCCGTCGGCGACGGGCGTGATCGCGGCGGGGGCGGCGGGATATTGCGGGCTCAGGACGGTGAGGAAGGCCGGCGGGACGACGGTGCCCTTCTTCGGGATGACGGCGTCGAAGCCTTGGACGCCGGTCTCGCGGACCGAAAGGACATAGGGCGGTTCGGCGGGCTTGAGCTTGTCGTGCTCGGCGAGCTTGCGCTTGAGGTCGGCGTGCTTGACGCTGGCTTCCCCTTTGATGGAACGGTCGAGGCGACCGTATTCGTAGTCGACCTGACGCCAGGCGAGGGCGGCGACCTGCTTCTCGTAAGGCGTGCGCGCGGACTCCGGCTTGTTGATCATCGCCTGGACGTCGTCCGGAAACATCTCGACGGCCTTCTTGGTGGCGTTGTCGCGATACTTCTTTTCCAACGCGGCGATCTCGGCGCGGATGGCCTGCGTCTCCTGCTCCCACTTCGCCAGCTGGCGGGCGTGGTCGGCGGCCTGTGCTTCGGTCCACGCGACGCGATCTTCGACGGGCACGATGTTGTTGAAGAAACTGCGGAGCGCGTAGTAGTCGCGCTGGAGGATGGGGTCGAACTTGTGGTCGTGGCAGCGGGCGCACTGCATGCCGGCGCCGAGGAAGACGTCGCCCGTGGTGTCGGTGACGTCGTTGAGGATGTTCTCCCACTGGCCGCGGGCGTCGCGGTTGTTGTATTCGTAGATCCAGTGGCGGAGGTAGCCGAGGGCCGTGAGCGCGTCGGGGTCGCCGGGGAAGAGCTCGTCGCCGGCGATCTGCTCCTGCACGAAGCGGTCGTAGGGCTTGTTCTCGTGGTAGGCCTTGATGACGTAGTCGCGGTAGCGCCAGGCGGTCGGACGGAAGTCGTCGATGCGGTAGCCGTCGCTGTCGGCGTAGCGCACGAGGTCGAGCCAGGCGCGGGCCATACGCTGGCCGTAGGCGGGCGAGGCCAGCAGGCGGTCGACGAGTTTGTCGTAGGCCGAAGGGTCCTTGTCCCCGACGAACGCGGCGACCTCTTCGGGCGAGGGCGGCAGGCCGGTCAGGTCGAAGGTGACCCGTCGGATGAGCACGGCGCGCCCGGCTTCGCCGGCGGGCGTGAGGCCTTCCTTCGCGAGCCGGGCGTCGACGAAGCGATCGACCGGGTGGCTGGCGGCGCCGGCGGGAAGTTCCGCGCGCTTGATCGGCTGGTAGGCCCACCAGGCTTTCTCTTTCGCGCCGATGGTGCCGGGCAGGTAGCGTCCGGCGACGGGCGCCTTCGTGCGGCTCTTCGGCCAGGCGGCCCCGGCCTTCACCCAGGATTGCAGCAGGGCGACTTCGTCCTTGGTCAGGCGGTCGCCCTTGGGTGGCATCATGACGTCCGGGTCGGTCGACAGGATGTTCTTGAGGAAAAGGCTGGAGTCCGGGTCTCCGGCGACGAGGGCGGCGCCGCCGTCTCCGCCGGTGGTCAGTCCGGCCAGGCTGTCCATGACCAGTCCGCCCTTGTTCTTGCCGGCGGCATGGCTGTGGCACTTGAAGCAGCGTTCGTCCAGCAGGGTCACGGCCTTCTCGGCCACTTCGTCGTCAGCGGCGTACACCAAGCCTCCGGAGGAGGCCAGCAGGCAGGCGGCGGACAGGCTGAACAGTCGCAAAGTCATCGGGTAGAGCTCTCTTTATGAGTGCTATCGATTGAGACTGCAAGCCGGTGCGGAAGGTTCCTAGCGGCGGCTCTTTTTCCAGGCCGGATAGTCTTTGTTCAATAGGTCCCGGGCGTAGTCCCCGAACCAGCTGTAGCCATTGCGGCGCTCATGGCCGATGTCAGCCAGCTTGGGCTTAGGGACGCCGTCCCGGTCGCAGACATAAGGCTGGCCGGTCTTCAGGTCGTAGAAGCGGGCCCACAGGTCCGGCGCGGCCGGATCCGGCACCATCACGAGGTCCTTGTCGCCGAGCAGGGTCTTGGTCGTCTCAAGCCGCTGGCCTTTGACGCGATGGGCTTCGAACCAGGCCACGGCGCCTTCGATCGAGGCACGCACCTCCGCGGAGGGGTTCTCGAGGCTCATCAGCAGGCGCACGATCCCGACGGACTCGCTGCCGCTGAAGGAGGGCAGCTCGTAGGAGCGCGCCTTGGCCGGCGCGAAGGTCTTCTCGTCGTGTTGCGCGCACCAGACGGTCGGCTGGCCGCCGACGACGATCTGGCATTTCAGGACGCACGCTATGCCGCGGTCGAAAGCCCGGCGGCAGGCTTCGCGCTGCTTGGGCGCGATGAAGGCGTAGCGGGCGTCGCGGCCGACCTCGCGGACGAATTCCAAGACGCGCACCATCGCGCCGTCGTTGAAGGTGATCCGGTCGTAATAGCCTTTGCGCAGCGGGAAGAACTGCGGCCAGCCGCCGTTCGGGTATTGCGCCTTGAGGACGTACGCCAGACCGCGGTCGAAGGACTTACGATAAGGCTCCGCCTGCGTCGCATTGACCATGCGGGCCAGGTAGCGCAGTTCGTCGACGGTGCCTTTGTTGTCGAAGGTCGGCTGAAGCTTCGCCCGGTCTCCGTCGTAGGGCTTGCTCACCGTGTCGGTGTTCTTGGGCCAGCCGCCCGCGTCCGTCTGATAGGTGAGGACGATGTCGGCGATCTTCCTGGCCTCCGCGGAGGCATACCAGGCGTCGGGCTTCTTCAAGTAGCTGCGTACGCTGACTTCGGCCTGCAGGCGCGGGAGCATGGCCAGAAGCGCGTGGAGGAGCAGGGCGGGGCGCATGGGTAGTAATTATGGCGGGTGTTGGCGGTTGGCGGATGGCGGATAGATAGGAAGGACAGAGGGTGGAATTCAAGATGCCCGCCACCCGCCACCTGAGGCTGCCACCTTGGAACGAAGGGGTGGTGATAGGGATATGGGTAACCAGAGGCGGAAAGGAGTAAATGAAGGAAAGCGGGGCAGGGCTGTTGCGGTTGTCTTGGCCGGATTTTTCCTTTCTGCTCGGAAGGTGCCGTCGTCGCTACCGTTCATCCTCGCCTCCGCTTCGCCACGTCGCACCGAACTCCTCCGGGACGCCGGTCTGCCGCACCGTGTCGTCGTGGCCGCGGTGACCGAACACGAGGACCCGTCGACCGATCCGGCGAAGATGGTCCTGCATAACGCCCGCTTGAAGGCCGCGGCGGTCTCCCGCCTCCATCCTGAAGCGCTCATCCTCGGTGCCGATACGACGGTGGCCCTCGGCGATCAGGCCTTGAACAAGCCGGCCGACCTCGCCGGATCCCGCGCGATGCTGCGCCGCCTGTCAGGTCGCGAGCACGTCGTGCACACCGGCGTCTGCCTGCTCTGTCCGTCGCTGGGCATCGACGAGTCGCATGACGTCACGGCGTGGGTCCGTTTCCGTCCGCTCACCGACGAGGACATCACGCGCTACCAGTCCTTGGTGGACACCTTGGACAAGGCCGGCGCCTACGGCATCCAGGAGGGCAGGGAGATCATCATCGACGATTACCAACGTCCCATCTCGACGATCATGGGATTGCCGGTCGAGTTCGTGAAGGCGCGGCTCGCTTCCCTGGGCGTCCTGGAAAGGATCGTCGCATGAGGGTCTGGCTCCTCTTCCTGTCCGCCCTCGCCGGCGCGCAGGCCTCCGCGGTCAGCGGCGACGCCGAGCTCACCGGGCTCATCGGCGGCAAGCCTTTGGTCATCCGCACGACCAGCCGTCTGGCCGGCGCCATCGATTCCGTGAGGTGGGACGGCGTGGAGTTCATCGACTCGCACGACCATGGACGTCAGCTCCAGTCGGCGATCAACGCCGACGTCGACGGCGTCTTCCATGTCGAGTGCTACAACCCGACCGAGGCCGGTTCGGTCGTCGACGCCCTCGGTCCGAAGTCGACGAGTCGCTTGGAGCTTCTCACGCTGACCAAGGATGGCGTCCTCGCCACCCGTTCGCGGATGGCCTACTGGCTGGCGCCCGGCATGAGGTCGCACGGCCATCTCGCGCAGAACACCGAACTCGTCTCGAACCATGTCCTGACCAAGCAGGTACGCATCGGCCGCCCGGGCATGGACCACGTGCTCGACTACAAGGTGACGTTCACCGTGCCGGGAGACCGTCCTCACCGGTATCTGCAATTCGAAGCCCTGACGGGCTACATGCCGGCGACTTTCAGTGAAGAGCATCGCTTCGACGCGCAGACCGGGGCCCTCGTCCCGTTGCCGCGGAAGAACGGCGAGCAGCGCGACCCGATCGTGCTCTCCACGCCTTCCGGTTCCCATGCGATGGGCGTCTTCACGCCGGACCGGCCGCCCGCCGGCCAGCCGGCCGTAGGGTACGGGCGTTTCCAGTTCGAGCGGGAGAAGGTCGTGAAGTGGAATTGCGTCTTCCGGCGCCGTGGGGCCGAGGCGTTCACTCCCGGCGACTATTCCTTCCGGCTCTACGTCGTGATCGGGACCCGCGAGGACTGTCGTCGGACCTTGGCGGCCCTCTCACAGGAGTTCGCCGGCCGATAATCAGGCCGACCTACGCTTGAAGTCGTCCGGGTCGTCCCTACCTTCGAGGCGTGCGTCCCGATGATCCCATCGACCTTCGCGCCGCGTCTTTCGCGGCGGTGGCGTCGCTCGGCCTGCACCTCCTCCTGCTGTGGATCCTGCCGGACTCCTTCCGGCAGGCCGTGGTGTTCGTCCGCCCGGCGGAGGTCCTGACCGCACCGGTGAAGGTCGACGAAGCCCGTCTGCCGGCCAGGCTGCGTTTCGCCGAGACCAACCCCGTCGCCAACCAGGCCGTGCCGAAGACGGCGCCGTTCACCTCGTCGCGCAATCAGACCGCGGCCCAGCCGGTGCCTGAGAAAAAGCCGACGAACTCCGCCTTGCCGAAGTCCGCCGGCACCTCGCCGGAGATCCGCCTCGCCCAGGGCAAGCCCCGCTCCATCGACCAGTCTCAGGCCCAGCCCACGCCGGCACCGGTCGTCGCGATGACCGGCCCCCGTTCCGCCCCGCCTCCCGGGCCGGGCAAGCCCGCCGCGAAGCCGGCGCCGAAGGCCGCCCCGGCGCCCGTCGCGGCCGATCCGGAGCGCCCCCGCGCCTCGCTGCCTTCCGGCACGGCCGGCCTGCTGCTGCGTAACGCCGTCGGCGTGAACCGCGCCGGCGCGGTCGCCATCGACGCCCGTTTCAGCCAATACGGCGATTACACCCAACGCATGCTCGAGGCCATCCAGTCGAGCTGGTGGAGCATCATCGAGCGCTCGCAGTTCG
>JAURFU010000067.1 GCA_030834165.1 Verrucomicrobiota bacterium
ACTCTGAGCCAGGATCAAACTCTCCAAAAATCCTGCCGAAGCAGGCGTTTGAAGGTTCGGATCCTGGGATCCGAACTATTTTTTATTATCTCAGTTCCTAGTGAATACGCCGGTGATAAATGTATTCGCGTTTTCTAATTTTGGTAGAACCCGCGATCAGTTATCGCCGGGTTCACCAGGTGTAAGGTTTGACTAATACGATAGGCCGTATTGTCGCACAAAAAATGAACTCTCAAAGAACCGAAAGTGGCCTCCTGTTGAGGGGAGGGAGGGCGGACGGTGCAGGCGTTAAGGTTTAGTTCAACGTCTTTTTTCAAGTTTCTGCATTTTGATGCGCAGAGCTTTGCTTGATCACCGAAACATCCAAGGAACAGCCTTCTGTAAGAGAAGGGAAGTTGAAGATTGGAGAATCCGGCCGCGTGATTCAAGAGGATTTTTGCATTTTTTCACACGAGGCATGCATCTGTTAGTATATTGATAATCAGTTACTTATGGTGAGTTTATCAATTTTTAACATTTTTTTGACTATCAGAGAGACCGCTCAGCCCCTGTTTTAATCCCTTCTGCAAGCCAAACAACCCCCTCCCTGGCTCGGCCGATGCCCCGAGATCATCCCGCGCCCCTACCCCTTCGCCCCCGGCTCGCGCGCGCCCCATGCTCCCCGCGCCACCGCCATGCGGCCGGCACGCGTGACTTGCCTCCTCTGTATGTTCTCCGCGGATACGCACCATTGTCTCGTCTCCGCCCCCGCCTTTGCTTCAATGCCCTCATGCTTCTCCCCACGCTGCTCGCGGCCTGCTTCTTCGGCGCCGCGACGATCCCCGGCGCCGACGTCGACAGCCCCGCCGACGATCGTCAGGTGTTCCGCAGGCTCGAGCTTTCGGTCATCGCGCTCGCGGAGAAAGACCACGGCGCCGTCCGCCGCGACGCCAGGCTGGAACAATCCAAACGGCCGCGCACCGACGCGCTCAAGCTCGCGTCCTGCCGCGCCGACGACGCCGTCCCCCTCGACGGACCGACGATCTATCGCCGCGCCGCCGCCGCCGCGGTCCTCATCGGCACCGCCTACAAGTGCGACAAGTGCACGAAGTGGCACCATACGCTGGCCTCGGGCTTCGCCGTGACGGCCGACGGCGTCATCGCGACGAATCATCACGTGGCCGCGAACCCCTCCGCCGAAGCAATGGGCGTCATGACCGCGGACGGACGCTTCTTCCCCGTGCGCGAGGTGCTGGCCGCCGACAAGCCCCACGACGTCGCCCTGCTACGCGTCGACGCCAAGGACCTGGCGTTCCTCCCGCTGCGCGATGACGCCCCCGCCGGCACGCCGATTCTCTGTTATAGCCACCCAGCCAGCACCTTCGGCTGCGTCTCCGAAGGCCTCATCACCCGCTATTTCAAAATGAACGAGACTGACCGGAAAGGCTCGGTCTTCATGCAGACCACGGCCGACTACGCCCGCGGCTCCAGCGGCGGCCCGATCCTTGACCACTACGGCAACGCCGTGGGAATGGTGGCCTCCACCTCACCGGTCTTCACCTTGCCGCCCGCGCCCGACACCGCTTCGACGAAGGACGCCAAGCCTGCGCCCCATAGCCAGCAGATGGTGCGACATAACTGCGCCACCGCCCGCGCGATCATCCAGCTGACCCGCGCCAAGTAAGCGGCGCTCAGGCGTGGCCAGGCGTCCGCGGATACGCGATGACGTCGCGGATGTTGCCTTCGCCGGTCACGAACATGAGCAGGCGCTCGAAACCGAGGCCGAAGCCCGCGTGCGGCACGGAACCGAAACGACGCGTGTCGACATACCAGCCGTAGGCTTCCAGGTCCAGGCCGTGGGCCTGCATCGCCGCGACCAGTCGGTCCAGGCGTTCTTCGCGCTGGCTGCCGCCGACGATCTCGCCGACGCCGGGCACGAGCACGTCCATCGCGGCGACGGTCTTCCCGTCGTCGTTCTGCCGCATGTAGAAGGGCTTAGCGGCCTTCGGATAGTCGTGCACGGTCACAGGGCACTTGAAATGCTCCTCGGTAAGATAACGCTCATGCTCCGATTGCAGGTTCTCGCCCCAGACGACAGGGTATTCGAACTTACGTCCGGACTTCAGCAGGAGCTCCACGGCCTCGGTATAGGTCACGCGGGCGAAGGGACGCTCCGCGACGAAACGCAGGCGTTCCAGCAGGCCCTTGTCGACGAAGGCATTGAAGAACGCGAGCTCGTCGGCGCACTCTGCCAAGGCCGTCTCCACGAGGTGTTTCACGAGTTCCTCGGCGCAACGCATGTCGCCCTCGAGGTCGCAGAAAGCCATCTCCGGCTCGATCATCCAGAATTCGCTGGCGTGGCGGCTGGTATGGGAATTCTCGGCGCGGAAGGTCGGCCCGAACGTATAGACGTCGCCCAAGGCGCAGGCGAGGGTCTCGCCCTCGAGCTGCCCGGAGACCGTCAGATAGGCCTGTTTTGCGAAGAAATCCGCGCTCCAGTCGACCTTGCCGTCGGGGGTCTTCACCGGCGCGGCCGGGTCGAGGGTCGTGACGCGGAAGAGCTCGCCGGCGCCCTCGCAGTCGCTCGCCGTGACGATGGGCGTATGGACGTAGGCGAAACCGCGTTGCTGGAAGAACTCGTGCACCGCCATGGCCATGCGGCTGCGGACGCGCATCATCGAGCCGAGACGGTTGGTGCGGGCGCGCAGGTGCGGGATCGTGCGCAGGAACTCCACGGTGTGGCCCTTCTTCTGCAGCGGGAAGGTCTCGTCGGCCCGGCCGAGCAGGCGGAAGGCCTTGGCCTTGAGCTCCCACTTCTGACCCTTGGCCGGGGACGGCACCAGTTCACCGTCCACGCTGACCGAGGAACCCGTGAGCGCCTCCTTCAGCTGCTCGGCACCCGGCGTCGTCGCATCGACCACCACTTGGAGGTTCTTGAAGCAGGAGCCGTCGTTGATCTCCACGAAAGAGAAATCCTTGGCGTCGCGACGGGTACGCACCCATCCCGAGACCGTCACGTCCGTAAGCGGCTGCTCCGCGGCGAGCGCCTGCCTGACCTTGATTCGCATGGGGTAATCTGGACCAGCCCGCCTGCCGAAACAAGCGAGAGATGGCCGGAGGCGCCGAGGCGCCCGTTTTTTCGGGACGGGCTGGACAATCCTAAGCCGTTAAACACGCTCGCAAGCCTTCCACATGAACGCACTCGAACAGCTTCGCCAACACACCAAGGTCGTCGCCGACACCGGCGACTTCGCCGCCATGAAGGCCTTCAAGCCTCTGGACGCCACGACCAACCCCAGCCTCATCCTCAAGGCCGTCCAGATGCCGGAATACCAGGCCCTCCTCCAGAAGGCCGCCCAGGACAACAAGAGCAAGGGCGTCCAGGCCGCCGTCGACGCCCTCCTCATCGCCTTCGGCACCGAGATCCTCAAGATCGTCCCGGGCCGCGTCTCCACCGAAGTCGACGCCCGTCTGTCCTTCGACAAGACCGCCACCGTCGCCAAGGCCCGCGAGCTCATCGCCCTTTATAAGGCCGCCGGCATCCCCAAGGAACGCATCCTCGTGAAGATGGCCTCCACCTGGGAAGGCATCCAGGCCGCCGCCGAGCTCGAAAAGGAAGGCATCCGCTGCAACCTGACCCTCCTCTTCTCGTTCGCCCAGGCCGTCGCCTGCGCCGACGCCAAGGTCCAGCTCATCTCCCCGTTCGTCGGCCGCATCTACGACTGGCATAAGAAGGCCCAGGGCGCCAACTGGAACGAAGCCGCCAACGCCGGCGCGAACGACCCCGGCGTGCAGTCGGTCCGCCGCATCTACGCCTATTACAAACGCAACGGCATCAAGACCGAAGTCATGGGCGCCTCCTTCCGCAACTGCGGCCAGATCAAGGCCCTCTGCGGTTGCGACCTCCTGACCATCGCCCCGAACCTCCTCGACGAGCTCTCCAAGGACTCCGCCGCGGTGCCCAAGGTGCTCGACGAAGCCGCCGCCAAGTCCGAAGGCGAAGCCGCCAAGGCCTGGGGCGAGAAGGAATTCCGCTGGCACCACAACGAAGACGCGATGGCCACGGAGAAGACCGCCGAAGGCATCCGCGCCTTCGCCGTCGACGGCAAGAAGCTCGACGACCTGGTCGCCAAGGCCATCGGCTAAGAGCACTGTCAGTTCCTCAAGCAAGGCCGGGCCCCAAAGCCCGGCCTTCTTATTTGCGGCGGACCCAGGCCAGCATGAGCAGGATCAAACCGCCGACCCCGAAAAACCAGCCCAGCGGGATGAAGCCGAATTGCTCATGCAGGACGCCGTCCTTATCGAGATAGGAGCCGTTCCATGCGTAAGCGGCCCAGCACGCCCAGGAGAGGCAGAAACACAGGATCGCCGCGATGAAGTAACGACGGTTCATCCTTACTTACGGCGCTGGCGGACGGCCTCGAAGAGGCAGATCGCCGCGGCGTTGGAGACGTTGAGCGAGTCCGACAGGCCGGCCTGCGGGATTGAGATCTTCTCGTCGGCTCCCTTCAGCCAGAAATCCGAAAGGCCGTCCTTCTCGGAGCCCAGCAGCAGCGCCACCGGTCCGCGGCAATCGACATCCCAGTAGTCCTTGGTGGCGGCCGGCGAGGTCGCGAGCGAGCGCACGCCCTTGGACTTCATCCACTCGGCGGCCTCTTGCGAGGTGCAGACGGCCACGGGCATGGAAAAGAGCGCTCCTTGGGAAGAGCGGACGACGTTCGGGTTGAAGACGTCGGTGATCGGGTCGCAGACGATGAGGGCGTCGCAACCGGCGGAGTCCGCCGTGCGGAGCAAGGCGCCGAGGTTGCCGGGCTTCTCGACCGACTCGGCGACCAGGAGCAGCGGGTTGGCCGAGGGCTTAAGCTGGTCGAGGGCGCAATTCCAGGTCTTGGCGACGCCGAGGAGCCCGTCGGGGCCTTCACGTCCGCTGACCTTCTCAAAGGCGGAGACGCCCAGTTCGCAGCAATCCACGCCGGCGACGCGGGCGTTGGTGACGAGCTCGGCGGCCTCGGAGCCGCGGAACATCGACGGGCAGAAATAAATCTCAAGCACCTCGACCTTGCGCTCGATGGCCCGGGAGAGTTCCCGGAGGCCTTCGGCGATGAACAGACCGCGGGCTTCGCGCTCGGCGCGGTCCCGCAGGCGGGCCAGCGCCTGCACGCGGGGGTTCTGTCGGCTCTGGATGACCTCGTCGGGCACGGGCGAAGTGAGTACCAAGGGAAGCCGAAGGGCAAGGATAGGCCTTCGGCTGGGATAAGTCTCGACCTCTCCGCCGGGAGGCGGACTTTATCGCCATGTCCGAATTCGAGCCGCCTCAGTCCCGCAAACCCGACGCCTCCAAGTTCCGGCCCGGCAAGTTCACCTACCATCAGGAGATCGAAGTCGAGATCGCGAGCCTGACGAACCTCGGCGAAGGCGTGGCGCGCGTCGACGGCTGGGTCGTCTTCATCGCCGGCGCCCTGGCCGGCGAGAAGGTCGTGGCCCGTATCTGGCATAACGCCGCCAACTTCTCGCGCGGCGACCTCGTCCGCGTCATCGTCCCCTCGCCCCACCGCGTCCAGCCCCGCTGCGACCTCTTCGGCGAATGCGGCGGCTGCCAATACCAGAACCTCGCCTACCCGCAGCAGCTCGAGTGGAAGCAGAAGCAGGTCGCGGAAGCCTTCGAGCGCCTCGGCGGCATCAAGACCAAGGTCGACCCCTGCCACCCTTCCCCGAAGCAGTACGGCTACCGCTCCAAGATCACCCCGCACTTCATGACGCCCCGTCGCGCGGATTTCCCGATCGGCTTCCTCGCCGCCGGCACCTCCCGCCGCGTCGTCGACGTGCCGAAGTGCCCGATCGCCACGGACGCAATCAACGCCTCCTACGCCCGCTCCCGCAAGGACATCAAAGCCAACCCGGGGCGCTTCGAGCGCGGCGCCACCCTGCTCTTCCGTGACTGCGAAGAAGGCGTCGTCACCGACTCCCGCCAGGTCGTCACCGAGAAGGTCGGCGCCGTGCAGCTCAAGTTCCTCGCCGGCGAGTTCTTCCAGAACAACCCGTCCGTCCTCGAGCAGTTCGTCGGCCACGCCATCAAGCTCGCGCACGAATCCGGCGCCAAGCACCTCGTCGACACCTACTGCGGCTCGGGCCTCTTCGCCCTGTCCGGCGCCCGCCTCTTCGAGTCGGTCAACGGCATCGAAGTCAGCGCCGAAGCCGCCCGCAAGGCCGCCGAGAACGCCACGCTGAACCATCTCCTCAACTGCCGCTTCATCGCCGGCTCCGCGGAATCGATCTTCAAGAAGATCCCCGTCGAAGGCCACGAGTCCGCCGTGATCGTGGACCCGCCCCGCAAAGGCTGCGACGAAGCCTTCCTCGACCAGCTCGACGCCTTCAGCCCGCGCCGCATCGTCTACGTCAGCTGCGCCCCGGACACCCAGGCCCGCGACGTGAAGTACCTCTGCGCCAAGGGCTGGAAGGTCGTCTCGGTCCGTCCGTTCGCCCTCTCCCCGCAGACCCGCCACGTCGAGTGCATCGCCGCGCTGGAACGCGCCTGAGCGAGCCGTCAGGGCGCAAAAAAAGGGGCGCCGCGAGGCGCCCCTTCTGTCTTCACCGGACCGACCTGATCAGGCCTGCGGCTTGGCGGCGTTCTCTTCCTCTTCCTCGGAGCGCTCGACCTTCGAGATGCCGAGGAGGGACTCGCCGTCCTTGAGGCGCATGACGCGGACGCCCTTGGTGTTGCGACCCGCCGTGCAGCGGATGTCGGACACCTTGGTGCGGATGGACTGGCCGCCCTTGGTGAGGAGCATGACCTCGTCCGCCTCCTGGACGCTGAGCGCGCCGGCGACGCCGACCTCGGTGGCGATGGCGATGACGCCCTTGCCGCCGCGGGACTGCTTGCGGTAGACGGGCTCCTTGGTCTCCGGATCGTCGAAGGGCGTGCGCTTGCCGATGCCGTCGATGCCGACGACGAGGAGGGTGCAGGCCGGGTCGACGACTTCCATCGCCTTCACCAGGTCGCCGCTCTCGAGCTTCATGCCCACGACGCCGGTCGTGTCACGGCCCATGGAGCGGACGTCGGACTCGTGGAAGCGGATGGACATGCCGGACTGCGAGATCATCACGACCTCGTTGTCGCCGTTGGTCAGCTTGGCCGCGATGAGGCGGTCGCCGTGCTCGATGTTGATGCCGATGATGCCGCCCTTGCGGTAGTTGGCGTACTTCGAGATCTCGGTCTTCTTGATCGTGCCGTTGGCGGTGCACATCATGAGGAACTTGCCTTCCTCGAAGTTGGAGACGCAGACCATCGCGGCCAGCTTCTCGTCGTCCTTGAGGTCGAGCAGGCGGGCGATCGACTTGCCGCGGGAGGCGCGGTTGGCTTCCTCGATCTCGTAGACCTTCTCCACGTAGACACGACCGTTGTTCATGAAGAACAGGATGTGGTCGTGGGTGTTGGCCGTGAAGAGGTGCTCGATGAAGTCGCTGTCCTCGTCGGACGCGGCCTTGGAGAGCTCGGCGCCCTTGGTGCCCTTGCCGCCGCGCTTCTGGAGGCGGTACTGGGCGACCGGGGTGCGCTTGATGAAGCCGGCGTGCGAGACGGTGACCACGCAGCCCTCGTTGGCGACGATGTCCTCCATGGATAGCTCGCCCTCCTGGGCGGTGACCTTCGTCTTGCGGGGACCGACGTGCTTCTTGGCGGCGTCGCGGAGCTCCTTCTTGATGAGGGAGAGCAGCTTCGACTCGCTGGAGAGGATGCCGCGGAGCTCCTCGACGAGCGCCATCAGTTCGCGGTATTCGGCCTCGATCTTGTCGCGCTCCAGGCCGGTGAGCTGGTAGAGGCGGAGGTCGAGGATCGCCACGGCCTGGCGTTCGCTGAGGCCGTACTTGGCCATGAGCTTCACGCGGGCCTCGTCGCGGTTGGACGCGGCGCGGATGATCTTCACGAAGTCGTCCAGGTTGCGCAGGGCGATCTTGAAGCCCTCGAGGATGTGGGCGCGGTCCTCGGCCTTGCGGAGGCGGAACCGGGTGCGGCGGGTGACGACGTCGCGGCGGTGTTCGACGAAGCACTCGAGGAGCTCGCGGATGTTCATCTGCTTCGGACGGCGCTTGTCGAGGGCCAGCAGGATGACGCCGAACGAGTTCTCGAAGTTCGTGTGCTTGTAGAGCTTGTTGATGACGACCTTCGGGTTCTCGTTGCGCTTGAGCTCGATGACCACGCGCGTGTTCTCGTCGGACTCGTCGCGGAGGTCGGAGACCTCGTCGAGGACCTTCTCGGCGCAGAGGTCGGCGATGTGCTTCACCAGGGAGGCGCGGTTGACGTTATAGGGCAGCTCCGTGAGGACGATCTGCTCCTTGCCGTTCTTGAGCTCCTCGGTGTGGGCGACGCCGCGGACGCGGATGATGCCGCGGCCCGTGCGGAGGTACTGCTTGATGCCTTCCTTGCCGTTGATGACGCCGCCGGTCGGGAAGTCCCCGCACAAGTCACCGAAGTCACGACCTGGGAGCCTGTCGATCCCAGCGTGAAATGGGTCTGGGTCTTTTTTTTCGCCGGTGACGCCAATCGGTATCTGCTGGAATTCGGCGCCTCCGTGAGACGGAC
>JAURFU010000068.1 GCA_030834165.1 Verrucomicrobiota bacterium
GCATCGGCCGCGCCTATGACGCCAAGGTGACCCCGCACTGCTTCGTCATCGATGGCAAGGGCACCCTCGTCTACAAGGGTGCGATCGACAGCATCTCCTCCTCCAAGTCCGCTGACATCGAGAAGGCCACGAACTACGTCCTCGCCGCCGTCAAGGCCGTGAAGGAAGGCAAGGCCCCCGAAGTCTCCAGCAGCAAGCCCTACGGTTGCGGCGTGAAGTACAACAAGCTCTAAGCCGAAAGACCGGGCACGACAAAGGGCGTCCGCAAGGACGCCCTTTTTATTGGCCGTATCTTCCGACCTCAGGCCACGCCGGTCGCCTGCAGGATCTTCGCATGCACCTGGTCGTTACGCATATGCGGCGTGAAGAGCTGGGAGCCCGGGCCGCTGGAGCAGAACTCCACCATCTCGCCGGTGTGATTGTTGCTGGTCCACCCGATCGAGGTGTACTTCATCAGGGCGGCGGAGAGCGTCTTGGTCGAGGTGATCTTGGCACGGTCGTCGGACTTGAACTTCAGGCCGGTCGCCTTCTCGGCAGCCAGGACGAAGTCCTTGGGGGCGAGGCCCTTGGTCTTGGCGCCAAGCACTTCGAGCGAGGACGTAAAAGCGGTCATCCGGTCGAAGGCCGGCGAAGATTCGGCATACGACGGCGCCGAAGTATCAAAGTCTTCGCTGCCGAGTCCGTTCACGTTGAAGCCACCGGTGCCGTGGTCGGTCGTGATGATGAGCAAGGTATCAGGGTTCTTATCGACGAACGCCAACACGGTGGCGATGGCCTCGTCAAAGGCGACCTGCTCGCGGATGGCGGCGGCGCCGTCGTTGCCGTGGGCGGCGTGGTCGATGCGACCACCCTCGACCATGAGGAAGAATCCTTCCGGGGCGGAGCCGAGGCGCCGCAGGGCGACCTTGGTCATCTCGGCGAGCGTGGGCGTCGAGGCCTTGAGTTCGGCCGAGTTCAGACGGTCGATCTCGAACGGGATGTGGCTCTTGCTGAAAAGACCGAGCAGCGGAGCCTTACCGGCGTCAGCCAGGAGCTGGTCACGGTCGAGGGCGAGGCCGTAGCCGGCCTTACGGTAGGCGGCCCGCAGGTCATCGCTGAAATACTGCGTGCCGCCGCCGAGGACGACGTCGACGCCACGCTCGAGGTACTGGGCGGCGACGGCCTTCTGGTCAGAGCGCTTGGCCACGGTGACGGCGAAGCCGGCCGGGGTCGCGTGCGTGGCGGTGGCGGTGGTGACAAGGCCGCAGCGCTTCTTGGCCGCGTTCATCTTCTGGACGAGCGTGACGGGCTTGCGGCCGTCCTGAGTGACGTTGAGCACGCCGTTGTCGATGCGCTCTCCGATGCCCCAGCAGCTGGCGGCGGCGGCGGAGTCGGTCACGATGCCGCTGGCGGAGTCGGTCTCGCAGAGCGAACGGACGACCGGGCGCTCCGCATACATCCTCATCCAATGCGACGAACGCTTCTCCGTGCGCCTCAGGTAGGTCTGCGCGGCGGTGAGCACCGAGAAGCACATGCCGTCGGAGACCATGAAGATGACGTTCTTGGCCTGGCGCTGGGCGGAGTTGGCCGAAGCCTCGCGCCCTTCGGCGCCGAGGGCCCGGGCGGAACCGGCGCCGAAGACGAGGCTGCCGAGTCCGGCGAACTTGAGGAAGTCACGACGCGAGGAGGAACGGGGTTGGCTCATGGCTTGGGTATAGGGTCAAAGGACCCCGCCGGGCAACCTCAGTTCCCCAGGGAGTCCGTGAAAAGCACGTGACGGTCAGGCCTGCGGAGCGGCCGGGGCGGCCGGGGCCGTCGGGACGTGCGCCTTGAGGCGACGTTCGGCGACTTCGGCCGACACCAGGGCGACGAATTCGGCCAGGGTACGGTTACCTTCGAAGGACTTGTCGGCGCGGGAGCGGACGTTGACCACGCCGGCTTCCTTCTCCTTGGCGCCCACGACGAGCATGTGCGGGACCTTGGACATCTCGGCGCGGCGGATCTTGGCGCCGAGCTTGTCGGACGAACCGTCGACGCTGCAGCGGATCTTGGCGGCCTTGAGGACCTCGGCCATGGCTTCGCAGTCGGCGTTGAGGTCGTCGTTGAGCGGGATGAGGCGCACCTGCTCGGGCGAGAGCCAGGTCGGGAAGTCGCCGGCGAAGTGCTCGATCAGGATGCCGACGAAGCGCTCCATCGAACCGAAGGGCGCGCGGTGGATCATCACCGGGCGGTGCGGCTTGTTGTCGGCGCCGTTGTAGGTGAGGTCGAAACGCTCAGGCAGGTTGAAGTCGACCTGCACCGTACCGAGCTGCCATTCGCGGCCGATGACGTCGCGGACGACGAAGTCGATCTTGGGTCCGTAGAACGCGGCCTCGCCGGGCTCTTCGGAGAAGGCGACGCCGAGGGTGGCGGCGGCGGCGCGGCAGGCGGCCTCGGCCTTGTCCCAGTTCTCGGCGGTGCCGGTGTACTTGGCGGAGTCAGGATTACGCAGGCCGACACGCACGCGGTAGTCGTGCAGACCGAGGGTCTTGAGGACGACCTTGACGAGTTCGAGGCAGCCGAGGACCTCCGGGAGGACCTGGTCTTCGGTGCAGAAGAGGTGGGCATCATCCTGGGTGAAGCCACGGACGCGGGTCATGCCGTTCAGCTCGCCGGACTGCTCCCAGCGGTAGACCGTGCCGAACTCGGCGAGACGGACCGGCAGGTCGCGGTAGGAGTGAGGCTGGGAAGCGTAGATGCGGATGTGGTGCGGGCAGTTCATCGGCTTCAGGAGGAAGCCCTGCACGGTGCCGTCGGCCAGCCGGTTGGTCAGTTCGCCGCAACCGCAGCCTTCCTTGGCGAGCATCTCCATGGCCTCGCGTTCGACGAGGGGCGGGAACTGGGCGTCCTTGTAATACGGGAAGTGGCCCGAGGTGCGGTAGAGGTCGAGGTTGCCGATGTGCGGCGTGAAGACCTGCTTGTAGCCGGTCTGGAAGAGACGCTCGGAGATGAAGTTCTGGAGCTCCTGGCGGACGATCGCGCCGTTGGGCGTCCAGAGGATGAGGCCTTGGCCCACCTTCTCGTCGATATGGAAGAGCTTCAGCTCCTTGCCGAGCTTGCGGTGGTCGCGCTTCTTGGCCTCCTCGGCGCGGGCCATGGCCTGCTCGAGTTCGTCCTTGGTCGCGTAGGCGGTGCCGTAGATGCGCTGCAGCTGCTTGTTCTTCTCGTCGCCACGGTGGTAGGCGCCGGCGATATGCAGGAGCTTGAACGCCTTGACCTGCGAGGTGTAACGGACGTGGGTGCCGGCGCAGAGGTCGACGAACTCGCCGTTCTTGTAAAAGGAGATGGTCTCGCCGGCGGGGATGTCGCCGAGACGGCCGACCTTGTAGGCGTTCTGACCGCGCTCAAGGATGAGCTTCTCGGCTTCCTCGCGGGTGCACTCGAAGCGCTCGAACTTCTGGTTCTCCTTGGAGATGCGACGCATCTCTTCCTCGATCTTCACCAGATCCTCGGCCGTGAAGGTGTGGTCGAGGTCGAAGTCGTAGTAGAAGCCGTTGTCGGTAGGCGGGCCGATGTCCAGCTGGGCCTGGGGGAACAGGCGGAGCACGGCGGCGCCCAGCATGTGGGCGGCGGAGTGACGGATCTCCTCGAGGGGAGTCATCTGCGGACGGGAAGACATGGCGGAAGACCCCACTCGCTAGGGGTTCCCGAGGCGGAGGGCAAGGACGGAGCAAGCCGCCCCGCCCCGCCCAAGGCCGCGGGCCTATTCCTTGACGAGTTCGAACCGCATCGTCACGACCACGCGGATGGTCTTGTCGATGGAATGGATGTCGACCTGGCTCGAATCGCTTTCGTCGATGCGGTCCTTGGCGCTGATCTGGATGACCCCTTGGGAGGCCTCGAGCAAGGCGCCGAGGCTGGTGCCGGAACCGGTGACCATCGTGTTCGCGCGGCGCTGGGCGTCCTTCGCGGCCGATTCGAGCAGGTCCTTCTTCACGTCGGCGAGGTTGAGCAGGCGGAAGATCGGGGCGGAGCGCTCGATGCCCACGCCGTCGGCGAGGAAGATCTCCTTGCGCGAGAAGGCCAGGACGCGCTCGACGTCGGCGGACTGGACGTTGAGGTCCTGGTCGAAGAGATATTCCGGCGCCCGGCCGCGCGCGAAGCGGTCGAAGTCGACCAGCTGCGGGCGACGTACCGGCGGCTTCTCGCCGTTCTCGACGGGCGGCTCGACGAAGACCGCGGGCTCGAGCCGGCGGACCGAGGGCGCGGCGTAGATGGATTCGGACGGCGTGAAGCCGAGTTCGCGGAGGACATCGTTCAGCGCGGCGCGCTGCGTCGCGAGCGCGCGACGGCCGGCCTCGAAATCTTCGCCGCGCCAGCGCAGCGAGACCTGGACCATGCCCTGCGCGGAGCGCAGGTTCTGCGTCGCCACGCCCTTGACGACGATCTCGGGGCGGTTCTGGCGGATCTGCGTCAGCGAGCGCCCGAACCTGTCGGTGGCGGTGACGAAACCCAGCGCCAGCGCGACTCCGAAGAGGAGGAACGCGAGCGACGGGAAGAAGGTGGGACTGAGCGGACGGGAGGGTGCGGGATTGGACATAGCCCGCCGAGCATGCCGTCTCCTAAATTTCCTTACAATTGGTTTTTAAAGAAACTTATGAGCAACCCCTCAGAGCGGCCGGAGGTCGTAGCCGTCCTTCCGGTCGAGCATCGTCCAGCCGGCGGCGGTCAGCTCCTGGCGCAGCCGGTCGGCGGCGGCGAAATCCTTCGACTGCTTGGCGGCCCAGCGACGGGCGCCGAGGTCGGCGATGGCCGCGGGCACCGATGCGCCGGCCTGCGGGACGAAGAGCACGATGCCCAGCGCGTGGAGAAGTTTGGCGAGTCCGCAGACGTCTTCGCGGGCTTGGTGGGGCGAAACTTCGGCTTTGTCTCCCACTACGGTGAAAATCTGGCCGAGGCAGCCCGGGACGTTGAGGTCTTCCTGCAGGAGATCCCAGGCCGGCGCGAATCGTCCCCACGCGGTCTGAACTTCCTGGACCGACGGCGCGACGAATTCGGCGCGCGTGAACCCGGCCGAGGCCAGCAAGCGATCCGTCCAGCGCTCCAGCTTGGCGATGGCCGAGCGGGCGCCCTCCAGCCCAGCGAAGGTGAAATTAAGCGGACTGCGGTAATGTCCGCTGATCAAGGTGTAGCGTAACTCATTGGCAGTAAACCCCTTATCCTTAAGTTCGCTCAAGGTGTAGAGGTTGCCTTTGCTCTTGGACATCTTCTCACCCTCGACCATCAGGTGGGCGCTATGAAACCAGTGGGCGGCGAAGCCCTTCACGCCGGTGGCGCACTCGGACTGGGCGATCTCGTTCTCGTGGTGCGGGAAGCAGAGGTCGACGCCGCCGCCGTGCAGGTCGAAGGTGGCGCCGAGGTGGGCGAGGGACATGGCGGAGCACTCGATATGCCAGCCGGGTCGGCCTTCGCCCCAGGGAGAGGGCCAGAAGTTGGCGCCATCCTCGGGCTTGCGGGACTTCCAGAGCGCGAAGTCGGAGGCCGACTCGCGTTCATATTCGTCGGCATCGTTGGCCTCGCCGGCGGAGTTCTCGGACTGGGTCTCGAGCTTGGTGAAGTCGATATGGTTCAGCTTGCCGTAATCCGGGCAGGAGCAGACCTTGAAGTAGACCGAACCGTCCTTGGCGACGTAGGCGTGACCGCGGTCGACCAGGGCCTTGATCATCGCGACCTGCTGGGGGATGTGCTCGACCGCGCTGGGCTCCACATGGGGAGGCAGGAGGCCGAGCTCCTTGCAATCGGCATGGAACTTGTCGGTCCATCCCTTGGTGAAGGCGGCGAGCGTCTGCCCGGCGGCCTGGGCACCGCGGATCGTCTTGTCGTCGACGTCGGTGATGTTGCGGACGTGCTTCACCTTCAGGCCGCCGACCTCGAGGGTACGGCGCAGGACGTCCTGCAAGGTGAACGTGCGGAAATTACCGATGTGCGCCGGGCCGTAGACCGTGGGACCGCAGCAATACATGCCATAGACCTCGCGGCCGGGCTTCGGGAGCAGCGGCCGCTTCTCGCGGGACATGGTGTCATGCAGGAACACGGGCATAGGCCGTGGAGTTAGCGAACCTTGCCCCCGTTGGGCGAGTCGGAACTACGGCGTCACCGCTGGAGCACGCGGACGTAATCGACCTTGAACTGGGCCGGGAAACGCGTGTCCGCCCCGACCGGGCCGCCGAAGCCGCCGCCGACGGCGAGGTTCAGCACCAGGAAATATTTCTGGTCGAACGGCGCGGGGAAAGGCCCACCGGCGGAGCTCCACTCTTTCTGCTCCTGGACCTGGACGCCGTCGACATACCAGCGGAAGGCGTCCCTTTCCCACTCGAGGGCGAAGACATGGAAGCCGTCGGTGAAGTCGCCCTTCGGCAGGCGGTAGGGCTTGCCCTTGTAGATGTTCTTCGGCCAAGGCGCCCCGTAGTGGAGCGTGCCGTGGACCTGGTCGGGCTCGTGTCCCTTGAATTCCATGATGTCGATCTCCCCGCTGGCGGCCCAGCCGCCGTATTTCTCTTCGGAAGGCATCATCCAGAAAGCCGGCCACAGCCCCTTCCCTGCCGGCAGCTGCGCCGACATCTCGAAACGTCCGTAGAGCCAGTCGGCGCGCCGTTTGGTGCGGATGCGCGCGGAGGAGTAATCCTTGAGCACGCCGGCCATGTTCAGCTTCTCCTTGCGCGCTTCGAGGATGAGATGGCCGCCTTCGACCCGGAGATTCTGCGGACGGTCCAGATAATACTGGAGCTCGCCGTTGCCGCCGCCGTGGCCGTTCTCCTCAGCCGCCCACTTCGTCCAATCCAGCTCGGAGCCGTTGAAATCATCGCGCCAGACCTCGCGCCATTCGGCGGCCAAGGCGGCGACGGGGAGCAACACCAGGGGCAGGACGAAGCGCATGCGGTGATTTTCCCGCCGGCCCGCCCACGGACAAGGTCATAAAACGGCTTCCGGCTTGTTCCCCGTTCGAAAAACCACGATAACCCACACCACTCACCCCCATGAAACTAGGCACAAAATCCCTGCACGCCGGCCAGAAGCCCGATCCGACCACCGGTTCGCGCGCGGTCCCGATCTACCAGACCACCAGCTACCAGTTCCGCGACACGGAACATGCCGCGAATCTCTTCGGCCTGAAGGAGCTCGGCAACATCTACACCCGCATCATGAACCCGACGACGGACGTCCTGGAGCAGCGCCTCGCGGCCCTCGAAGGCGGCTCGGGAGCCCTCGCCCACTCTTCCGGCCAGGCCGCCATCACCGCGGCCATCCTGAACATCGCCGGGGCCGGCGACCACATCGTGTCCGTGGCCCAGCTTTACGGCGGCACCTACAACCTCTTCCACTACACCCTGCCGAAGCTCGGCATCCAGGTGTCGTTCGTCGACGGCGACGATCCCGAGAACTTCCGTAAGGCCGTGAAGTCGAACACCAAGGCCTTCTACGGCGAAGGCCTCGGCAACCCTCGCCTCAACATCCTGCCCTTCGCCGAAGTCGCCAAGATCGCCCAGGAGGTCGGCGTACCGCTGATCGTCGATAATACCGCGCTCTCGCCCTACCTGAACCGCCCGTTCGAACACGGCGCCAATATCGTCGTCCACTCGGCCACCAAGCACATCGGCGGCCACGGCACTTCCATCGGCGGCATCGTCGTCGACGGCGGCAACTTCAACTGGGGCAACGGGAAGTTCCCCGGCTTCACTGAGCCCGACATGTCCTACCACGGCCTCCCGCACTGGGAAGCCTTCAAGGCCTTCGCCCCGGCCGGCGGCGCCAACATCGCGTTCATCATGAAGATGCGCCTGCAGTTCCTGCGCGACGTCGGCAGCTGCCTCTCTCCCTTCAACTCCTTCCTCCTCCTGCAAGGCCTCGAGACGCTGCACCTCCGCATGGAGCGCCATTGCGCCAACGCCCTCAAGGTCGCGCAGTTCCTCGAATCCCACCCGAAGGTGAAGTGGACGAACTACCCCGGCCTGAAGTCCTCGAAGTATCATGACCTCGCCAAGAAGTACCTGACCAACGGCTACGGCGCGCTGGTCGGCTTCGGCCTCAAGTCGGGCTTCGAAGGCGGCAGCAGGTTCATCAACTCCCTGCAGCTGCACAGCCATGTCGCCAACATCGGCGACGCCCGCTCGCTGGCGATCCACCCGGCCTCCACGACGCACTCGCAGCTGACGGCGGAAGAACGCGACAGCGCCGGCGTGACGGACGACTACGTCCGCCTCTCCGTGGGCATCGAGGACATCGAGGACATCATCGCCGACCTCGAGCAGGCCTTGGCCAAGGCCTGAGCCACCAGCCATCGGCCGATCAGGGCGGACCGCGAGGTCCGCCCTTTTTCATGCCCGCCTCAGAAGCCGAAGAACTCGCGGGCGTTGCGGGTCGCGACCTCGGCGACCTCGTCGGCCGGCAGGCCCAGCAGTTCGGCGGCCTGGGCGCAGATCTCCGGGAGATAAGCCGGCGTATTTTCCTTACCACGGACGGACTGCGGGGCGAGATAAGGGGCGTCGGTCTCCAGCATCAGCCGGGCCAGCCCCTGGGCCTTGAGCGCCTGACGGAT
>JAURFU010000069.1 GCA_030834165.1 Verrucomicrobiota bacterium
CGCTGAGGAAATGCACCTCAGCGACCATCGCGACGGCGTCGCCATGGGCACCCCAGCCGCCGACAGCGCCGAGGAAGTGGATCCGGTTAGCTACGGAACCGACGGGGATCTCCACTTTTTGAGGGAAACTCTTGGAATAAGCGCCCTTGAAGGCTCCGCCCTTGAGGACGATGACGTTCAGGCCGTCCTTCGAGGACTTCGGGTCGATGACCCTATAAGGGACGCCGTTGGACTCGACCTTGCCGAACTGGGCGAACGGCAGGGTGTCGCGCTTGGCTTCCTTGCTGGCGTAGAGCCCGGTGTTCGTCGAGGCGGTGAACGCCGCCCGGAGGTCGAGCAGGCGGAAACGTCCGACGGTCTCACCCTCAGGCGAGATCGCCACGCTGCGGAGGTAGGCGATGACGTTGCGGAGGCCTTCGGCGCCCAACGATTCGAAGCCTTCAGGCATCAGCGAATTCGGGCTGCGCTCGCGGCTGACGATGTCAGCCACCTTGAGCTCGGCCGACTGTCCGGCCGGAAGCTTGAGCTTCACGAAGGTGGGATTCTCACTGCCGATGAGGGCCGAATACTGGGTGCCGTCCTTCATCTTGAAGTTCCAGGTGCGATGCTCGTCGTCGACCATGCGGTTAGGATCCACGATATGGACCAGCATCTCGGCCGGCGGGTGTGAACCGATGCCCTGCAGGTTCGGGCCGAAGTCGTTGCCGACATTGCCGATCTTGTGACAGGTCTGGCAGGCGGCGACGAAGAGCTCCTTGCCCTTGGCGGCGTCGCCGGGCTTCTCGACCTCAGGGCGCAGCTTCGACACGAT
The DNA here is from genome assembly GCA_030834165.1 of Verrucomicrobiota bacterium. Classification (GTDB taxonomy): domain Bacteria; phylum Verrucomicrobiota; class Verrucomicrobiia; order Opitutales; family UBA953; genus UBA953. Next base: position 812 of record JAURFU010000069.1, read on the forward strand.
GTCATCCTTGGCCGGACTGCTGCCGGCGTTCAGCTTCGCGAGCACGGCGGCGGACCGCTGGGAGATGGCGGCGTCGGGGTGGCGGACGAGCTGGGAGACCTGCATGGGCCCGAGCTGCATCGCGGAGAGCGACTTGGCTTCCAGCGCGTCCAGGATGAGTCCGGCCCACTCCGGACGACCGACGAGCGCGGAATACAAGGTGGAACGGAACGAGCCGGCGGACTTCGGGAAAGCGCCGTAGAGCAGCTTGCCGACCGAGACGTCTCCGCTGGTGGCCAAGGCGCCCGCGGTGGCGACGGCCACGGGTTCACGCGCCGAGGTCAGGGCCTGGGCGAGCGCCGGGGTGATCTGGGCGTCGGTGTCACGCAGCAGCACGAGGACACGGACGGCGGCGACCTGGGACTCGACCGAGGCCTTCTCGTCGGCGACGACGGCGAGGAGACGACCGGCGACGGCGGCGAGTTCCGCCTTCAGGCTGCCATCGGTGACCCATAGGCCGGCGATGGCGGCGGTAGCGGTGGCGACTTCCGTATCCTTGCCCGCAAGCAGCGCACGGAGAGCCTGACGGGTCTCATCCAGCTTGGCGGGCGCCGCGAGGCGACGGGAGGCGATCTCACGGAGGATGGACGCGGCAAGCTTGGCGTCGGCGGAAGCCGCGGCGGCACGCAGCACCCGTAACGAAGCATCGGGCGTGAGCGTGGCGGCGAGGGAGACGGCGAAATCGGCGCGGGCCGGAGCCTTGCCCGAGAGCATGACCTCGAGGGTGGCCGCAGGATTGGCCGAAGCGGCGGCGGTAGCGGTGGCGGCTTCGTGGTCATTCGTCCAGGCGGACAAGAGGAGCGCACCCGACTCGGCATCAAGCTGGGCCGCGCCGAGGGCGCGGACGGCGGCGAGACGGACGCGGGCGTCCTTGTCGGCGATGCCGGCCTTGAGCATGGCGGCCGGCAGGGAGAGACGGGCGGCTTCGGCCACGAGGAAGGCGTTCTTGCGGACCGCGGCGGAAGCATCGGCGGCGGCGGCCACGACCAGGCCGGGCTCCAGGCGTTCGAGTCGCTGCAGAGCCCACAAGGCCAGCACGCGGGCCTCAGGAATGGCGTCGGAGCGCACCAAGGCGTTCAACGGTCCGGTCGAAGAGGCCTGCAGGCCGGCATCACGGTCCATCAGGGTGCGGAGCGCATTGAAGCGGACGACCTTGTTCGGGTGGCTGAAAGCCGCGAGGAGGCCGGCAACGTCGGCCTTCGAGAGGTCAGGCACGACGAGCTTGGGCGCCGACTCGTGCTGGATGCGGTAGACTCGACCGAAATAATGCTCGCGGTCCGGACGGACCGAGGCGCCCGATTTGCTGTGCATCGGACCGCGGGTGTCGTTGTGCGCCACGACGGGGGTGTAGAAATCGAGGACGTAGAGCGCGCCGTCCGGACCGAAGCTCACGTCGATCGGACAGAACCAATGGTCCATCGAGCGGAGCCATTCGCGGTCCTTGAGGGTGACTTCACCGAGGAAGGTCGGGCCTTCGGGACGGAGCTTCTCGAAGTGGATGATGTCGAGGATCGGCTCGGTGATGAAGATGGTGTCGCGGTATTCCTCCGGCCAGGCGCCATGCTCCTGGACGGCGACGGAGCAAGCAGCGGTGTAATAGCCCACCTGGTCGATCTGCAGCAACGGCGCGCGGTCAGGCAGGTCGGCGCGGAGCACCGGGCGGCGGGGATTGACCGAGCTGAAGGCCTTGGCCGGAGTGCCCGGAGCCTTGGCAAGGATGGACTCGGAGAGGACGACGTGCTGGATCGGGTTGCCGTTGGTGGCCTTGCCATGGAAGAGCTCCATGTCGGAGGTCACCTCGTTGCCGAAGCTGTTGCCGCCCTGCGAGGCGATCTGCTCGATGGCCGAACCGTCAGGCTTGAAACGGAAGGTGCCCGGGGAGAGCCGCACCTTACGGTCGGGCTGGGAGGCCGGGAAGACCTCGCCGCCGCCGCCGTTGCTGGCGTAGACCCAGCCGTCGGGAGCCAGGATGAAGTGATTGGCGACGAAGTGGGTGTCGCCGGGCGTGAAGCCGCCGTAGAGCACCTGCTCCTTGTCGGCCTTGCCGTCGCCGTCGGTGTCGCGCAGCCAGACGATGTGCGGCTGGCAGACGGCGATGACGCCGTCCTTGTAGTGGCAGAATCCGGTGATGAGCTCCAGCCCTTCGTGGAAGAGCTGCTTCTGGTCGGCCTTGCCGTCGCCGTCGGTGTCGACCAGCACGCTGATCTTGTCCTGAGCCGGACGATCGTAGCTGCCGGGCACCAGCACCCCGCCCTCGCGCCAGGCCTCGGCGGTCAGCGGCCGACGTCCGTTCGGATATTCAGGGGTCTCGGCGATCCACATGCGGCCGCGCTCGTCCCACTGCACGGCGATGGGCTTGTTGATCAGAGGTTCGGTGACCACGACGCCGGCCTTGAAGCCCGGCTGCATCTGGAAGGCGGCGATGGCCTTCTCGGCGCGGCTGGGACCGCCGACCGGATAACGGAGGTCGACGAGGTCATCCTTCGTGCAGAGTTCGTCGACGTCGGGTCGACGGGCCGCCCAGGCGATGCCTCGCTTGATGAAGGTCCGGTAGCTGGCATGGGCGAGCGTGGCGGCGTCGCCCTGCAGGAAGACGGCGGAACGGAGACGGGAATTCTCGAAGACCCAGGCTTGCGGCTGGATGTCGTAGATCGAGGCCTTATCGGAGACCTCGGTGATGTTCTTGCGGTTGGCGCTGACCTTGGAGGTGAAGGACGAAGCCAGGACGTGGATCTTCTCGTTGAGTTCGAGGTTGAAGACCGTGTCGTCGGTGACGTCGAAGGTGGAGGCGTCCTTGGCCAGCGGATGGGCGTCGGTGCGGACGTTGAGCATCATCAAGGCGCGGAAGCGGCGGCTCTCGGGCGTCCAGCCGGCGCCGAAGGTGTCGCGCGCCCAGGAGGCGGAAGGACCGGCGATGGCTCCACGGAGGGCGACGAAAGCGATGCCGCGGTTGGAGAGATCGGCGAGCGCGGCGCGGTCATGCACTTCGTAGGGCGTGTAATCCTTGCGGTAAAGGACGATGACTTCGTCCTTGTCGTGCTTCGTCGCGAGCAGGTCGCGAGGGCGGTCAGCCTCGGTCACTTCGGCGCCGGCGGACTTGAGCTCGGTGACCAGGTTTTTGACGGCGGCAGGGTCGTCGGAAACGACGGTCACCTTCACCGGGGCGGCGAAAAGGACGGCGCCGATGAAGACCAAGGCCAGACGCAGGTAGGGGCTGATGCGGGGAAGCATGGTCTCATCAAACGAACCGCTCCTGAGCCTACAAGACTTAGCGGCACCCTGAACCGCAACCGGACCCCTCTCAGATGCACATTATCGCTCGTTTTCAGGCCTCCGCCCGGAAGGCCGAGGGGGCATGGCCCGTCGACTTCTTGAAGGCCGAGGAGAAGCTGTTCCCGTTGGCGAAACCGACCTTGCGGGCGATGACCGCCAGTTTGTCGTCGGATTCGCTGATCAGCCGGATGGCCTGCTGGATCCTGAGGTGAGTGAGGTGGCTCATCGGGGTGCGGCCGATCTCCTTGAGGCAGAGCCTACGCAGGTGCTCGAAACTGAGGCCGGACTCGCGGGCAAGGGTCCTGGTGTCCCAGGCGAAGTCGAGTTTGCCGTGCACTTCGTCCCAAAGGCGTTGCACGCGAGGGTCGCCGCGGAAGCTACCGGCGAAGCTGCGGACGTAATCATAGGCCAGTTCGATCCACTGATGGTTACGGCGCGAGACGCCGGCGCCTCTGAGTTCGGCGATGAGACCGGAAATAGCCGCGCGCAGGGGCTCGGCATCGAAATCGGCCAGCACGGGCGAACTGGCCCGGAAGATGGTGTTCGAGCGCACGCCCCCGCCGAAACGGATCCAGCAGAATTCCCAGCGCTTGCTCCGCCCGATGCGGAAGGAATTACGGATGCCAGACGGCTGCAGGCAGGCTTGCCCGGCCGAGATCGTGCGCCAGCGGCCGTCGACCCAGACCTGCCCTTGGCCGCTGAGGCAGGCCATGAAGAAGGCACCGCTTTGGTTGGCCCGGACGACTTCATACGGGGCCAGCATCTCAGCCACCCCCAGGTGGGCGATTTCGAAGAGACCCAGCTCCTTGCAACGGATTCCGGAAAGAACCCATGGACGGTCGTCTTTATGTTCCGCCGCCACCACGACCCGGCGACGGGACCGCGGGTTCTCAATGTCCGTCTCGGAATGACGGAGTTGCGTCTCGCTGTAATGTTTTAAATCGCTCTTGCGGGCCACTCCCTTTGGATACGACTTATCCCATAAGGAGCAACCCCCGACCACCCTTCCCCTCTCATCACCATGCCCAACCCCTGGACCGGAAAAGGAAACCCTTACACCCGCATCGAAGTCATCGAGCGCCTCCGCGACACGATGTCCAAGGGCAAGCCGATCATCGCCGCCGGCGCCGGCACGGGCATCAGCGCCAAGTTCATCGAACGCGGCGGCGCCGACCTGGTGATCGTCTACAACTCCGGACGCTTCCGCATGGCGGGCCATGGCTCGACCGCCGGCATGATGGCTTACGGCGACGCCAACCAGGTCGCCATGGAGATCGGCGAATATGAAGTCCTTCCCGTCGTCGAAGAGATCCCCGTCATCTGCGGCGTCCACGCCACCGACCCTCGCCGCCGCATGTGGCACTGGCTCGGCAAGGTGAAGGACATGGGCTTCTCCGGCATCAACAACTTCCCGACCCACACGATCATCGACGGCAAGTTCCGCCAGATCCTCGAAGAGACCGGCATGAGCGTGAAGAAGGAGTTCGAGACCGTCGCCCTCGCCCGCAGGATGGAGATGTTCACCATCGTCTACGTAGGCTCGCCCGAAGAATCCAAGGCCATGGCCGAGGCCGGCGCCGACGTCATCATCGCCCACGTGGGCACGACCGTCGGTGGTTCGATCGGCGTGACCAACGCCACGATGTCCCTGCCGGAAGCCGCCAAGATCACCCAGGGCATCATCGACGCCGCCAAGTCCGTCCGCAAGGACCTCATCTTCCTCAGCCACGGCGGCCCGATCAACACCCCGGAAGACGCCGCCTTCATCAATGAGCACACCGACACCGACGGCTTCGTCGGCGCCTCGAGCCTCGAACGCATGGCCGTCGAGCAGTCGCTCACCGACCTGACCCAGCGCTTCAAGCAGATCCCGGTGAAGCGTAAGTTCTTCTGAGCTGACCATGGCCACGATCGCGGTCCTCGGCACGCTTGATTCCAAGGGCGAAGAACATGCCTTCGTGGCCGCGCTCATCGCCCGCCACGGCCACAAGCCCCTGCTGATCGACGTCGGCACGGGCGGCCCGGCGACGGTACAGCCCGACGTGACCCGCGAGCAGGTCGCGGCGGCCGCCGGCATTGACCTGGTCTCATTGATGGCCAAGAAGGACCGCGGTGAATGCGTCGTGGCCATGACCAAGGCCGCGCCGGCGTTCGTCGCGAAGCTCGCCGCCGAGGGCAGGATCGACGGCATCATCTCCCTCGGCGGAGGCGGCGGCACCGCCATCGGCACGGCCGCCATGCGCGCCCTGCCCCTCGGCTTCCCCAAACTGATGGTCTCGACCTTGGCCGCCGGCAACGTCGCCCCTTACCTCGGCACCAAGGACATCACGATGATGCCCAGCATCGCCGACGTGGCCGGACTGAACCGCCTCTCCCGCGTCATCTTCACCCGCGCCGCCGGCGCGATCTGCGGCATGGTCGCAGCGCAGCCCGAAGTCGGCGCTTCCAAACCCCTCATCGTCGCCAGCCAGTTCGGCAACACCACCACCTGTGTCACCGAAGCCAAGAAAGTCCTCGAGGCCGCCGGCTACGAAGTCCTCGTCTTCGCGGCGACCGGTACGGGTGGACGCATCATGGAATCCGTCATCGAGAGCGGCATCGTGGCCGGCGTCCTCGACATCACCACGACCGAATGGGCCGACGAGCTGGTGGGCGGAACCCTCAACGCCGGCCCCGAGCGGATGGATGCCGCCGCCAAGGCGAACGTTCCCGTGGTCGTGGCCCCGGGCTGCCTCGACATGGTCAACTTCGGCGAGATGGCCTCGGTGCCGGCGAAGTTCCAAGGCCGCAATTTCTACGTCCACAACCCGCAGGTCACCCTGATGCGCACGACCGCGGACGAATGCCGTCAGCTCGGCGAGATCGTCGCCAAGAAAGCCAACGCCTACCAGGCGGGCACGACCGTCATGATCCCCCGCAAGGCGATCTCCGTCATCAGCACCGCCGGCCAGCCCTTCCACGACGCCGCGGCCGACGAAGCCCTCTTCTCCGCCCTGAAGGCCAACGCCAAGGTCCCGGTGCAGGAATTCGACCTCGCGATCAACGACAAGGAATTCGCCCAGGCCTGCGCTTATAAGCTCATCGAGCTGATCGGCTGCCGTTCGTGAGCGAGGGCGCTTCCGTCAGACGTTGGGCCACCGCGGCGATGTTCTTCAACGTCGTCGCCTGGGGTATGTCCTGGGTGAACGTCCGCGCCGTGCTGCCCGAGGTCGGCTCAGGACAGCTGGGTGCCATGCGCTACCTGATCGCCTCCGCGGTCATGCTGCCCGTCTGGCTCTACCGTGGTCGCCCCCTGCCCGCCCGCTCGGACTGGCCGGTCGTGGCGAGCCTGGGCCTCTTCGGCTTTTGCCTCTACAACCTCGGCATCAACTACGGCGAACGCACCGTGAACGCCGGAACCGGTTCGATGCTCATCTCCTGCATCCCGGTCCTGGTCATCCTGATCGGCGTACTGACCGGACGTGAAAAGGCAGGCCTCCTCGCCTGGCTCGGTATCTCCGTCTCCATGGTCGGCGTCGTGCTCACCGCCGCCGGATCCGAGTCCGGCCTGACGTTCAACCTAGGTTCCATGCTGATCCTAGGTTCGGCCGTCTGCGCGGCCATCCAGACCCTGATCAGCAAAGCCCTGACCCAACGTTACCCCGCGGTCGACGTGACCACCTGGGCCATCTGGCTGGGTACGCTCGGACTGTTGCCGTTTTCAGAAGACCTGGCTGGCACGACTTCCCGGCTTACCGGCATGGGCTGGCTTCACCTCGTTTTTCTCGGCATGGTTCCGGCCGCCCTCTGCTACACGATCTGGTCTTGGGTGCTGGTGAAGCTGCCGATCACGACGGTGATGAGCGCGGTGTATGCGATCCCGGTCTTCTCGGTCTTGTTCGGCTGGATGATCCTCGGAGAAGAGCCTTCTCCGCTCACTTTGCTCGGCGGCGCCGTCACCCTTGCGGGCGTCGCCTGGGTGCAGTCGCTGACACGGAAAGAGAAGTCGTAAGGTAGGGACAGCACCACGTGCTGTCCTATCTTACCCTAGTGACAACCCCTAGGACGGCACGTGGTGCCGTCCCTACCTGGGGATCACTTACCCAAATCCGCCGCAGTCCAAGGCGCCGTGCGACCTTTGGTCGCTTCGCGGACCTTCTTGACGTCATCCACCTTGACCGCCGGAGCCTGGTTACCGAACGCCGA
>JAURFU010000006.1 GCA_030834165.1 Verrucomicrobiota bacterium
AGACCAGCAGCAGGGCAACGACTCCATCAAGATCTGCGAAGACACCGACGGCGACGGCAAGGCCGACAAGTTCACCGTCTTCGCCGACAAACTCAACATCCCGACGAGCCTCGTCTCCGCCAACGGCGGCGTGATCGTCGCGCAGTCCCCGAACTTCGTCTTCCTCAAGGACACCGACGGCGACGACAAGGCCGACGTCCGTCAGGTCATCATGACCGGCTGGGGCATCCGCGACACCCACGCCCAGGCCAGCAGCCTTTCCTACGGCTATGACAACTGGCTCCGGGGCGCGGTCGGTTACAGCGGCTTCGCCGGCGAAGTCGGCGGCGAGAAGAAGAATTTCGCCATGGGCAGCTACCGCTTCACCGCGGACGGCTCCCAGCTCGAGTTCCTCCACCAGTTCTCCAACAACACCTGGGGCTACGGCGCCAACGCCGCCGGCGACTCCTTCGGCGGGACGGCCAACAACGCCCCGATCTTCTTCGGCGGCATCCCCGCGACCGCGTGGGCCAAGGGTTCCCGCGGCATGTCGGCCAAGAAGATCAACGTCGTCGACAAGGCCCACACGATCACCCCGAACTTCCGCCAGGTCGACGTCATGGGCGGCTACACCGCCGCCGCCGGCTCGACCTTCATCTATTCCGCCCAGCTCCCGCCCCGCCTGCAGGGCAAGGCGATGGTCTGCGAGCCGACGATGAAGCTCATCGGCCTCATGGACGTGCAGCCCAACGGGGCGGGCTACGTCGCCAAGGACGCCTACAGCCTCGTCGCCAGCTCCGACGAATGGATGTCGCCGGTCTTCGCCGAAGTCGGCCCCGACGGCGCCATCTGGTTCGCCGACTGGCAGAACTTCATCATCCAGCACAACCCGACGCCCAGCGTGAACCGCGGCGGTTTCGATGCCAAGACCGGCGTCGGCGGCGCGCACGAGAACGATCTCCGCGACCACTCCCGCGGCCGTATCTATCGCATCGTCTGGGACAAGCCCGGCAATGTCGCCAAGGCCGCGCAGGGCGATTCTTCCGCCGACCTCCTCGCGGGTCTCGCCGGCAGCACCCAATACGGACGCCTCCGCGCCCAGCGCCTGATCGTCGAAGGCAGGAAGGCCGACCTCGCCCCGGCCCTCCGGGACCTCGTCGTGAAGTCCTCCGCCGACGTCGCCGCCATCCACGCCCTCTGGTCCCTCCACGGGCTTGGTCAGCTCGACGCCGCGACCCATCAGGCCGCCTTGCTCTCCGCTTCGCCTGAGCTCCGCCGCAACGCGATCCGCGCCCTCGGCGCCGACGCCTCCGCCCAGAAACTCTTCTTCGGCGCGGGTGTCGTGGCCGACAAGGCTCCGGCCACCCGCCTGGCCGCCCTCGTGAAGCTGGCCGACTTCCCGACTTCGCCGGAAGTGCAGACGCTCGTCCGCCAGCTCGCCGCCGATCCGGCCGTGAAGTCCGACGAGTGGCTGAACGAAGCCGCCCGCCTGCTCGCCAAGAAGCACAAGACCGCCACCTACGTCGAAGGCCCGAACCTCCTGCCTAATCCCGGCTTCGAAGACGTCGCCGCCGACAAGACGACCCCTCTCGGTTGGAAGCGCCGCGACTACGGCGCCCGTCCGGGCAACAAGGAGGCCAACTGGGGTATCGTCATCGACCCGAAGAACGTCCGCTCCGGCAAGCACGCCATGCGTGCCATCACCCGCGCCGACGCCGACACCAGCTTCTTCGCCGACGTCGAGCTGAAGCCTAACACCGAGTATCGCCTCAGCGCCTGGATCAAGACCCACGCCCTCCGCGGCAAGGCCAGCCTCAACGACCACATCGGCCGCGCCGAGACCGAGAAGGTCACGTCCCGCGAATCCGATTGGACCGAGGTCGAGGTCGTCTTCAACAGCGGCAAGCGCACCAAGGCCAGCATCAACCTCCTCCACGTCGCCACCGGCGATTCGTTCTACGATGATGTCCGCCTCTCCGAACTCACCGTCGCCGGCGACGCCCCCGTCACCGCCGGTGACGCCGCCCGCGGCGCGGAGATCTTCTGGAAGCATCCCACCGCCGCCTGCGCCACCTGCCACATGGTGGGAGGGAAGGGCAGCGCCATCGGCCCCGCGCTCGACGGCATCGCCACCCGCGCGACGCCCGCCTATATCCACGAATCCCTGGTCGAGCCGAACAAGGTCCTCGCCAAGGGCTACGAGAAACTGGGCGTCTCGCCGATGCCCCCGATGGGACTGATCCTGAAGCCGCAGGAGCTCGAGGACGTGAAGGCCTATCTGCAGACCTTGAAGTGAAGCCCGGCCGGCCCGCCCCAATCTGATTGATTCGGGGCCGGGGCTATCTATCTCTTTCGCCCATGTGTTCCGTCGAACTGAAGAAGCCGATGCATCCGATGGCCGTCATGGCCTCGTTGCTGGGCGTCACGCTGCTCTCCTGTGCGCTGCTCTATTTCGGCGTCCCCGGCACCGCCTTCCATGGCATGAAGTCCGGCGTGTTCTTCCCGATGCAGGTGGAGTTCGACGACGCGCGCTTCATGGATCACCTGATCAAGTGCGACTCCAAGGAGGTGACCGCCGAGGTCCGCAAGGCGCTGGTGAAGGTCCAGCCCGACTACCCGGTCGCCAAGGCTTCGGTGTTCCTGACCAACTATCCGTCCGGTTATAAGTTCCACGTCACCTACGCCAGCTACTACGGACAGCACTTTTCCTTCAGCGGTGAGAAGTGGTTCCGACGCGGCGCGCAGGTCGGCGAGCCGACCATCGACGCCGAGATCAAGGCCAAGGACGACGCCTTTGAGAAGGCCATCCGCGACGCCATCGAGGCCTACTTCAAGTCCAAGGGAGCGCACGGCTGAGTTCAGGGGCAGGGGTAGGGGTAGGGGTAGTCTTTGCGGCCCGCCAAGCAGAGAGCCTCGGATTGCTCCGAGGCTCTTGCAAAGTGGGGTGATTGAGGGGACTTGAACCCCCGACCCCTGGTACCACAAACCAGTGCTCTAACCAACTGAGCTACAACCACCGTGCGTCCTTCCTTGGGAGGAAGGAAGTCCTATGCAGGGAATCTCGGGGGGATTGTCAAACCCGGACCCGAAGGCGGGCAAAAGCCCCGTCCCTTGCGTGGGTTTGGCTTCTCAGCCGTGTTTCCCTCCCTTTATCCTTTCCCTTTGCCCCGGCGTATCGCTTTCTAGCCTGACTCTATGTCTACGTTTTCCGACCTCGGTCTGCCCGAGCCAGTCCTGCGCTCCTTAGCCGAACATGGCTACGTGACCCCGACCCCGATCCAAGCCCAGGCCATCCCGGCCATCATGGCCCGCAAGGATCTCATCGGCGCCGCCCAGACCGGCACCGGCAAGACCGCCGCCTTCGCGCTCCCGACGCTCTCGCTCCTCGGTCCCGCCGCCGGCAAGCCCCGTTGCCTCGTGCTCGTCCCGACGCGCGAGCTCGCCGTCCAGGTCGACGAGAACTTCCAGAAATACGGCAAGCACTTCGGCACCCGCACCGCGCTCCTCTACGGCGGCGTGGGCTACGGCGCCCAGGTCAAGGCCCTCGAGGAGGGCGTCGACGTCGTCATCGCCACCCCGGGCCGCCTGCTCGACCTGCATGAGCAGAAAATCCTCGATCTGAAGTCCATCCAGATGCTGATCATGGACGAAGTCGACCGCATGCTCGACATGGGCTTCATCGAGGACGTCACCCGCATCGTCAACTACTGCCCGAAGGACCGCCAGACGCTGCTCTTCTCCGCCACGATCTCCGATGCCATCGGCCGCATCGCCGGCTGGGCGCTCCGCGACCCCGTCACGGTCGACGTCCGTACCGGCCTCGGCGCCGCCGACACGGTCGACCACGCGATCTACCCGGTCGATATCTTCCAGAAGTATGACCTGCTGCTGGCCCTGCTCAACAAGAGCGGCTACAAGTCCGTCATCGTCTTCACCCGCACCAAGCGCGACGCCGACCGCATCGCCGAGTGGATCGAAGGCCACGGCACGCCCGTCGCGACGATGCACGCCGACCGCACCCAGTCCGAACGCGCCGCCGCGCTCGCCGGTTTCAAGTCCGGTAAGTTCAGCATCATGGTGGCGACCGACATCGCTTCCCGCGGCCTCGACATCCGCGGCGTGACGCACGTCATCAACTACAACGTCCCGGAGCACGCCGAAGACTACGTCCACCGTATCGGCCGCACCGGCCGCGCTTCCGCCGAAGGCGAAGCCTTCACGCTCTACTCGCCGGACGAGATGCACCACCTGCAGCAGATCGAAGTCCTCCTCGGTCGGGGCATCGAGCGCCGTAAGCTCGAAGGTTTCCGTTACTACTCCGAACCGCAGCTGACCCCGGGCGGCCCCAAGGCCGCGGTCTCACGCAAGCGCAACCGCTGATCGTGTCCGCGCCCGTCTCCGAGCCTCCGATGCGGCGAGCCCTCGAGCTCGCCCGTCAGGCTTGGGGCCGCACGCACCCCAACCCGATGGTCGGGGCGGTGGTCACGGAGGGCGGGAAGATCGTCTCCGAGGGCTTCCATGCCAAGGCCGGCGAGCCGCATGCCGAGGTGATGGCCCTCCGTGCGCTGGGCCGTAAGCCCGCCGCGGACGCCGTCCTGCACGTCACGCTTGAGCCTTGCTGCACGCATGGGAGCACGCCGCCGTGCGTGGACGCGATCCTGGCCGCCGGCCTCCGCACGGTCGTCGTGGGCGCCCGCGATCCGAATCCGGCCCATGCCGGTCATGGCCTCGAGCTGCTGCGCGCCAAGGGCGTCGCGGTCGTCGAAGGCGTGCTCGGCGAGGAGTGCGCCGAGCTGAACCTGATCTTCAACCATTGGATCGTCCGCGGCGCTCCGCTCATCGCGCTCAAGGTCGCTTCCACGTTGGACGGCAAGCTGACCTTGCCCGCGGGACAGGGCAGGGCGATCACCGGACCTCCGGCCCAGGCTTACGTGCATCGCCTGCGCCGCCTCTATCCTGCCATCGCCGTGAGCGCCGACACCGCGCTCGCCGACAATCCGCGTCTCACCGCGCGCGGCGACGAAGGCGAGAGCTGTCCCGTGCGCTTCGTCCTGGACCGTCATTTCAAGACCGCCGGCCGGACCGGGCTCAACCTCTTCCGGGACGCGCACCGCCCGCGCACCATCGTCGTCGGCCTCGGCGCCGCCGCCAAGAAGTCCGACCTCGCATGGTATGAGGCCGAAGGGATCAAAGTCTGGACCCTCGTCGGCGATGAAGCTTCCTTCCTCAAGGTCTGGGCGGAGCGTTGCGCCCAGGAGAAGATCGCCGGCGTGCTCGTCGAGGCCGGCCCGCGGCTCGCCACGGCCATGCTTTCGTCCGGTTCGGCGGACTACCTTTACGCGTTCGTCGCGCCGCGCTCGGGCGATCCGGCCGCGCCCGGCTGGCAGGATGGGGTGACGCTCCCGGCGGGGGTCCTCCGGACCTCCCTGCTCGGTTCAGACGCCCTTTACCAGGGGTATCTGGGGTAAGTCCTGCTTTCCTTTTAGAAAGTCCTCCTGGGCCGAATTAGGGGCCATTCCGCCGTCTAGGGCTGAAAGGAGAGGGTCTTTTGGCTCAATTCGGGCGCCTTGCCTGTTTTGGCTCGACTTTTCAAGAAAATCTTACATCACAGCGAGTCCGCCTCCCTGCACGCCGCAGAATGGCCCTAACCTTCACAATCCTAACTACTTATGACAGAGAAAATCTTGGACCACAAGCGTAAGGAGAAGCCCTCCTTCACCTCTCTCATCGAGAAGAAGCGGGATGGCGGCGAATTCACCGCCGACGAGATCCGTCATATCGTCGACTCGATCATGGATGCGGAGATGCCGGAGGCGCAGCAGGCCGCCCTCGCGATGGCCATCTTCTTCAAGCAGATGTCCGCGCAGGAGACCGCGCTCCTCGCCGAAGAACTCCGTCTCTCGGGCGACGTCATCGACCTCGACCGCCTCACCCAGCCGAAGATCGCCAAGGTCTCGACCGGCGGCGTGGGCGACAAGACTTCCCTGGTGCTCGGACCGCTCGGCGCCGCCGCCGGCGTCATCATGCCCGGCATGAACGGCAAGGACGAGGAGTTCTGCCTCTCGACCGTCGAGAAGCTCAGCTCGATCCCGGGCTTCAAGGGCAAGGCTACGATGGACCAGTTCCGCCAGCAGCTCGAGCGCGTGGGTTGCGCCGTGACCGAGCAGTGCCGCGAGATCGCTCCGGCCGACGACATCCTCTACACGCTCCGCCAGAAGACGGGCACGATCCCGTCCCTCCCGCTCATCACGGGCAGCATCCTCTCCAAGAAGCTCGCCGAAGGCTGCGAAGGCCTGGTGATCGACGTGAAGTGGGGCAACGGTTCCTTCATCCGCGACCTCGAGCAGGCCAAGCAGCTCGCCCGCATCGTCACCCGCGTCGCCCGCTCGCTCAACCGCAAGTGCGTGGCCCTCGTGACCGACATCAACCAGCCCCTCGGCGACTCCGTCGGCACGGGACTGGAAGTCCTCGAAGCGGTCCGTCTCCTGAAGGGCGAAGGCCCCGAAGACCTGCAGGATCTCGTGCTCAAGCTGGGCATGGAAGTCGTCCGCCTCGCCGGCGTCGCCGGTTCGACCCTCTCCGCCAAGCAGACCGTCGAGAAGCACCTCAAGGACGGTTCCGCCCTCGAGAAGTTCAAGGCGATGGTCCGCGCCCAGGGCGGCAAGACCGACTGGATCGACGATCCCTCGAAGTTCCCGAAGGCGAAGTTCATCCGCAAGCTGCCCGCCCCGAAGCGCGGCTACGTGCACACCATCGACGCCGGCAAGATCGCCCAGGGCGTCCGCCTCCTCGCCACCCTCAAGGACGGCACGCTCGACCCGTCGGTCGGCGTCACCGAGATCCGCAAGGTCGGCACCCAGGTCAAGCAGGGTGAGCCGCTGATCATGATCCATTACAACGACGAGGCCAAGGTCGACGCCGCGCTGCCGTATTTCCGCGACGCCTACCGTCTCGCTCCGAAGCGCCCGAACATGCCCCCGCTCGTCGTCGAGCGCGTGGCCTGAGCCGTCGCGCCCGGGAAAGACAAGAGCCGCGGAGCGATCCGCGGCTCTTTCGTTTGCAGCCTGCGCCGGCCGCTCAGCGGCCGAAGGCCTTCCTCAGGAACTGCTCCATCTGGGACCAGGAGTCGCGGTCGGCCTCGGCGTTGTAGGCGGCGCCCTTGGAATTGTCCGTGCCGGCGGCCTTGTGCGTGAAGCTGTGGACGGCGCCGGGATAGCTCACGAGCTTCCAGTCGACGTCATGGGCCTTCATCTCGGCGGTGAAGGCGGCGATGTCCTTCGCGGGCACGAAAGGGTCGTCGGCCCCATGCAACGCGAGCACTTTGGCCTTGATGTTCTGGCCGTCGGCCGGGGTCGGCGAATCGAGGCCGCCATGGAAGCTGACGACGCCCTTCACCGGGGCGCCGGAGCGGGCGAGCTCGATCACGGTCGTGCCGCCGAAGCAGTAGCCGGTCGCGGCGAGCTTGGAGGAGTCGGTGCGTTCGTCGCGGGCGAGGACGTCGAGACCGGCGTTGACGCGCGTACGGAGCAGCGCGCGGTCGGCCTTGTATTTGCCCGCTTCCTTGCCGGCGGCCGGAGGCTGGGGGCGGACGCCTTTGCCGTAGATGTCGGCGACGAGGACGTTGTAGCCGAGCGCGGCCAGCTTGCGCGCGGCTTCCTTCTCGTGGTCGCTGATGCCGGTCCACTGGTGTACGACGAGCACGCCCGGTCGCTTGCCGGACACGGCGTCGTCATAGGCCTGCCAGCCTTCGCAGAGGACGTCACCCGACTTATACTCCACGGCCTTCTCGACGATGGCGGCCGAGAGCGAGGCGAGGGAGCCGAAGGCGGCGAGCAGGGCGGGCAGGAGGGCTTTCATGCGAGCCAACCTAAGCGACCCTCCCTTCGGCGCAAGCGCCTACCTGCCTCAGGCGAGGCCGCGCTTGGTCGACGCCGCGAAGTCCACGAAGGCCTTCACGACACGGCTCGAAGCCTCGGGCAGCGCGCGGGCCTTCTCGATGGCCTGCGTGGTGTTGAGGCCGTCGCGGTAGAAGAGGCGGTGCATCAGCTTCGCCGTGGCGATCTCCTCGTCGGTGAAGCCCGAGCGCTTCAGGCCGACGGCGTTGATCATCTTGGTCTCGCACGGGTTGCCGTCGGCGATGACGAAAGGCGGCACGTCCTGCACGCACTTGGAGCAGGCGGCGACCATCGCGTGGTCGCCGATGCGGCAGAACTGGTGGATGCCCGCGTTCCAGCCGATGTTCACGTGGTCGCCGACGTGCACGTGGCCGGCGACGGCGGAGTGGCTGGAGATGACGAGATGGTTGCCGATCACGCAGTCATGCGCGATGTGCGAGTAGGCCAGCAGGACGTTGTCGTCGCCGAGGATGGTCCATTCGCCTTCCTGGGTGCCAAGGTGGACGCTCACGTATTCGCGGAAGGTATTGCGCGCGCCGACCTTCAGGCCGGGCTTGCCGGGGCGGGCCTTCAGGTCCTGCGTGCGGCCGCCGATGAAGGCGTAGGGGAAGACTTCGCACTGCGGGCCGAGCTGCGTATAGCCGTCGACCGTGGCGTGGTGGTGCAGCACGCAGCCGTCGCCCAGCGTCACGTCGCCGCCCACGTAGGCGTAGGCGCCGATGACGACGTCCTGGCCGAGCTTGGCTCCGGCTTCGACGATCGCGGTGGGGTGGACTTGCGTGGCCATCCGGTTCAGCCGTTGGGCGAGTCGGCGATGGTGAAGAGCAGTTCGGCGGACGAGACGCACTCGCCGTTGACGAGGCATTCGCACTCGGCGGCGGCGATGCGGCCGCGGACCTTGGTCAGCTTGGCGCGGATCTCGAGGGTGTCGCCCGGCGTGACGGCCTTGCGGAACTTCACCTTGTCGGCGCTCATGAAGAACACGACCTTCGGGGCTTCGTCGGCGGCGCCGCGGCGCAGCATGATGAGGCCGGCGGCCTGGGCCATCGCCTCGACCTGCAGGACGCCCGGCATGACCGGCTGGCCCGGGAAGTGGCCCTGGAAGTAGGGTTCGTTGATCGTGACGTTCTTGATCGCGACCAAGGAGTCGTCGTTGAGCTCGACCACGCGGTCGACCATCACGAACGGGTAACGATGGGGCAGGGCGTTGAGGATCTGACGGATGTCGAGCGCCGAGCCCACGGGGGCGGTCGGGGCTTCGACCTTCGGGCCGGCGGGCGCGGCCTTGGCCTTGGGCGCCTTGGATTCCTGCCACTGCTTGCGCACGGCCGCGGCGAGGCGGGCGTTGAGGGCGTGGCCGGGACGCACGGCGATGATGTGCGCCTTGAGGCGGACGCCGGCGAGGACGATGTCGCCGACGATATCGAGGATCTTGTGGCGGACGAGCTCGTCCTTGAAGCGCAGGGGTTCCTTGCTGACGATCTTGTCGCCCTTGAGGATGATCGCGGAGTCGAGCGTGCCGCCCTTGATGAGGCCCTTCTCGATGAGGCCTTCGATGTCCTCGTAGATCGTGAACGTGCGGGCCGGGGCGATCTGCGCCTCGTAGGTCTCGGCGTCGATGTCGATCGTCAGGTGCTGCGTGTGGATGCCGCGGTCGTCGGCGGACGTGCAGGTGATGCGCAGGCCGTCGAAGGGCAGGGCGATGATGGAGCGGCTGCCTTCGTTGATCGTGATCGGGTGCGTGAGCGTGAACGTCTCGCGAGGAGCGTCCTGTTCGACGACGCCGCACTGGTGGATGAGCGTGGTGAAGGGGCGGGCGGAACCGTCGACGATGGGCGGCTCGGAGGCGTCGAGCTCGATGATCGCGTTGTCCACGGCCATGCCGCTGAGGGCCGAGAGCACGTGCTCGATGGTGTGCAGCTTGACGGTGTCGGAAGAGACGGTCGTCTTGCGCTCGAGTTCGGTGATCATCTCCGAGACCGGGCGCACCTCAGGCTTGCCGAAAAGGTCGATGCGGCGGAAGACCAGGCCGGTGTCCGGGGCGCCGGGTTTGAGGGTCAGGGTGACTTCCTGCCCCGTATGGAGGGCTTTGCCCTTTACGGAGGCTTCTTTGCCAAGGGTGCGCTGTTTCATGCCGTTCACACAGTTATTCACACCCCCCTCCCTCTGTAAAGGCCTACTTTCGAGGGGTTTGGGGTGGAATTCACGGTGCAGGGGTGGGGGTTGGGGGAGGGGTAGGGTTAGGCTGATCAAGGGCTCGGGCCGGGGCTCGGGCCAGGGCTGGCGTATGCATGACCGACGCCAACGCGCGATGGTGGATTAGGTCCCGACTGAGTCCCATGCTCGAACGTCCCGTTCTCATCCGCTTTCGCCCTCTGCTTCTCGACATTCTAGCCCTGGCCCAAGCCCAAGCTCTGGTCCTGATTTGAAGCCCGCTTCTGCCCCAATCCCAACCCCTCTCCCTGATCCGCGTGCGAACATTGTTCGCACGCACACTTGTTCACACGGACCCGCCGTTCCTTGACACTTCAGAGCGCTCGGCAAATCGTCCGGGCGTGCTGCTGGTCATCGATAACTACGATTCGTTCACCTATAACCTGGTCCAATACTTCGGGCAGTTGGGCGTGGAGCAGAAGGTGTACCGCAACGACCAGATCACGGTGGAAGAAGCGCTCGCGCTGAATCCCGACCGCGTGATGATCTCGCCCGGTCCGTGCTCGCCCGCCGAAGCCGGCGTGTCCTGCGACATGATCCGCGCCTTCGCCGGCAAGAAGCCGGTCCTCGGCGTCTGCCTCGGGCACCAGGCCATCGGCCACGTCTACGGCGGCAACGTCATCCGCGCCCCGCACCTGATGCACGGCAAGACCTCGCCGGTGTTCCACAACGACACCGACGTCTTCAAGGGCCTGCCTTCGCCTTTCGCCGCGACGCGCTACCACTCGCTCGTCGTCGAGCGTGCCACTTTCCCCGCCGCCCTCGAGGTGACGGCCTGGACCGAGGACGGTCTCGTGATGGGCCTGCGCCACCGCGAGCTGCCGATCTGGGGCGTCCAGTTCCATCCGGAGTCCTTCGCCACCGAGCACGGACTCCAGCTGCTGGGGAACTTCCTCAAGCTCTGAGCGATGTTCTGCCCCCGCTGCAATCACGAGGATACGAAGGTCCTGGAGACCCGCCTCGGGAAGGGCAACCATTCGATCCGCCGCCGCCGCGAGTGCCTGGCCTGCGACCATCGCTTCAGCACGATCGAAGAGATCGTCCGCGAAGGCATGGTCGTCGTGAAGCGCAACGGCGCGCGCGAGGAGTTCGACATCGGCAAGATCGCCTCGGGCGTCCGCAAGGCCACCGACAAGCGCCCCATCGAGGTCGAGCGCATCAACCTGATGATCTCCGAGATCGTCGAGAACCTGCAGGCGAAGTTCGAGGACGAGGTGCCCTCCAGCGCCATCGGCGAGGAGATCATGGCCCGCCTCCAGGCGGTCGACCAGATCGCCTACGTCCGTTTCGCCAGCGTCTACCGCGAGTTCCGCGACATCGACGAACTCGCGAAGGCCATCGACCAGCTCCGCAAAGGAGGAAAGGCGAAGTGACCGCCGCGCTGCCCAAGTCGATCCGCCTCCGCACGCTCAACGCGCTGCTGGCCTCGATGGTCGGCACCGCTCCCCAGCTGCGCGGCGACGTCGACGCGGTGCTCCGCGTCTTCGAGGCCGACGACGAGACCGACCCGCGCCTCAGCGCCGAGGACCTCGCCGCCGCGGCCGCGCAGATCTTCCGCCTGCTCTCGCCGGACCGCGCCGCGCCTTCCGTCGCCGTGCTCGACCATCGCGCGGATCCGTTCGACGCCCTGTGGGCCGGCGAACGCGTCGCCGCCGCGCTCGCCACGACCGGCGAGTCCGCCGACGTGCTCTTCTGGGTCGTCGGCCTGCAGGACCAGTATCTCTCCGGCGCCCGCGCCCGTTCGACCCGCTGGCGCGCGGCCTACGACGAAGCCGTCGACATGGTCCAGGGCCTCGTCGCCAGCCAGGCCGGCCGCCGTCGCGTCACGGTCGTCGTCCTCTGATTTCCCATGAGCGCCCCGAAGACGCTGTTCCAGAAGATCGCCGACAAGGAGATCCCCGCGAAGCTCATCCACGAGGATGCGGTCTGCGTGGCTTTCCATGACATCGCCCCGCAGGCCCCGACCCACGTGCTGGTCGTCCCGCGCAAGGCCATCCCGCGCGTCGCCGAGGCGACCGCCGAAGATCAGGCCACGCTGGGCCATCTGCTGCTCGTCGCGGGCCGGTTGTCCCGTCAGCTCGGCCTCGCCAAAGGTTTCCGCATCGTGATCAACAACGGTCCGGACGGCGGTGAGACGGTCCCGCACCTGCACGTGCATCTGCTGGGTGGACGCGCCCTCGATTGGCCGCCAGGCTGAGGCCATGAGCGCGCCCGAACCCTGCCTCGTCCTCGACGGCTCCGCCCGCGCCGGAGTCAGGGTGGGGGTTCTTTCGGGCGGTCGCTGGACAGGGCAGGGCGTTTCTGCTGACGGCGCCTTGGAAGGGCTCTTCGGTTGCGTCGAATCCGCCCTCGCGGAGGCGGAGCTTTCGCTGGGTGACATCCGTTCCTTCGCCCTCTGCGTCGGGCCCGGTTCGGTGCTCGGCATCCGCATCGCCGCGCTCGCGGTCCGCTCCTGGTCCGCCCTCGAGCCGCGTCCGATCTTCGTCTGGGAATCCCTCGCCGCGTTGGCGTGCTCCACGCTGGTCGCCGGCGAAAAGGGTCCGTTCCTCGTGGCCGTCGAATCGCGCCTGAAACGCTGGCATGCGCTCGAGGTCGCCGCCGACGGTTCCCTGGGCGCGCCGTTCGAGGCCGAGGCCGCGCAGCTCAACGCCGCCGGCCGCCGTTTGTTCGCTTCCGGCGAAGTCGCCGCCGCCGCGCTGCCGGCGCACATCCCTGTCCCGGCTCCTTGGTCAGCCCTGCCTGTCCTGCTGGGCCGGCCCGGTTTCCTCCGCGAGGAAGCCCGCCCCGACGCCCTGAACGTCGCCCAGGATTTTGCGACCTGGTCCGGTGAGCGCCACCGCGCCGACGCATGAGCGCTTCCTCCGCCCGCGCCTGGGTCGAGATCGACCTGCCCGCCATCGACCGCAACGTCGGTCGCATCAAGCAGGCCTTGCCTCCGCACGTGCGCTACGTGGCCGTCGTGAAGGCCAACGCCTACGGCCATGGCATGCCCGAGGTCGCCACCCGCCTGCTTCAGGCCGGCGTGGATTGCTTCGCGGTGGCGAACGTCGCCGAGGCCGCGATCCTGCGCGAGGTCGGTCATGACGCGGACATCCTGCTGCTCAGCCCGACCTTGCCCGACGAGCTCGCGCGGGCCGTCGCGCTGGGCCTCGACATCACCCTTAGCTCCCTCGCCGAAGCGCAGGCCCTCGCCGCGCTCGTCCGCGGCCGCGACCGTCGCGCCAAGGTCCATGTCAAGGTCGACACCGGCATGGGCCGCGCCGGCGTCTGGCACGAGCAGGCCGAGGAGCTCTTCGCCTTCGTGCTCGCCGATCCCGGCTTGGAATGGCGCGGCGTCTACACGCACTTCTCCGAAGCCGACCACGACCAGGCGTTCACCGCCGAACAGCGGGCGACGTTCCTGCGTCTGTTGGAGACCATCCCGGCCCCGGTCCGCGCCGGTTTGCTCATCCACGCCGACAACAGCGCCGGCCTCGAGAGCTTCTCCGCCTCCGCGCCCTTCAACGCCGTGCGCGTGGGTTTGATGCAATACGGCCTGCCGCCTTCGGCCGGCTCTTTCCTCGCGAGCCTGCGTCCGGAGCCGGTGCTTTCCTTCCACGCCCGCGTGGTCTTGGTCAAGGACCTGCCCGCCGGCACCGCCGTCAGCTATAACCGCACCAAGGTCCTCGGACGTCCGAGCCGCGTGGCCGTCGTCGCCGTGGGTTACGGTGACGGCGTGCCCACGGCCGCCAGCAACCGCGGCCATTTCCTCGTCCGCGGCGCGCGCTGCCCGATCCTCGGACGCGTCACCATGGACCAGACCATCATCGACGTGACCGACGTGCCTGCCGTGGCCGTAGGCGACGTCGTGACGATCCTCGGAGCGCAGGGCGGCGACCGCATCACCGTCGCGGAGTTCTGCGCCTGGTCCGACTGCATCCCTTGGGAGGCCCTTTGCACGCTGACGCAGCGCGTCCGGCGCGTGTATCGGACCGACCGCACCTGACCTATGCGGTCCTGCCTTCGTCTCATCTGGTGCGTCGTCCTGGCCGTCGTCGCCTCGGCGCAGGAGGAGGTCGTCGCTTCCGCGGTCGCGCATGCCCGCGCCCATCCGCAGGGCGACGCCCCGGCCAGTTTCGTCGTCGCCGACTATCGCCGAGACCTGCGCGATCTCCCCATCGGCGTGTTTGATTCCGGTGTCGGCGGTCTCACGGTCCTTGAAGCCATCAAGGCCCACGACCGTCACCATAACCTGACCGGCGCGGAAGGCGCGGACGGCGTGCCGGATTTCGCCGGCGAGAGCTTCGTCTATTTCGGCGACCAAGCGAACATGCCTTATGGCAATTACTCCGCCGTGGGCCGGACCGATTTCCTGCGTGAACTCGTCCTGCGCGACGCCTTGTTCCTGCTCGGCCGGCGCCACGCCCGTGGCGCCAAGCCACCGGTGAAGGCCATCGTCATCGCCTGCAACACCGCCACGGCCTACGGGCTGGAAGACATCCGTTCCGCGGTCAAGGCCTGGGGTGTCCCGGTCATCGTCGTCGGCGTCGTGGAAGCCGGTGCGCAAGGCCTGGCCGAGACCGCCGAAGGCGCGCAAGGCGGGGTAGCGGTGCTGGCCACCGTAGGGACGTGCGCCTCCAACGCCTATCCGAAGGCCATCGTCAAGGTCAGCGGCCGTCCGGTCCGACAGCTCGGCTCCGCCACGTTGGCCGCCGCGATCGAAGGCGACCCTTCGGTCAAGACGCCGATCCGTGACATCATCCGGGCCGAGGTCGGTGCTTTCCTCAGGTCGGCCTCCGCCGACCAGGCCGTGACGATCGATACCCTGATGCTGGGCTGCACCCATTATCCCTTGGTCGCCGATGAGATCTCCGAGGCCTTCGCCTATTGGCGCGATCAGCCGGACGCCGACGGACGGAAGCCTTACGCCCGGCTCGTCGCGCCGAAGCTCAAGCAGGTGGATCCCGCCGCTTGGACCGCCGAGGCCTTATGGCGTTCGCTCCATGGCGCCAAGATGAGGGTTGAGCCGAAGTCGACCGCCCGCGACCTCTTCTTCGTCTCGGTGCCTAATCCCGCTTGGCCGGGGGTCGGTCTCGCCGCCGACGGTTCGTTGACGTACGAATATAAATACGGACGGCAGCCCGGTCAGGTCGGACGTGAAGACACGATCAACGTCCCGCTGACGGCGGACATGTTGCCCGCGCCGACGGCCAGGCTCGTCCGCGAGAAGCTGCCGCTGACTTGGAAGAGCCTGCAGCCGGCCCGCTGAGCCCGATGGCTCAGGGTTGCGTGGCGGTCTCGCGGCGGACGGCCACCACGATCGCGACCGCGACGCAAAGGAGGGAGATGCCGCCCGAGACGATCTGCGTCTCCGCCATGAGCATCTGGTAGACGTGCGGAAGCAGGGTGGCCAATCCCGTGCCGACCGACGTGCGGTCGAGCGGGTGATGGCGGGCGATGAGCATGCCGCCTGACCAGAGTAACGCCGGAATCATGCCCCAGAGGGCGTCGGCCGGCGTGAGCCAAGGGGTCCAATGTAGGAACACTTCGGCCGATATCACCAGACAGAGGAAGGAAACCAGCGCCAGGATGAGGTTCTCCAGGAGGTTATGTCCGCGCTCGGCATCGGCGAGCAGGGCCGCGTTACGCGTGGCGACGAATCGTCCATAGACCGTCGCCATCAGCGCGACGAACACCACCAGATAGACGATCTGCTCCATGTTCGTCTATCCGGCGGGGTCGCGTCGGCGGTCAGCTCTTGAAGCCGAAATACTGGCTGGCGTTGCCGTAGCAGACGTCGGCGATCAGGCTTTCGTTCCACTCCTTGCGGTCCGGGATGCGTCCCGACTCGACGTCCTGGCCGACGAGGTCGCACAGGATGCGGCGGAAGTATTCGTGGCGCGGGTAGGAGAGGAAGGAGCGCGAATCGGTGATCATGCCGATGAAGCGGCTGAGCAGGCCGAGGTCGGAGAGCGCGTTCATCTGGTCGCGCATGCCGCGTTCCTGGTCGAGGAACCACCAACCCGAGCCGTATTGGATCTTGCCGGGCGTGACGCCGTCCTGGAATGAGCCCGGGAGGCAGGCGAAGAGGGCGGTGTCGGCGGGGTTGAGGTTGTAGAGGATCGTCTTACCGAGCGCGTTCTCGCCCGAGAGCGTGCCGAACCAGCGGATGAGGCCGGGGCCCTGGCGGAAGTCGCCGATCGTGTCGCAACCGGCGTCGGAGCCGAGGCGCTTGAGCAGGCCGAGGTTCGGGTCGCGGACGGCGCCGAGGTGGAGCTGGGTGGCCCAGCCCTTGGCGTGGTTGAGGCGGCCGACGTGCAGCATGATGAAGGCCGTGAACTTCTCGGCTTCCTCGAGCGTGGCGGCCTTGCCGGCGATGGCGTTCTCCCAGATGGCCTTGGCTTCGGCTTCGGTGCAGGAAGCGTCGGGCAGGTAGTCCAGGCCGTGGTCGGAGGCGCGGCAGCCGGCGGCGGCGAAGTCGTCGTGGCGCTGGTTGAGGCCGGCGATCAGGCCGGCGAAGGTGTCGGCGCCCTTGCCCGTGGCGGCGGCGAGGCGCTTGGCCCAGGCCTGCACGCGCTCAGGGGAGCGGACCTTGAGGCACGCGTCGGGGCGGTAGGTCGGGACGACCTTGGTGGCGAAGCCGGACTTCGCGATCTGGTGGTGCAGGTCGAGGGAGTCGGCCGGATCGTCGGTCGTGCCGACGACGCGGACCTTCATCAGCTTCAGGATGCCGCGGGCCGTGAGGTCGCCGTGCTTGAGCTGGCGGTTGGCCTCGTCCCAGATCTTCTGGGCCGTGGCGCCTTCGAGGACTTCCTGGATGCCGAAGTGGCGGCGCAGTTCGAGATGCGTCCAGTGGAAGAGCGGGTTGCGGAGCGTGGACGGGACGGTCTCGGCCCAGGCCTGGAACTTCTCGCGCGAGGTGGACTTGTCGCCCGTGATGAGGTCTTCGCTGACGCCGTTGGCGCGCATCGCGCGCCACTTGTAGTGGTCGCCTGCGAGCCAGATGGCCGTCAGGTCCTCGAAGCGACGGTCATCGGCGATGTCCTTCGGGCTGAGGTGGCAGTGATAGTCGACGATCGGCTGGTCCTTCGCCACGCCGTGGTACAGCTTCTGCGCCGTGCCGGTCGAGAGGATGAAGTGGTCGTCCATGAAGGCCATCGTCGTCGGTCTCGTTCAGATGGACATCGCGGCGAAGCCGCCGTCGACGACGATCTCGGCGCCGGTGACGAAGCTGCCGGCGTCGGAAGCGAGGAGCAGGGAGGCGCCGATGAGTTCCTTGGCTTCGCCGAAGCGGTTCATCGGGGTCTTGCCGAGGATCATCGCCACGCGCTCAGGGGTGAGCACCTTGCGGTTCTGTTCGGCCGGGAAGAAGCCCGGGACGAGCGTGTTGACGCGCACGCCCTTGGGCGCCCATTCGCGGGCGAGGTTCTTCGAGAGGTTGTGCACCGCGGCCTTGGAGGCCGAGTAGGTGAAGACGCGGGAGAGGGGCAGGATGCCCGACTCCGAGCCGAGGTTGATGATCGAGCCCGAGCCCGCCTTGACCATCGCTTCGCCGAAGACCTGGCAGCCGAACACCACGCCCTTGACGTTCACCGTGAGGATCTTGTCGAGCTGGGCTTCGTCGATGTCGAAGAAGGGCGTGGGCGAATTGACGCCGGCGCCGTTGACGAGGACGTCGACCTTGCCGTGCTTGGCGAGGATGCCGTCGCGCAGCTTGATGAGGTCGTCCTTATTCGTGGCCTCGCAGGAGAGGAACTCGCCGGAGCCGCCGGCGGACTTGATCCTGGCCAGGCGGGCGTCGGCCTTGGCGGGGTCGCGACCGACGAGGATCACGTGGGCGCCGGCGGAAGCGAAGCCTTCGGCCATGGCGCCGCAGAGCTCGCCCGTGCCGCCGATGACGACGGCGACGCGGCCTTGGAGGGAGAAGAGTTCGAGGGAGGACATGCGAGTAGGGATAGGGGTGGGCAAATTACCGGACGACGCGGGCGCCGCCGCCGGCGAGCTGCTTCTCGACTTCCTTGCGGGTGACCATCGACGTGTCGCCCGGGGTCGTGGACGCCAGCGCGCCATGGGCGGCGCCGTAGTTCACCGCCTTCTGGGCGTCGTTGTGCTCGAGGAAGCCGAAGACGAGGCCGGAAGCGAAGCTGTCGCCGCCGCCGACGCGGTCGAGGATCTCGAGCTCGGGGAACTTGATGCTGTCGTAGAACTTGCCGTCGTGCCAGCAGATGGCGCTCCAGTCGTTCTTCGTGGCGGTGATCACGCGGCGGAGCGTGGTCGCGGCGACCTTGAAGTTCGGGAACTGCTTCACGGCCTCGGTGATCATGTCCTTGAAGGCCTGGGTCTCGATGTTGGAGATGTTATGGTCGACGCCCTTGACCTCGAAGCCGAGCGAGGCGGTGAAGTCCTCCTCGTTGCCGATCATGACGTCGACGTACTTGGCGATCTCGCGGTTCACTTCCTGGGCCTTCTTCAGGCCGCCGATGGTCTTCCAGAGGGAAGGGCGGTAGTTCAGGTCGTAGGAGACGATCGTGCCGTGCTTCTTGGCGGCCTTGACGGCCTCGATGGTGGCCTGGGCGGTGGTCTCGGAGAGGGCCGCGAAGATGCCGCCCGTGTGCAGCCAGCGGACGCCGAGCTTGCCGAAGAGGTGTTCCCAGTCGAAGTCTCCGGGCTTGATCTGCGAGGCGGCGGTGTTGCCGCGGTCCGGGACGCCGACGGCGCCGCGGATGCCGAAGCCGCGTTCGGTGAAGTTGAGGCCGTTGCGGACGGTGCGGCCGATGCCGTCGTCCTCGCGCCACTTGATGAAGTCGGTGTTCACGCCGCCCTGCATGACGAAGTCTTCGAGCAGGCGGCCGACCTCGTTGTCGACGAACGCCGTGCAGACGGAGGTGCGCAGGCCGAAGCACTTGCGGAGGCCGCGGGCGACGTTGTATTCGCCGCCGCCTTCCCAGGCCTGGAACTGGCGCGTGGTGCGCACCCGGCCTTCGCCCGGGTCGAGGCGGAGCATGATTTCACCGAGGGAGACCTGGTCGAAGGCGCATTCCTTCGCCGATTTGATCTGGAGGGCCATAAGTAGGAGGAGTGTGAGTTTGGGAGGGAAGGGGTCGGGAAGGGGCTCAGCCGGTGGGCAGCGCGGCGAGATCGAACGGCTGATGGCCGATATGGGCGGCGATCTCGTTGAAGGCTTCGACTTCGGCCTTGGAGAAGAGCAGGCCGCCGGCCTTCTCGCTGCGCGCGGCGAAGGTCGCTTCGAGCTGGCCGGGGAGCATGCACTTCTCGTTGCCGTGGCCGAGGACGTCGGCGAGGACGGCCTTCACGTTCTCGGACTGGCTGCGTCCTTTCGCGAAGACGCCCGAGCTGATGGCCTCAGGGTGGATCACCTGGAAGAAGAAGGCGCAGGCCTGCTTCTCGCCGGGGACGTGTGTGCGGCTGCGGATGGTCGGGAGCGAGCCGCCGATGAAGCCGGCGACGATCTCGTTGATGAGCGAGAGCCCGTAACCCTTGTGGGCGCCGAAGGGGATGAGCGAGACGGCTTCGTTCGGGTCGAGGGTGACTTTGCCGTCCTTGTCCACGGCGGCGTCAGGCGGGAGCATCTTGCCCTCGCGTTTGAGCACCTGGACGCGGCCCATCGCGATGACGGAAGTCGCCCAGTCGATCACGATCGGGAAGCCGACGGCGTCGGTGGTGGGAAAGCCCCAGGAATGCGGGTTGGTGCCGAGGGTGGGGTGCTTGCCCTGGAAGGGGACGACTTCCGCGAGGGTGGCGGTGCAGTTCGTGTAGGCGATGTAGCCGCGCTTGGCGGCTTCCATCACGTAGCCGCCGCCCCAGAGGTAGTGGAAGGCGTTGTCGACCGAGACCGTGCCCACGCCGTATTTGTCGGCGAGCTGGATGCAGCGTTCGATGGCGTCGACGGCGACGGCCTGGCCGAGCTTCTGGTGGGCGTCCCAGACTTCGGCGGCCTCGAAGCGCGAGGCCTTCTTGGTGACGGTGGCGTTGGGGGTGCAGCCCGGGACCTTGGCGCCGGAGCCGAAGAGTTCGTCGAGGTGCAGTGCCTTGAGGGCGTTGTGGGTGCGGATGCCGTGGTGCGTGGCCATGCTGGCCATCTGGGCGGCCTGGGCCGATTCCTTGGCGCCGAAGCCGCGCTTGACGTAGGCGGCGGTGACGAGCGCCTCGTGGGCGGCGCGGGGGATGACGTAGAAGACTTCGCTCATGGTGTTGTCGAGTGGGGAGGTCAGACGACCTTCTTCACCGGGACTTCCGGGTTGATCTGCGCGAGGGGCTTCTCGCCGTGCATCGCGCGGATGAGGTTGGTGACGGCGGCGACGGCCTGACGCTGCACGCTCTCGGCGGTGCGGGAGCCGATGTGCGGGGTGACGACGCAGTTCGGGAGCCGGGTGAGCGGGTGGTCGGCGCGCGGCGGCTCTTCGTCGAGGACGTCGGTGCCGTAGCCGCCGACCTGGCCGGACCTGAGGGCGGCCGCCATGTCCTCGGTGTGGACGATCTCGCCGCGGGCGCAGTTGAGGATGAGCACGCCTTTCTTCATCTTGGCGATGTTCTCGGCGCGGATCAGGTCCCGTGTCTCAGGGGTCAGGTTCGTGTGCAGGGAGAGGTAGTCGGAGGCCGCGAAGACTTCGTCCATCGTGGCGGCGCGCTTCACGTCGTGCTGGGCGGCGAACTTGTCGTCCCAATAGAGGTCGAAACCCACGACCTTCATGCCGAAGGCGCGGGCGCGGACGGCGACCTCCTTGCCGATGCGACCCATGCCGATGATGCCGATCGTCTTGTCGAGCAGCTCGCGGCCCGTCCTGCGCTTCCAGCCGCCGGAGCGCGTGGAGTCGGTGTGGAAATAGAAGTTCTTCTCGAGGGCGAGCAGGAGGAGGAACGTGTGCTCGGCGACGGTGGTGTGGTTGACGCCGGGGGTGAAGAGCAGGGGGACGCCTTTGGCCGTGAGGGTCTTCACGTCGATCTTGTCGACGCCGATGCCATACTTCGACACGACCTTGAGGCGGGGGAGGGCCTTGTCGATGACCGCGGCCGTGATCATGTCGTCGCCGCAGATGTATCCGTCGAACTGACCGACCAGCGCGAGCGTGTCTGCTTCGCTGAGCGGGCCGCGGGCGGTCACGACTTCCCAGCCCGTGTCGGCCAGCATCTGGTGGTGCTCGCCCGGAGTGTCCTGGAAGGAGGTGGTCGTGAGGAGGATGCGCGGCTTCGTCATGGATGTATTCGCATCGATTAGTGTCTTCAGGGCAGGTTTCCGTCAACAGGACTTCTGGGGTGGACTTACCTCAAAATCGGCGTTTGTCTCGCCACACCCCCCATTTTCTTATGACCGAAGCTACTGCCAAAATCGGGAACAAACGCTGGATTGTCTGCGCGTTGCTGTTCTTCGCCGCCACCATCAACTACATCGACCGCCAGGTCATCGGCCTGCTCAAGGGCACCCTGGAGGAGAAGTTCCAATGGGACGAACGGACCTACGCCGCGATCGTCTTCAGCTTCCAGTTCGCCTATGCGATCGGCATGGTGCTTTCGGGTCGAATCATCGACCGCATCGGCATCAAGAAAGGCTTCATCATCTTCGTAGGGCTCTGGAGCCTGGCGGCCATAGGCCATGGCTTCGCCCACCTGCTGCCTTCCTTCGACCTGCCATGGATGCAGATCGACGCCAAGACGGGGTTCGCCTGGGTGACCCTGTCGGGCACCGCCGCCGGCTTCGCTTTGATGCGCTTCCTGCTTGGTCTGGGCGAGGCGGGCAACTTCCCGGCTTCCATCAAGGCCACCGCGGAATGGTTCCCCAAGAAGGAACGCGCCTTCGCCACGGGGATTTTTAATTCAGGCACGAACATCGGCGCCCTCGGCGCCCCCCTGATCGTTCCCTGGATCGCCGTCACCTGGGGCTGGGAATGGGCCTTCATCATCACCGGGGGCATCGGCTTCGTCTGGCTCATCTGGTGGTCCGTCGCCTACCATGTCCCGCGTGAGCACCCGACAATCACCCAGGCCGAACTCGTTCATATCGAGTCCGACCCGCCCGACGAGCAGGGCAAGGTCAGCTGGCTCAGCCTGCTCAGGTTCCGCCAGACCTGGGCTTTCGCCTTCGGCAAGTTCATGACCGACCCGGTCTGGTGGCTCTACCTCTTCTGGATCCCGGGCTTCCTGCAGAAGCAGCATGGCGTCGACCTCAAGAACATCGGCCTCCCGCTGGTGGTCATCTACCTGCTGGCCGACGTCGGCAGCATCGGCGGAGGTTGGATTTCCTCGCGCCTCATCAAGGCGGGTTGGAGCGTCAACGCGGCCCGCAAGACCGCGATGGGCATCTGCGCCGTCAGCGTCATCCCGATCGTCTTCGTCAACGACGTCGGGATGTGGTCCTCGGTGCTGCTCGTCTCCTTGGCCGCCGCCGCCCACCAAGGGTGGTCCGCGAACATCTTCACGACCGCCTCGGATATGTTCCCCCGCAAGGCCGTCGGTTCGGTCGTCGGCATCGGCGGCATGGCCGGCGCGGTCGGCGGCATGCTGCTCGCCTTCGTCGTCGGCGAAGTGCTGCAGCGTACCGGTTCCTATGCCATCCTCTGGTTCATCGCCGGTTCGGCCTACCTCATCGGCCTTTTCATCATCCATGTCCTGGCGCCCCGCATGGAGCCGGTGAAGATGGAAGAGATCGCCGAAGCCGAGGCCAGGTAGGTCTCGCCGAAGCTTGAAAGCGAAAGGGCCCCGTGACGGGGCCCTTTTTGTCGGCGGAGCCGCCGGGGTTCAGCCCGCGACGACGATGTTCACCAGCTTGCCCGGGACGACAATCTCCTTCACGACGGGCTTGCCGTCGGTGAACTTGATCACGTCGGCGTTGGCCTTGGCCAGCGCCAGCAGGGCGTCCTTGGAGATGTCCTTGGCGACCTTGGCGGTGGCGCGGACCTTGCCGTTGACCTGGAAGATGACCTCGACGGTCGTCTCGACGAGCTTGGTGACGTCGAGCTTGGGCCAGCCGGCCGAGGTGATGCTCTGCTTGTGGCCGAGGCGCGCCCAGATCTCCTCGCACACGTGCGGGGCGAACGGGGCCGCGAGGCGCACGAAGTCCTCGACGGTCGAGCGGCGCAGGGCCGGCGACTTCTCGGCGACGTTCATGAGGATCATCATCTGCGAGATGGCGGTGTTGAACTGCAGGGTCTCGATGTCCTTCTCGACCTTCTGGATGGTGCGGTGGAGTTCGCGGACGAGTTCTTCGGATTCGGCGCCGTCGGCGCTGATCTTGACGGAGGCCGCGCCGGTGTTCTCGTCGACCGCCAGGCGCCAGAGGCGCTTGAGGAAGCGGGTGATGCCGATGATGCCGTCGGAGTTCCAAGGCTTGGAGGCCTCGAGTGGTCCGAGGAACATCAGGTACATGCGCAGGGCGTCGGCGCCGTGGTCCTTGACGATGGCGTCAGGGTTCACGACGTTGCCGCGGCTCTTGGACATCTTCTCGCCGTCCTCGCCCATGATGAGGCCCTGGTGGAAGAGCTTCTTGAAGGGTTCGGCGGTCGGCAGGACGCCGATCTCGTGAAGGAAGCGGTGCCAGAAGCGCGCGTAGAGGAGGTGGAGCACCGCGTGCTCGGCGCCGCCGATGTAGAAGTCGGGGCAGCCCCAGTATTCGAGGTCGGCCTTGGAGGCCAGGGCCTCGGCGTTCTTGGGGTCGATGTAGCGGAGGTAATACCAGCAGGAGCCGGCCCACTGCGGCATCGTGTTGGTCTCGCGCGAGGCCTTGACCCAGAGCGGCCCGGGCTGCGGCTTGGACTGCGGGACGGTCGCGCCGGAGGCGACGTCATACCAGACTTCGGTCCACTCGGGTTCCTTCGAGAGCGGCGAGTCGCCGGTCGGGGAGGGCTGGTAGGATTTGACGGTCGGGAGCGTGAGCGGGAGCTGCTTGGAGGTCAGCGGCACGGCGCAGACTTCGACGCCGTTGAGCTGGCAGGTGACGGGTTCCTTCGGGAGGAACTCGCGCACTTCGGAGTCGGCCGGGATCTTGGCGTAGTCTTCGCGGGAGACCCAGAGGAGCGGGAAGGGCTCGCCCCAGTAGCGCTGACGCGAGAAGAGCCAGTCGCGCAGCTTGAAGTTCACGGCGAGCTTGCCCTGACCCTTGGCGGCGAGGTCGGCGGTGATCTTCTTCTTGGTCTCGGTGGCGGTGAGACCGTCGAACGGCCCGGAGTTCACCATCGGGCCGTCTTCGGTCCAGGGCTTCTCGTTGACGTCGACCGCTTCCTTGGAGCCGACGACCTGGATGATCGGCAACTTGAATTCCTTGGCGAATTCCCAGTCGCGTTCGTCGTGCGCGGGCACGGCCATGATGGCGCCGGTGCCGTAGGTGATGAGGACGTAGTCAGCCGTCCAGACGGGGATCTTCGCGCCGTTGACGGGGTTGATGGCGTAGGCGCCGGTGAACACGCCGGTCTTCTTCTTGTCGGCGAGGTCGGTGC
Source organism: Verrucomicrobiota bacterium (assembly GCA_030834165.1). Taxonomy (GTDB): domain Bacteria; phylum Verrucomicrobiota; class Verrucomicrobiia; order Opitutales; family UBA953; genus UBA953. The sequence goes on from JAURFU010000006.1 coordinate 24,515, forward strand.
GCTCGAGGTCGGTCTTGTTGCGGACCGCGGCGACGTAGCTTTCGACGGCGTGCTTCTGGGCGGCGGTGGTGATCTTGCCGATGAGCGGATGCTCGGGCGCGATGACCATGTAGGTCGCGCCGTAAAGGGTGTCCGGACGCGTGGTGAAGACCGTCAGGGTGTCGGCATGGCCGTCCAGCCTGAAGGTGACCTCGGCGCCTTCCGACTTGCCGATCCAGTTCTTCTGGAGGCGCTTGGTCGAGTCAGGCCAGTCGACGTGATCGAGGCCTTCGATGAGCTTGTCGGCGTAGGCGGTGATGCGCAGGACCCACTGGCGGATCGGGCGGCGTTCGACGGGGTGGTTGCCGCGGTCGGAGCGCGGGCCTTCCGGCGTGTTGAGGACTTCTTCGTTGGCCAGGACGGTGCCGAGGGCGGGGCAGAACCACACCGGCTTCTCGGAGACGTAGGCGAGGCCGTGGCGGAAGAGCTTGAGGAAGATCCACTGGGTCCAGCGGAAGTAGTCCGCGTCGGTGGTGGAGAGTTCGCGGTCCCAGTCGATGGCGAAGCCGAGCATCTGCAGCTGGCGGCGGAAGTTGTCGATGTTGCGCTTCGTCTGGACGGCCGGGTGCTCGCCGGTGGCGATGGCGTGCTGCTCGGCGGGCAGGCCGAAGGCGTCCCAGCCCATCGGGTGCAGGACGTTGAACCCGCTGGCCTTCTTGTAACGGGCGAGGATGTCCGACGCGGTGTAGCCTTCCGGGTGGCCGATATGCAGGCCGGCGCCGGAGGGGTAGGGGAACATGTCCAGGACGTAGTACTTCGGCTTGCCGCAGGAAATCGGCTCGGTGCGGAAGGTGGCGTCGGCTTTCCAGACGGCCTGCCACTTCTGTTCGAAGGCGGGGAAATCGTAGCTGCCGGGTTTTGTTTCCGAAGTGTCCATGAATGCGTGCAGATAGGAGGTTCGGGACGGCGCTGGCAAGGTTTTGGAGCGGCCGCCGGCCCTATCCCGCTTGCCTAGGCCCTTCGGCGGGGGTTATCTGCCGTCATGAACGTGCTCGTGGTGGGCGGTGCCGGCTACATCGGCAGCCATTGCGTCCGGCAGGCCGCGGCCGCCGGGCACGCGGTCGCCGTGCTCGACGACCTGTCCTACGGCCATGCGGAGTCGGTGCCGGCCGGGGTGCGCCTCTTCCGCGCCGACATGGGAGATCAGCCCGCCGTCCGCGCCGCCCTGCGCGAGACCCGCGCGGAGGTGGTCATCGATTTCGCGGCCTTCACGAACGTCGGCGAATCCGTCCGGGAGCCCGTGCGCTACCACGAGAACAACGTCGTCCGCACGGAAGGCCTGCTCCAGGCGATGCTCGCGGAGGGCGTCAAGAAGCTCGTCTTCTCGAGCACCTGCGCGACCTACGGCGTCCCGGAAAAGATGCCGATGTCCGAGGACCTGCCGCAGCAGCCCATCAATCCGTATGGCGCCACCAAGCTGGCGGTCGAAAGGCGCCTGCGCGAACTCGCCGCCTCGCACGGCCTGAGCTTTGCCGCGTTCCGTTACTTCAACGCCGCCGGGGCCTCGGCCGACGGCGCCATCGGCGAAGACCACACGCCGGAGACGCATCTGATCCCGCTGGCCATCGCCGCCGCCCTCGGACGCCGTCCGCCGCTCAAGGTCTTCGGCGCCGATTATCCGACGCCTGACGGCACCTGCCTCCGGGATTACGTGCATGTCGACGACCTCTCCCGCGCCCATCTCGACGTGCTGCCGCAGCTCAGCCAGCCTGGCCGGGCCCTGTTCTATAATCTCGGCACCGGCACGCCGTATTCCGTGCGAGAGGTCATCGCGAGCGTCGCCCGCCTCCTCGGCCGGCCGGTCCCGTACGAGCTCGCCGACCGCCGCGAAGGCGATCCGCCCGCGCTGTACGCCGACGCTTCCAAGGTCCGGCGCGAGCTCGGCTGGGTCCCGCGCTACGATACGCTCGACAGCATCGTGCTGACGGCATGCCATTGGCACCTCGCCCGACCCAAGGGCTACGCCTCCTGATCCGATGTCCGAGCAACTCCACCCGCACTGGCGCATCCAGTACATCCGCACCCGCAAGGAGCCGGGCGCCGGCAGTCCGTTCGCGGCCCTGCTCGCGGCGGACGACGACGAGGCCAACCTGATCCTGCATCGCGGCCGTCACTGCTTCGTCATCCTCAATAATTCGCCTTATAATCCGGGTCACCTCATGGTGCTGCCGAACCGCGAGGTCGGCGAACTGGCCGACCTCACCGCCGAAGAGCGCGCCGAGATGATGGACCTACTCGTCCGCTGCCAGTCGGTGCTGCAGGAGGTGATGAGCCCCGCCGGCTTCAACATGGGGCTCAACCTCGGCAAGGCCGCCGGGGCGGGCATCCCGACGCACCTGCATTTCCACGTCGTGCCGCGCTGGGACGGCGACCACAACTTCATGCCGGTCATCGCCGACACGCGCGTCCTGCCGCAGGCCCTCGCCGAGCTCTGGGCGCGCCTCAGGCCCGTCTTCGCCGCCGCATGAGCCGCGTCGTCGACATCTCCGTCCGCCACGCGAAGACCAAGGTCTCCGCGGTGTCCGTGCGGCGCGTCGTCCACGCCCTGGACAAGCTGAAAGGGTATCGCTGTCCCGAGGGTTCGCTTTCCATCGCTTTCCTCGGCGACAAGGAGACCGCGAAGCTGCACGACGAATTCCTCGGCGATCCGACCGTGACCGACGTCATCACGTTCGTCGGCGAGGAGCATCCGGGCGAGCCGTTCGCGGGCGAGATCTGCGTGAACATCGACCAGGCCCGCCGCGCCGCCAAGGAGCACGGCGTCACGCTCGCCACGGAGCTCCGCCTCTACGTCGCCCACGGCTGGCTGCACCTTTCGGGCCTGCGCGACGGCAACCGCAAGGAGGCCGCGGCGATGCGCGTCGGCGAGGCCGTGGCGGTCTCGCACCTCGACAAGCTCGGCGCCAAGCTCCGGGTCCGCGATTAACGGACTCGCCCTCGGCTCCGTCCGCGTCCAATTTCCCCGCAGGATGAAGCGCACCGTCATCATTCATTCCGGCGGGATGGACTCCACCGTGCTCCTGGCCCATCTCGTGGCCGAGGGCAGGGAAACGCACGCGCTTTCCGTCGATTACGGTCAGCGCCACCGTCGCGAGCTCGTGGCCGCGGCCGAGATCTGCGCTTCTTACAAGGTCCCGCACCGCGTCGCCGATCTCCGCGGCGTGACCTCCCTGTTCGGCGCCAACGCGCTCACCGACGCCCAGGTCGCCGTGCCCGAGGGGCATTACGAGGAGGCCAGCATGAAGGCCACCGTCGTGCCGAACCGCAACATGCTGCTCATCGCGACCGCCGCCGCCTGGGCGATGTCGCTCAAGGCTTCGTCCGTCGCCTATGGCGCCCACGGCGGCGACCATGCGATCTATCCCGACTGCCGTCCGGCCTTCGCCGACGCCCTCGACAAGGCCATCCGTCTCGCCGACTGGCACGAGGTCTCGCTCGAGCGTCCCTTCGTGGGCATGGACAAGGCCGCCATCGTGCGTCGCGGAGCCGAACTGGGCGTGCCTTTCGCGCTGACCTGGTCCTGTTATGTCGGCGGCGACAAGCACTGCGGCAAGTGCGGCACCTGCGTCGAGCGCAAGGAGGCCTTCCTTCGTGCCGGGGTCACGGATCCGACGCCTTACGCCGGGTAGGCTAATTCTCCTGATAAGAAGGCTTAAGACCCTCGGGGGTGGACGGCTTTTGATTTGAAGGCACTCGGCTTCGGCGGCTATTGGTTCTTCGTGTTCCGACGTTTCCACAAGCCGTTCGCCTGGCTCGCCCTCGTGGCGTGGCTGGCCGCGTCCGGCCTTTCGTGGGACCTCCTCCAAGTCGTCGCTTGGACGAAGATGTCGGTCGAGAACGCCGCGCAGCGCTCCGTCGGCGCCGCGGTTTCCAAGGCCCTCGCCGACGCCCCCTGCGCGATGTGCAAAGTCGCCCAGGACGGGCGTAAGCAGAGCGAGCAGCAGCCTCTGGCCAAGGAAGACGCCGTGAAGGCGAAGGCCAAGGCGGATGGTTCCGTCGACGTCCTGGCGGTCATCGCAGCCCATGATTTTCAAGGCCGGCGGCATGGTCGGCCTGAGGATGAAGTCAGCCTGACCCGCTTCAGCGAGGTGCCGGTCCCGCCGCCCCGCCTGCGCGGCTGATCACCGTTGCCGGTCGCGGTTAGTTCGGCCGGCGCGTGGCTCCATCCCTCCATCCAAGCCGCACCCTTGCTGCGCATCGTCGCCTGCGCGGGCCGCCACACCCGTCGCCGGCGACAGACACCCGATAGCAACCACATGAATCCTTCCTTCCTCTCCGTCCGCGCTTCCCGCGCGACCTTGCTCACCCTCCTCGCGCTCGGCGTCTACACCGAGGCCCAGGCCTGCCCGTGCGGCTGCGTCCGCGTCTGCGTGGACAACCTCGCCGACCGTCCGTCCGCCGCCGCCAGTCCGTTCACCATCGACGTCCGTTATGACTACGTCGACCAGAACCGCCGCAACGATGACGCGCACGCCCACTTCTACGCGATCCATCGCAACATCACCAGCACGCTCGAGACCAGCCTCGGCGGCCAGGTCTGGTCGCTCGCGATCCCGCGCGTCGACCGCACGCTGCGGACGAACATCCTGCCGACGCTGGCGAATCCGAACCCCGTCAACACCAGCCAGGAGATCAGCGGCCTCGGCGACATCGCGGTCTCGACCCGTTTCAAGTGGGCGGACTACACGGTCATCGCGGGCGTCAAGCTGCCCACCGGCGAGGATGACCTCACCCTGAACGTCTCACGTCGCTACCTGCAGCCCGGCACCGGCTCGACCGACCTCATGCTCGCCGTCCGCCGCGAATATTCCGCCGACGCGGACCATCCGTGGTTCTTCTGGCAGCTCGGCGCGCAAGGCGCGGTCGCTTACGACGCCAACTTCCGTCCGGGCACTTCGCTCACGGGTTCGGCCGGCGTGCGTCACGCCTGGACCCAGTCGCTGAACTTCTCGTTGCAGACCACCGCCATCCGGCAGTTCCGCGACAAGAACAACATGAACGCGGCGGGCTTCACCGCCTACGCGGAGGACCTCGAAAGCGCCGCGTTCTCCACGCACGTCGCCGCCGGGCTGACCTACCAGCTAGGGGCGAAGACCAGCGCCTATGTCTTCTACAGCACCCCGCTGAAGAACAACAACATGGCTGACCGGCCGAACGGCACCCAGGTCAATCCGGTCCACTCCAGTCAGATCTGGTCCGTCGGCCTGTCGCACTCGTTCTGATCTCGGGTCCGTTCCATCGCCTTCCGAGGCCTGCCGTAGAGGATGCGGCAGGCCTCCTTTTTGGCCCATCGCGCCGGACGGGGGCCCGCATCTTCCTTGCGACCGGCCCTTCGTCCGTCCTATCTGCTGGTTGTCCCATGTTCACCTGCAGCAAGACATACCGTGACATCCCGTTCGCCCATCGGCAGCATCGGCATGACGGACATTGCTCCTTCCTGCACGGCCACAACTGGAGCATCGAGATCGAGTTCGGTTGCGAGCGCCTCGACGAGCGCGGTTTCGTGGTCGATTTCGGCGGCCTCGGTTTCCTGAAGGCCTGGATCGCCGAACACCTGGACCATGCCTGCCTTTTCGCGAAGGAAGATCCCGTCCGCGAGAAGCTGCTCCGCGACTACCCGAAGCTTTTCCGTCCGCTCGTCATCGATTCCGTCTCCACCGAAGGCATCGCCCGGTTCCTGTTCGAGACCTTCGATCCGATGGTGCGCCAGGAGACCGGCGGTCGCGCCTGGGTCCGGCAGATCATCCTGCACGAGGACACCAAGAACAAGGCGAGCTACCAGCCGAAGGCGTGATCATGGCCGACCTCTACCCCGTCAATGAGACGTTCCTCAGTTGGCAGGGGGAAGGGGTGCATCTCGGCCGCAAGGCCTTCTTCATCCGGCTGCAAGGTTGTCCGGTGAAGTGCGCTTGGTGCGACTCCGCTTCCACCTGGCATCCGCAGTTCGTCCCGAAGCAGGTCCGCAAGGCCTCCGCCGACGAGCTTGCCGCCGAAGCTTCGGACGCCCGTCCCGAGTTCGTGGTCCTGACCGGCGGGGAGCCATGCATTCACGATCTTGCCCCTTTGCTCGCCGCCATGGCCAAGGCCGGGCTCAAGGTCCACCTGGAGACCTGCGGCGCCTATCCGCTCGCCGAAGGTTTCGCCTGGGTGACGGTCAGCCCCAAGTGGGCCAAGCCGCCTCTGGCGGAGACCCTTGCCCGCGCCGATGAGGTCAAGCTCATCGTCGAAGGCCCCGACAGCATCACCCGCTGGACCGAGGCCGTGGGCGGTAAGTGGCTCAGCCCCAACGTCTGGCTGCACCCCGAGTGGTCACGCCGGGCCGATCCGGAGGTCCTGAGGACGATCACCGAGCAGGTGAAGCAGGGTGGGGCGCCTTATCGGGCGGGTTGGCAGGTCCATAAGCCTTATGCGGCCGACGCCTTGGACCCCCGCGCCCGTCCGCCGGCCCCCTTGGGCGGCGACGCCGGCAAGGGTTTCTGAGCAGGCCGAGGATGTCCGCCGGTCGGACGTCGACGCCTCCCCCGGAGACTATCTTCGCACGGGCACTTTTTTTGCTTCACACGGGGGCGGAACCCTCATTCAAAACGACCTCATGAACCGACCTGCCGTGCTCGCTCTTGAAGATGGAACCATTCTTCGGGGCAGGGCGTTCGGGGCTTCGGCCACCCTCTGCGGGGAAGTCGTGTTCAACACCAGCATGACGGGCTACCAGGAGATCCTCACGGACCCTTCCTACTTCGGCCAGATCGTCACCATGACGGCTCCGCAGATCGGCAACTACGGCGTGAACGAAGACGACTTCGAGTCCGCCCGCCCGCACGTCGCCGGTTTCGTCGTCCGCGACCTCTCGCCCGTCGTCTCGAACTGGCGCGCCACCACCGACCTCGGCGCCTGGCTCGCCAAGTATGGCATCCCCGGCATCGAAGGCGTCGACACCCGCGCCCTGACCAAGAAGCTGCGCTCCGCCGGCGTGATGAAGGCCTGCCTCTCCACCGAAGGCATCAGCGACGAGGAAGCCCTCAGGCGCGCCCGCGCCTGGAGCGGCACCGTCGGCGCCGACTTCGTCAAGGACGTCACCTGCAAGGCCCCTTATCATTTCAACGCCACGGCGGGCGGCTGCGAGGCCTTCACCGTCCCGGGCACGCATCTCTACAAGGCCAAGGAGCGCTCCGCGAAATACCGTATCGCGGCCTATGACTTCGGCGCCAAGACCTCGATCTTCCGCCGCCTCGTCGCCGCCGGCTTCGACGTCCACGTCTTCCCCGCCCGCACGCCGGCTTCCGAGATCCGCGCCTTCGATCCCGACGGCGTCTTCCTCTCCAACGGCCCCGGCGACCCCGCCGCCCTGAAGTACGCCCATGAAGCCGTGGCCGACCTCATCAAGACCTACCCGGTCTTCGGCATCTGCCTCGGCCACCAGATCATCACGCACGCCATCGGCGCCTCGACCTACAAGCTGAAGTTCGGCCACCGCGGCGGCAATCAGCCCGTCAAGAACATCGAGGAGGGCCGCGTGGCCATCACCGCGCAGAACCACGGCTTCGCGTCCACCCGCGAGGAGCTCGAGCGCTGCGGCGCCGTCGTCACCGAGGTCAACCTCAACGACGACACCGTCTCCGGACTACGCCTCAAGGACAGGCCCGTCTTCTCCGTCCAGTATCACCCGGAAGCCGGCCCCGGCCCGAACGACGCCGACGTCCTTTTCGATCGGTTCTACGACGTCATCGCCCGGAGCAAGGCGGCCAAATAAGCCGCCCCGTCATGGCTGCCCGCTCCCTCGCAGCCTTCTGCCTCGCGCTCGCCCTGGGCGGCTGTTCCCTTCTTCCGCCCTCGGCCGAGGAACGCGTCTTCATGCTCATCGAGGACGCCGCGGACGGACGCGCGACCGATGGGCGCTATCATAACGTCGACCCTGTCGACGAAGCCAGCATCGCGCTGTTCATCTACGTCGAAGAGTGGCTGGACGTGAACGGCGAGGCGGTGCTGGAAGTCCTGCCTGGTCCGGTGTCGCGGGAAGGATCCTTTCGTTTCACGCGCACGGCCGACGGGAGCGTGACCTACCTCATCAGCCACGGCTGGCCTGGGCCGCAGGTGCGTTCGCGGGTCCTCCGGCCGGCCCCGGGTTCGTCGATCACCCTGCTGGGCTGGTCCGACCTCCTGCCTTGGGAGCAGCTCGGCGGCGTCTGCGTGATCACCACGCCCCGGGAGATGGCCGACGAGGAGAACCACCCGTGCAAGCAGGCGTTCGTCTTCAAGGTGACGGCACCGCGCCGGGGCTCAGAGCTCGACCTGCATCCCTAGTTCGACCACGCGGCCGGGCGGCAGGTTGAAGTAGGCCGTCGCCGAGAGGGAATTGCGGTTCAGCACCTCGAAGAGCTTCTCCTGGACCGCGTTGAGCGAGAAGCCGGTGGTCGCCCGTACGATGGTCTCGCGGCTCAGGAAGTAAGTGGTCTCGAGCTCGTTGGGGCTGATGCCGAGTTCCTGGTAGGCCGCCCGGAGGACGGGGAAGACGTCCTGCTTCTCGCGGAAACCGAAGCGGCCTGTCACGCTCAGCACGGACGGGAATTCCTCGTGACTGTCTACCTTGCAGAACTTCGGCCCCCGGGTCTGGAAACTCACCCGGTCGGCCTCGGGGACGATGGCCCGGTCCTCGTCGACCTTCAGCGTCACCACGATGATGTGGTCGTGGAGGGCGCGGTTGTGCTTGAGGTTGTGGGCGAGGGCCATCGGCACGGACTTGGTGGAGCCGGCCAGATAGACCGCGGTGCCCTTGACGCGCGCGAACTTGCCGGCCACGAAGCGGTCTTCGACGCTGTCCAGGAAGTTCTCGAAGTCGCCGGCCGCCTCGCCCTCGGTCATCTTCTGCTTCATGGCGATGCGGCCTTTGTTCCAGACGGCCATGAGGTAGTACACCACGACGCCGACCAGCAGGGGGAGCCAGCCGTTGGGGAGGACCTTGTGCGCGTTGCCCAGCACGAAGAGCACTTCCAGCAGGATGAACGGGGTGAGCAGGGCGTAGGCGCCGGCGGACGGGATCCGGAGCTTGTGACGCAGGTACTGGCCGAAGAGGATCGTCGTCACCAGCATCGTCAGGCTGACCGCGATGCCGTAGGCGCTGGCCAGGTTCTCGGAGTTCTCATAGTGCAGGACGAGGTAGATGGAGCCGGCCATGAGCAGCCAGTTGATGATCGGGACGTAGATCTGTCCGGATTCCTGATCGGAAGTCCGCTCCACGCGCATGCGCGGCAGGAAGTTCAGCTGGATCGCCTGCATCGTGATGGAGAACGCGCCCGCGATCAGGGCCTGGGAGGCGATGATCGCCGCGAGGGTGGCGATCACGACCAGAGGAATCTGGGCCCAGCCGGGAGCCATGTTGAAGAACGGGTTGAAGCCCGGCTCAAGCAGGGCTTCAGGGTGGGCGAGGGCCCAGGCGCCTTGGCCCAGGTAGTTCAGGATGAGGGCGGGGAAGACGATGAAGCACCAGGCGGCGCGGATCGGCTTCTGGCCGAAGTGGCCCATGTCGGCGTAAAGGGCCTCGGCCCCGGTGACGGAGAGGAAGACGGCGCCAAGGATGAGGATGCCGAGACCGGGGTGGGTGGTCAGCAGATGCAGGCCTTCCAAGGGGTTGAAGGCCCAGAGGATCTGTCCGAGCACCGCATGGTGGAAGGCGAGCGAAAGCACGCCGAGCCCGCCGATGACCGCGAACCAGACCATCGTGATAGGCCCGAAATACATGCCGACCCGTCCGGTCCCGATCTTCTGGAGCCAGAAGATGCCCGCGAGGATGAGCACGGCGGCGGTCGGGATGAAATACTTCAGGAAACCGGCCGACAAAGGACCGTGGAGGCGTTCGTTGGCCTCCTTGATGCCCTCGAGCGCGGACACCACGGAGATGGCGGGCGTGATGACCCCGTCCCCGTAGAGCAGGGCGGCGCCGAAGACGCCGAGGAGGACCAGGATGTTGCGATGCTTGCGCCGGCTGCGGTCCTTGTCCTTGGACGAAGCCAATGAGACCAAGGTCATGATGCCGCCTTCGCCGTCCTCATTGGCTTCCATGACCAGGAGCACGTATTTCACCATGACCACGAAGATCAGCGACCAGATGATCAGGGAAAGGATCGGCACGACCTGGGAGGCGCCGAGGATGTTGTTGTCGGCGTCCCGGACCCGCAGGCATTCCTTGAAGGCGTAGAGCGGGCTCGTCCCGATGTCGCCGAAGACCACCCCAAGGGCCGCGATGGTGGCGGCCAGGGTCAGCGGCTTGACAGGGGAGGAGCCTTCGGTCGGCTCCGGGTCGGACGTGCTCATGGAGAGTTATTCACACTGACAGCTCCCAGGGGGTAATCAAAGCCAATCGGGGATGCTGGGGCTTGCCTTTTTGTCACATTAACGCATTTCCAGACCTTGGTTCGCCCTCTTTCCAAATAATACGAACAATGAATATCATCCAAACTGCTGTCATTCAGGGACTAGCGCAGGCTCAACCTGCCGCCGGTGCGCCCCAGGCCGAGCAAGGGGGCGGCTGGACCATCCTGATCATGTACGCGCTCCTTTTCGTGGGCATGTACTTCCTGCTCTTCGCGCCCCAGCGCAAGCGCCAGAAGGAGCTCGAAAAACTGCAGTCCGAACTTTCCGTCGGCGATAAGGTCCTCGCCGCGGGCGGCATCTACGGTCGCGTCGTCTCCATCAAGGACGATCGCATCACCCTCGAGCTCGATTCCGGTCGTCTCGTCGTCCACAAGTCCGCCATCATGGGCAAGGATGTCGACGCCGTCGTCCAGGCCTGAGGTATCCACCCCCAACCGACCCTGACACTATGACGTCCAGGACCTGGTTCTGGAAGATCGCGTTCTCCCTCGTCGCCCTGGCGGTCGCCTGGTACGAGTTCCATCCGATCGCTCCCACCTCCCTCGAACAGTTCGTGCCCACGCAGGTCATCGCGCGGAAGCCCGAATTCGACAAACTCCACGCCGAAGCCCTCGAACGCGTCAAGCGTTACAAGGACGCCGCCGTCGCCGCCGACCAGAAGTCGGTCTCCTACTTCCAGGCTTTGCGTGACATCGGCGAAGGCCGCGGCCGCGTCGCCCCGGTCGACCTCCGTCCGTTCTTCTTCACCGAAGCCCAGATCGTCAGCGAGCCCGACCAGGCGAAGCGCAACGGCATCGTGCTCAAGCAGCTGCTCGTCGGTTCGCAAGGACGGCTCAAGCTCGGCCTCGACCTGCAAGGCGGGGTGTCCTTCACGCTGAAGGTCGATCCGACCGGCGTCGAATCCGGCGAGAAGAGCGCCGGGGACAAGTCCAACGTGTCTTCCGCCGACATGGTCGGCCAGGCGCTCCAGGTCATGGAGCAGCGCGTCAATCAGTTCGGCGTGGCCGAGCCCGTGCTCCGTCCCGTCGGCGACCTGTCCCTCGAAGTCCAGCTTCCGGGGGAAGACGCCGCCAATAATCCCGACGTCATCGATTCGCTCAAGAAGCCGGCCAAGCTCGAGTTCCGTCAGGTCCATCGCACCGAGCGCCCCGCCGAGACCGAGCGCGAACATTCCCTCCGCTCCCTGCCGGTCGATCCGATGCTTGGCTCCGCCTCGGCCATCTCCACCTACGAGGTGCTCTCGCTCCGCGACGTCGACGCCAGGACCGGCGAGATCCGCATCAACCGTTACTACGTGCGCAAGGCCGCGGACGCCACGGGCAAGATCATCAAGTCCGCTTCGGGGCGTTCCGACGACGGCATCTCCTTCTACGTGGACATGAAGTTCACCGACGAGGGCTCCAGGAAGTTCGGCGACCTCACGGCCAAGATCGCCGAGGGCAACATCCGCTCCGTCGGCCAGCTCGCCATCGTCCTCGACGGCCAGCTGCAGTCCGCGCCGACCGTCCGCGAGGCCATCCGCTCCTCGGGGGCGACCATCACCGGATCCTTCACCCGTGAGGAGGCCGTCGAGCTCGCGAACGTGCTCAACAACCCGCTCGAGTTCCCGCTGATCATCCAGGACGTCACCGCCGTCGGTCCGTCGCTCGCGAAGGACGCCCAGGGCAAGTCCGTCGTGGCCTCCTTGGTGGCGGTCGGCCTCGTGGTCTTCTTCATGGTCGGCTTCTATGTCTGGGGCGGCTTCATCGCCATCCTCGGCATGATCCTCAACCTGCTGATGATCCTCGGCGCCATGGCGTACTTCGGCGCGACGATCACGTTGCCCGGCGTCGCCGCGCTCGTGCTCACCCTCGGCATGGCCGTGGACGCGAACATCCTGATCTTCGAGCGCGTCCGTGAAGAGTCCGCCCTCGGCAAGGACCGCTCCGCGGCCCTCCGCGAGGGGTATGCCCGCGCGAGCTGGACCATCATCGACGCCAACCTGACGACGCTCCTCACGGCCTTGATCCTCGTGTTCATGGGCTCCGGCCCGATCCGCGGCTTCGGCATCACGCTGACCATCGGCATCTTCACGACGGTGTTCACCTCCCTCGTCACCTGCCGCGGCCTCCAGGAGCTCGCCCTCTCGGCCGGCGTGATGACCCGCATCTTCGGCCTGCCCGTGTTCCGGCCGACCCTATCCATCCCGTTCCTCAACTTCGCCCGCGTGGCCTTCGTGGTCTCCTGGGCGCTGATCGCGGTCGGTCTGGGTCAGCTGGCCGTCAAAGGCAAGGAGGCCTTCGGCAAGGATTTCCGCGGCGGCGAATCGACCCTCGTCGCGCTGGCTCCCGGCGCCAAGGTCGACACCGGCAAGATCGTCTCGCTGGCGGCCTCCGCCGGCCTGCCTGACACCACCGTCACCGTCCAGACTCCCGTCGGGGGCGGCGAGCCGACCCTCCGCATCGAGACCGAGCTCACCAAGGACAAGTCCAAGGGCGAGTTCGCCAACGTCGCGGCCATCGTCGGCGCCATCAAGGCGAAGAATCCTGAGATCCTGAAGGACCGCGAAGCTTCCGTCGAAAAGCTCATGCTCTCGCGCGAGGCGATCGGCGGTTCCGTCAGCTCGGAGCTCCGCTCCAACGCCATCTGGTCGGTGGTCCTGGCCCTCCTCGGCATCGGGCTTTACGTGTCCCTGCGCTTCGAGACGGGCTTCGGCGTCGCCGCCATGGTGGCGACGCTGCACGACGTGCTGCTGACCGTCGCGCTCTTCGTGCTCTTCGGCGGCCAGTTCAACGCCACGCTGATCGCGGCGATCCTGCTGATCATCGGCTACTCCATCAACGACACCATCGTCGTCTTCGACCGCATCCGCGAGGAACTCCAGGCCAACCCAGGCCGCGAGCTCCGCGACGTGATCCACTTCGCCATCAACCGCACGCTTTCCCGTACGACGCTCACCGCCGCCACGGTCTTCCTCTGCGCCGTCGCCCTCTGGGCCTTCGGCGCCGGCGACGTCCGTCTCTACGGTGAGATCTTCATCTACGGCGTGCTGACCGGTACCTTCTCCTCGATCTTCATCGCGAGCCCCATCTTCTACTGGTGGCACAAGGGCGATCGCAAAGGGGTGGACGCCGCGGAGCTTCCGCGCACCTACTCCTGGGAGGCGGGCTCCGAGAAGGACGCCTAAGGAGAATCCGCGTCATGGCCGCCTGGTCACACCGGGCCGCGGACGTCGGGCTTGCCCGTCGGATCGCCGCCACCCTGGGGGTCAGCGAACCTCTGGCCGCCGTCCTCGCCCGTTCCTTCGCGGACGAGGCCGAGGCGGAACGTCATCTCCGTCCGCAGCTCGCCCATGTCTCCGACCCGTTCGCGGTCGGCGGCCTGCGCGAGGCCGCGGAGCGCCTCGTCGCCGCCGCCGCCAAGGGAGAGCGGATCGCCATCCTCGGCGACTACGACGTCGACGGGGTCTCGAGCACCGCGATGCTCGTCCATTTCCTCCGCCGCCTCGGGGCCCGTCCGGAGTATTTCGTGCCCCGCCGCCTGGAGGAAGGGTACGGTCTCTCGATGGCCGCGCTCGAGCGCGTGCTCGCCGAAGCGAAACCGCAGCTCTTCGTCGCGCTCGACTGCGGGACGAATTCCCAGCCCGAGGTCGAACGCCTCCGGGCCGAAGGCGTCGACGTCATCGTGGTCGACCACCACGTCGCCAAGGAATCCCGCGTCGGCTGCATGCTGGTCAATCCCCGCGTCCACGACGCCGAGGACGCCCCCTGGCAGTCGCTCTGCACGGCCGGCCTCGTCTTCAAGCTCGTCCATGGGGTGCTGAAGGTGCTCCGTCTGGCCGGCGACGAGCGCGGCACCTCCATCGCGGTGAAGGACTATCTCGACCTCGCGGCCCTCGGCACCATCGCCGATCTGGTCCCGCTCCGGGCCGAGAACCGCATCCTCGCCGCCCATGGCCTGAAGGCTCTCGGCGAAGCCCGCCGGCAGGGGCTCCGCGCCCTCATCGCCGTCAGCGGCATGGAGCCCGGCGGCGTCCTTTCCTCGGTCGACGTCTCCTACCGCATCGGTCCGCGCATCAATGCCAGCGGTCGTCTGGCGGACGCCTCCTTGCCGCTCCGCCTGCTGCTTTCCGACGATCCGGCGGACTGTCTGCGCGACGCCGCGCAGCTCGACGCCATCAACCGTGAGCGCCAGGAGATCGACAAGAAGGTCACCGAAGAAGCCATGGCCCAGGCCATGGCGATGGGCGACCTCGCCGGTTACGTCGTGCATGGCGACTGGCATCCCGGGGTCGTCGGCATCGCTGCCGGCAAGATCTGCCGCGCGCTCGATCGCCCCGTCATCGTGCTCGGCAAGGAAGGGGAGAGCGCGAAGGGCTCCGGCCGCAGCGTGCCGGGTACCAATCTCGTCGAGGCGCTCGGCGCGTGCGCCGACCTGCTCAAGACCTACGGCGGCCACCCGATGGCCGTGGGCGTCTCCCTTGACGTCGCTGCGGTCGAGGCTTTCCGCGCCCGGTTCGCCGAAGCCATCCAGGCCCAGCGGATGGCCGGCGTGGTCCGGACGGACGGCCGCGACCTCGAGATCGCGCACTGGATCCGGCCGGCGGACGTGACGGACCAGCTGTTGGACGACCTCGACCTGCTTCAGCCTTACGGCGAGGGCAATCCTGAGCCGATCTTCGGTTTCAAGGGCTTCGTGTTCGATCGTCCGCCGATGCCGTTCGGTGACGGGAACTTCCGCCACCAGATGCCGCTTGGCGGCGGCCGGCGTCTCAACTTCGTGGCGTGGCGCATGGCCGACCGCATCCCTGAGCTCGGCAAGCCGGTGGAGCTGGCGGTCAAGCTCCAGTGGAACCGCTGGCAGGGAAGGCGCACGCCGCAGGCCGAGATCCTGGACTGGCGCTACGGCGGCTGAATCAAGGACCGACGCGCGGCGCTCTTTCGGTGACGCCTTTGACGGTGGTGGTCCGGCCGTCGGCGCCTACGTAGATGAGGTACGTCGTACGGGCGTCGGCTTCCGGCCGGCTGCGGAGGGTGCGCAGGGGGCGTTCCTTGCTTCCCGGCCGCCTGATCTCCAGGCCGACGTAGCCGAAGGCGTCCGGTTCGGGTTGCCAGATCAGGAAGGAACGCGGCGCCAAGGCCTGCGTCCGCCGGCCGTCGGTCACTTCGAGCGGGACGGACGCGAGGTTGAGGAAACGCAGGCGGCCGTACGGATGGGCGGCCGCCGGCTCGGGGAGGCTCAGGATCTCGGTCTTGCCGTCGCGGACCGCGAAGAGCAGGAGCTGACGGTCTCCCTCGGCGAGGACGCAGGATGCAAGCGGCGTCATCGACGAAGCGGGCCTCGGTTTACGGGTGGCATCCGGCGTCGGCGGCGGCACGTCGGCCTGTCGCACCGCTTCCTCCGCGGCGAGTCGGGCCTGCCGCGCCGCGTCCGCCAAGGGCTCGGCCTCCGCGAGCATCTCTTCCGCCCGCTTGCGGAGCGCATCGCCGGCCGGGCCTTCGGGAGCCCGGGCCGCGAGCTCCGCGGCGGCCTGGGCGGCCTGCTCGTAGGCCGCTTCCGCGGTTTCGGCCTGCGCGCGGCGGGTCCGGATCGCCGCGCTGGTTTCGGCGAGGAGCTTGGCTTCGGCCGTCGGCTCCAGCAGTCCGAACTCCAGGAGGGCGTCTCCCCGGTAGCTTATCTCTTCCGAGAAGAAGTCGCTGGGGATCACCAAGGGGCGCAGGTCCTTGCCCTCGCGGTAGGCGGCGGTCGGGAGGGGTGATGCCACGGCGATCGCCCGGAAACGGGTGGTCACCTTCCGCGGTGTTTCCTCGGCGCCGAGCAGGGCGGCCGCGAGCAGCCAGAGGTGGGTGAGTTTTCTCATAGCTCCTCGGGGCGCAAGGTCCGCGCGCTGACGAGGGTGAAGCGTCGTCCGAGGAGCCGGTTGACCGCGCGGAGGGAAGGGTGGGAGAGCCGCGCGTCGCTCGGATGCGTGACCGGGGTCTCCGGCGGCTGCGACGCGTCGCAGAATTCGGCCGTCCTTTGCACGACGGCTTCGATCCAGACCCGGGCGCTCTCGCCGCCTTCGACGGCATCGGCGTAGACGCGCAGCACGAAGGTGTCGGAGCGAGTGCAGAGCGCGGGACCGATCGCTTCCAGCAGGTCCGCCTGGGTGAGGCTGCCGGGCGCGCCTTCGGTCATGCGGGCCTGTCCGGTCGTCGCGCCGCGCGGATCGCCGGAGCGGAGGTTGGCCCGGCTGGCCGGATCGGTCCAGGGGATCTGCCCGGGGCCTTGCAGCGGGCGTTGCTCGTAGTCCGTCGAAGGAGGTGGCAGGGTGCTCCCTCTCCGCGTCAGCTCGGCGCCTTCGTTGTCCGCGCGGTGGATCGCGTTCTGCAGGCAGCCGGCGTTGCCGATGAAAGGATAGGTGTTGCAGGTGAAACGGTTGACGAACTGGGCCAGTCCCTGGAACGGTATCGGCACCGTCGCCTTGCCGCCGGCCGTGGCTCCCCGGAAGGATTTAGGGCGGTCATGGTCAGGCTGGCGGTGATTGTTGGCGGTTACGGTCCGATGAGGATACTGGCTCCGCCAGCGGATCTCATCGACGACCGCCTTGGCCAGGAGCTGGATCTGCCGGTCATCCAGCGAGCGCAAGCCGTTCCACGCTTCCTCGCTGAGGAAACCAGGCCGGTGGGCCGGCACGGCGGCGTCGCGGCGGTCGGCCCGTGGGTATCGGGCGTTTCGGTCGGCGGCCGGCGACGTCGGACCCGCCGAACCGGAGGGCAGGCCTTTGGTGGCGCCGAGCAAGGCGGCCCATGCGTCCGGGGAGACGTTGTTCACGTTGAAGGCGCCTTCGAGGGTCACCGCCCCCGCGAGGGTGCGGTGCGAGTTCAGCTGGCCGCGTCCGCGGTGCTGCGGGGCCAGCTTGATCCGCGGGTTGGCCAGCGAACGGCCGCCCGCGAAGAATTCGTCGAGCACCTTCGCCATCGGCTTGGTCTCCCGGCCCGCGCTCCACTCCGGTCCGACGCCCGAGAGGAAGTGGCGGTCGAACAACGCCGCGTTGAGCCAGTAGGAACGGTCGACGTCGGTGCAGTTCTGGGCGGACCGATAATTCCAGGTATTGTGCTTGGCGAAGAACGGCGAAGCGAAGCTGTTGCCGGCGGCGAGCAACGGATCCTGGTCGCGCAGGTGCACGTTGGCATGCCCGTATTCGGCCAAGGAAACCGGCGGGCCGAGCGGCACCGAGGTGAAGACGGCCGCGGGCACGCCTTGCGAACCATGGCTCAGCCCGCCGAACGCCTGCCGGCCGCTGAGGTCGGTCTCCATGACTTCGGTCCAGTCATTGACGCCCCTGATCGTCATCCGGAAACTGCTCGAGGTCGTCGCATAACCCGCCGGCATGCCGCCCGGCGACCAGCCGGTCGCCTCAGGGCGCGTCATCGGGGCGAGGGGGTTCGAACGCGTGAACAGCGGGAAGGGCTGGGGGTCGGCCGGCCAGCGCGCCGCATAGTCCATGACCGCCAGCACGGCGGCCGGCTGGCCGGGTCCGGGGAGGACGGCCGAAGGCGGGATCAGCTTGGCGGGTGCTTCGCCGCTGCGGCTGGCGTCGAGCGAGTTCGAAAGCAGTTCGGTGACCTCGCTGGAGGCGTTGAACAGCGCGGCGTCGTTCGCGTTGCCGGATTCGTTGAGCCGGTCGCCGCGCCAGCTCGAGATCATGTGCCGGACATAGAAGGGGCCGGCGCTGCGGAGGCGCACGGAGAGGGTGTCGGTCTCGTTCCGTCGCAGCGGCTCGTTCGCCGCGGTGAGGCAGGGCGCCCAGAAACCTCCGAGGAAATCGAAGCGGTCGACGGTCGTGCCGATCCGGTCGAACGGCACCGGCGCGGGGCCGGGCAGGGAGAACACCTTGAGCTCGCCGGGCTCGAGGGTCGTCGGCGGGATGTAGATCCGCATGCTTTCGCTGCGGTTCGGATTCCCCCCCGCGTAAGCGACCATGTTGAGCAGGTCCTTCGACCACGAGGCGCCTCCCGAGGTGCCGAATTCGAGGAACCACTGGTCCCAGTATCGGAAGGATAGCCGCATCGCGGCGTCGCCGCTGTTCTCGGGGCTGAGCCGCAGGGCCACGTTGTAGGGGTTGTGGAGGACGGTGACCGGCGAAAGGGTCAGCCGGAGTTCGCCGCCGAGGTCCTGCAGTCCGAACACGAGCAGCTGACGGGCCACGTAGGGGAAGACGCCGGGTTTGGTCGGTTGCGGCGAGGGCGTGCCGCGCACCTTATCCGTCGCCCACATGTCTTCCGCGGTGTCCATGCGGTTGTAGAGATGGCCGTAGTGGGCGGTGCTGGCGTTGATGTTGCCGGCCAGGCTGACCGTGTTGGGGAAGTGGGCCCGCGCGCGGAGCTCGGGCGTCGCCCCCGCCCGCGGCGTCAGTTCGCGGTACAGCAGGTGGTGCGCCCGGAGCGCCTCCCAGAGGGGCCCGCGGATCATCGAGGTGCTCCGCCGCGGATCGCGGAACGCATAAGTGGAGGCGAGCAGATGGTCCGCCGGCCAGCCCGGCTCGGTGAACCGGACCAAGGCGCGGTTGTCCGCGAAGGCCGGCGTCGCCAGATTGGGGCCGGTCCCGATGCGTGTGTCCCACGGTTGCCACGCATAGGTGGAGGCTCCGGCGCCCGCGCCGTATTCCGAGCCGCGGAACACGTTGTCCGTGGCTTCGAAGAGGGACGAAAGGTCCACCTTGAGGCCGCCCCACTGGGAGTCGGCGAGGATGCCCCGGCTGAGGGTGGTCACGAAGGGCCAGAGGTTTCGCGTCGTCGCGGCGGCGGCCGTGGCCGACATGCCGGCGGGTGGCGCCAAAGGAAGGTCTTGCAGTCTCCGGAAGCGTCCGTCCCACCCGTTTTCCGTCAGCACCGCAGGCAACCCTGGGATCATTTCGTTCGCCACGCGCCCGGGACCTTTGACCGCCGAGGCCCGGCTCGCGGCGTCGGCCGTCGGGCCGTCCACGCGGGCGTCGCGGGTATCCACCCGGACCTTCACGCCTTCGTCGCCGATCCAATACGCATAATGCCCGGCGCTGTCCGGCCAGGCGACTCGGGGAAGGCTGACCCTTCCGTCGGGCCGGCCCGAGGTGCCCAGGCCTGGTTGGGCCAGCGAGGGGGTGGCATCGACTGGACCGGTCGCCGTCGCATCGCCGACGAGCCGGACGAGCTGCGCGGCCGGCGGGACATAATCGGTCTGCCAAGGCAGCCAGACCGACTCGGGATAGTCCGGGCGGACGTTGGTACCGCCTTCCGGCAAGGAGGGGTCGAAAATCGCGCTCAGGGACACGCTCTGCGCGCCGGCCGGGCGGTCGTGACGTCCGCTGACCAGCCAGGCGGGCGGTGAGTCTGGCTGGTCGTTGCGCCAGACGCCGGTCCACATCGGATTGAGGATCTGGCTCCAGTTCCGTCCGGGCTGGGCGTGCGAGGCCGTGAAGTCGGCGCGGGCCGTGGCCCGTCGGTCGGGACCGGCTTCCTGCTGCAGATGAGCCAAGGCCAGCCGCAAGGCCGCCGTGCCGTTGAGTCGTGCCCGCGTGGCCAGCTGGTGATGTCGTGCGGCCTGCGACTCGACGGTGACGAAGGCGGACAGCGTCAGCAACGTGAGGACGAGGAACGACATCACGACCATCGACAGCACGAGGCTGAAGCCGGGTCGTGACGAAGAAGGGTTGTTTGTCGCGTCGGCGTGGGCGGGTGCCGTCCTGCTGGTCCGTGACGTCATTTCGGCGGGGCGGCGGTCAGTCCTTTGGCCTTCGCAGGCGGGGGCCGGTCGACGATGGACTTCAGCTCGATACGGCCGGTCGTACCGACCGGGCTTAGGACGTAAAGTTTACGCGTCGATTCGAGGTGGTAGATGCGGGAGGAAAAGAGGACCTTGGCTTCGCCCGAGAGCACCTGCATTTCGTAGTAATTAGTGTCCAGGGCTCCGGGCCGGAAGGTGCGGCTGTCGCCGGCCGGCACGATGTTGTCGCCGGCCGGGGTGCGGATGGTGAGGGGGGCGGGGCAGAGATTGAGGTACCGGTTGCTGCCGGGAGGAAACGAACCGGGCTTGTCGTTGAGCATCACCATGCCGTTGCCTTGGCCGGGGGTGACCAGGATGATCAGATGCAGCAAGCCCTGCTTGGCCGGCAGGTCGATCCAAGCCAACGGAGGGGTGCCGGCGGGGCTGTAGGTGAGCGTCCTGGTCTTGCCTTTCACCCCTTGCCTCGGGCTGGCTTCCTTCGCGGGCTTATCATCGTCCTTGGCGATGGGCGCTTCTTCTCCCCTGCTGGCGGTCATCTGGACGAGTTCGAGCCGGGCGGGTCCGCGATAACTGACTTCCTCCGCGAACATGTCGGTCGGGATGACGAGTCCCTGCGCCTTGCGGTTGTTGACCACGCCGACCCCGACGAGCGGCCGCTTCATCGCGATGAAGCGGATCTTGGCTTCGACGAAATTTTCTGACTGTCCCCGAAGGGCCGGGCTCAGCGTTACCCAGCCGGCCAGGAGCGCGAAGAACAACTCAGATCTCATCGCCGCGAAGCCAGCGCATGGAAAGTACTTTGAAGCGACGCCCGAGCACCCGATTGACCGAGGTGAGGGCCTGGCTGACGGTCGGGTCGGAGGACGCCGGACCGACCGTCAGCGGCTTCGGCGCGCTGTTGCCGCTTTCGGCGGGGTCGGTCGGGTCGACGAATTCAGGAACCCTCTGGACGACCACTTCCATCCAGGCGGTACCGGTCTCGCCGGAGGTCGCCATCGCCTCGCCGAAGCAGCGCAGGGTGAAGGTGTCGGAGCGCGTGGTGAGCGCAGGGCCGAGCGCCTGGAGGAGGTCGGACTGGAGCAGGTTGCCGGGCGCGCCGAGCGCGGCATGCGCCCGGGTCGTGCTGCCGCCTTGGGGGCGAAGTTCGATGTTTTCCGCGTGCGGGAAGGTCCCGGCCGTCGGGGTCTCGAGCGACGCGGCCGTGATCTTCAGCTCGGGGGCGCCGGAGAAGAGCCGGTCGCTGATGCCTGCCGCGTGCTGTTGGTCGGCCCGGAAGATCGCCGCCTGCAGCGCGCCGCAACGGTTGGCCCATGTCTCGGGCGTGAGGAAGCGGTTGATGAATTCGGCGAGTCCGAGGTAGGGAGTGGTCGCCTGGGCCTGGCCGGCGAAACGTCGGTCGCCGGGCGGGGTCGCGAGGTCCCGTTCGGTGCGGCGCTGCAGGGCGAACCGAGCCTTGTTCTCGTCGACGATCGCTAGGGCGAGCGCCCGCAGCTGGGCGTCGGAAAGATTGGCGAAGCCGCTCCAGTTGGTCGCATCGCCGGCCTCTCCGGTCGCGACGACGGCCGCGAGCTTGCTCAACGCACGAGGGAACCGCGCGTTCTTGTCCGGTTCGGGCGCGTCGGCGGCGAGGCCGGCCAAGGCCTGCGCCTTGGCGGAGCCCAGGAAGGCGGTCCAAGCCTCGACGGAAGTCGAGTTCACGTTGAACGCGCCTTCATTGAGGAGGACGGTCGCCACCCGGCGGTAGTCGTTCAACGCCACCTTCTTCGCTTCGGCGCTGAGTCCGCTGAGTTCCGCCGAGAAGCGGGGGTTGGCCCAGGGCGAGTCGCCGGCGATGAAAGCATCGATGACCTGCGGGACGTCGGCGGCGATGTTCGGGTCGGCGGCCGTCGGTCCTCCGCCCGAACTGCTGACGAGTCCGGAAGGCACGGGGTCGGCCGGGGTCACCTCCCCGCTGCCGCCGGTGCGCATCCGCGGGGCGAGCCCCGAGAGGAAGTAGCCATCCCAGAGGGCGGCGTTGAGCAGGTAGCTTTGGTCGAAGTCCGTCCAGTTCGGCCCGTTCTGCTGGAAGAGTTTCTGCGCGTCGACGTAAGGCGAGGCGAAGCTGTTGCCGATGCTGAGGAGAGGCTGCTGGTCCCTGACTCCGAAGTTCGCATGCGCATATTGGGCCAGCGAGGTCGGGGCCACCATGGGGATCTCCAGAAGGACGGCCCTTTCGGCTCCGCCGGCGCCGTGGGAGCTGCCGCCGTAGGCCAGCTTACCGTTGTCATAGTTCGCCAGCACGGTGTCCCAGCTGCCCGTGCGCACGCTCAGCTGGTAACTCGGGGAACTGCCGAGGAAGCCTTGGTCGTTGCCGGTCCCGCGTCGGCCGCTCGCGCTGGCCCGGGCGGTGGCGGCCAGGGGGTTGGAGTGGGAAAGCACGGGGAAGGGAGCACCGGCCGCGTCGGCGGGCTTCACGCTGATGTCGATGACGGTCACCAGGTCGGGTTCGAGCGGCGGAGAGTCCGGCGCCGGGTAGGGGTAGCGTCCGTCGGCCTGGTCGTTCGGGCGCAGGTACTTGTCCTGGACGTCTCGCCAGCTGGGGAAGAATTTCTCACCCGGACTGGGGTACTTCGTCTGGTTGATGTCGCTGAACACCACTTCGGTGTTCTCGGTGCTCCGGTAGAAGAAGTCGTTCTTGTCGTTGCCGATCTCGTTGCCGGTCTTGTTGGTCTTCTGGTCGAAGACGAGCTGGTCGCCCGGCCAGCAGGCGAGGGCGTGGCGCATGCGGAGCCGGCCGCCCGGGATGATCTCGAAGGCGATGGGCGAGTTGATGTCGAGGACGTCCATGGCGGCGTCGCCGAAGTTCCAGTCCCAGACGTTGTCGCGGTAGCCGCCGCGCGTGTCGTAGGTGTTGCCGAGGACGATCGACTTGGTCCATTCGCCGATGTTGGGTTCGCAGGAGAACACCCGGAATTCGCCGGGTTCGAGCGTCATGTCGGGAGAGCCGTCCTTCGAGAGGTAGATGCGCAGCGTGTCGTCGTCGTGGACCTCGGGGCTCTGCCGGCCGAAGAAATCGGTGATCGAGGTCTCGAAGACGTAAGGGTTGTCGAGCGTGTCCGGCTGGTATTGCTTGAAGCGGAACTTCCACTCTTTCATGTCGGCCAGGGAGATGGCGGCCGCGAAGGGCTGTTTGTTCGCGGAGCCGGTCGTTCCCGCGCCCGGCCTCCAGCGCATGCGGACATTGTAGGGGTTGTGGACCACGACGATGGGCGTGATGTTCAGCCGGATATCGACCCATTCTTCCTGATACCACATCACGTTCTTGCCGATGCGGATCGATTTCCAGACGAACCACTGCATCTTGTTCACGCTGAACGCCAGGGAGACGCGTTGGACGTAAGGGGTCGCGGCCACGTTCAATGGGCGCGTGATCAGGCGTCCGACGTCGCCGTTCAGCAGGTCCGAGACGTTGGGGTCGATGGGCGTGGGGAGGTCGCCGTCGAACAGGTCGGAGTAGCCGTAGATGCGGTTGCGCAGGCTGTTGTTCGGCAGGCCGCTGTCGGCCGGTGGTCCGCTCGGGTGCGCGGCGGCGACGTTGGGCCAGAGGGCGCGCGCATTGAGGGTGGGAATGGTGGTGGCGTTGGGGCCCACGCCGCCGGCGCTCCAGCCGAGCTGGCGGTAGAGGCGATGGTAGTCGCGCAAGGCCCACCAGGTCGGTCCGCGCAGCTGGCCGCCGGGGGTCGTACGATTGAACACGGGCGCGGCGGTGAGGTTGTCGCTGCCGTCGCGTAAGGCGGGCATGGAGATCGTCGCGACCCCGGTCCCGATGTGCGTGGCGGCCGCGCCGGCGGCGCCGCCGCCGAACTCGGTCGCCGCGAATTCGGCGTCGCTGAGTTCGAAGGCGCGGGACAGGTCGCGCTTCAGGCCGCCTTGCGCCGGGTCGGCGAGCACGCCGGCGGAGATCACGCTGACGTCGTGGAAAAGCCGGCGGACGTTGTTCGCGTCGGTGCCGCTTTCGAAGCCGCTGAGCAGGGCGAGCTGCCTTACGCTGTCGACGGCCCGGAGCTGGTCCGGTTCGGCCAAGGCGCCCAGTCCGGGCAGGGCGTCGTAGCGCGGCGCGAGCGGACTGCGCAGGGAGGTGAGCTGATCGGCGTCGCCGAAGGATTTCGAGCGGGGGTCGCTGAGGTTGATCCGTGCTTTCACGCCTTCGTCACCGACCCAGTACGCGTAGCTGCCGAAGACCTCGTCGTCGGGCAGGGTGACCTTGGGCAGGGAGACCAGGCCGTCGGGTTTTCCGTCCGCGGCGGCCATGGCGCTCCCATGTCCGACCAGCTTGACGCTGTTCACCGGGTCGTCGGCGTAGTCGGTCTGCCAAGGGGCCCAGTAGCCGACGTGGTAATCAGGCGAAGCGCCCGTCTGGGACAAGGAGATGCTCTGCGTGCCGGCGGGCTGATCGCCGCGGCCGGAGATCAGCCAGGCGGGCGGAAGGTCGGGCTTGTCGGTGCGCCAGACGCCGGTCCACATGGGGTTCTTCACGCCGGCGGCGCTGACGCTGGGTTGGGTGATGTCGGCGCGGGCGGTCGAACGTCGGTCAGGGCCGGCTTCCTGTTGCAGGTGCGCCAAAGCCAGGCGCATCGAGACGAGGCTGTTCAGGCGGGCGCGAGTCGCGAGCTGCTGGTTCATCGCCGCCCGGGATTCGATCGTGATGAACGACGACAGCGTGATGACGAGAAGCACGATGCCCGCCATCACGGTGAGGGATAGGATCAGGCTGAACCCTTGTCTGTTTTTGGTGCGGTGGTTCATGCCTCGCTCTTTGAGAGCAACATAGGGATTTCTACTTAAAAACAGGGGAGAGGCAAGAGTCTTGACGAACCTGATAACACCCTAATCCGGATAACCTGACCCGATTAAAAACCTTTAAAATAGGGCTTTTCTTTTATTTTGTTCAGGTCGATACTTTAAAAGTCATGAAAACCCCGATTTTTGCGCTGGCGTTGGCAATGCTCTCTCTCACTGCTTTTGGTGCTGCCGCCGGCGGCGGCAATCCCCCTGTCGTACCTCCGACGGTAAGCAAACCGGGCTGCAATAAGAGCGGTGAGCACCAGAAGTCTGAGCCGAAGAAGTCCGGGCACAAGAAGTCAGGGGCCAAGCGTAGCCGCTAAGGCTTGGCGTTTTTAGCAGGGATTAAGTCCGGACCAGCAGTCCGGACTTTTTTTGTGGCGCTTGCGGAACGTCAGCGCCTGCGCCATCCTTGGGCATGCTGAAATGTCGACCGCTCCTGTCCTCTGTCCTGCTCGTCGGCGGGGCGATCGCCTTGTTTTTCTGGACCCGCCCGACGGCGAATTCGGCCCCGCCCGTCGCACCGCCACCCGCCTACGGGAGCTGCCCGCCCTCCGCGGACGGCATCGGCAAGACTTTCATGGGCCGAGAGATCTCCCACGTCATGGGCCATCCGGGCATCGGTTGGCTCGAGCGCACCACGCGTGAGAAGGAAGAGGCGCCGACCAAGGCGATCGCCTTGCTCGAACTGGCTCCCGACGCCGTGATCGCCGACATCGGCGCGGGCTCGGGTTATTATTCCTTCCGCATCGCCCGGCTGCTGCCGAAGGGCGAGGTCGTCGCGGTCGACATCCAGCCGGAGATGCTGGCCTTCCTGGAGAAGGAATCCGCCCGCCTGGGCGTCAGGAACGTGCGGCCCCATCTCGGCGCCGTCGATGACGTGAAACTGCCGCCGGCTTCGTTGGACGCCGCGCTGATGGTCGATGCTTATCACGAGTTCGACCACCCGGCCGAGATGCTCGCGTCGCTGCGTTCAGCCCTGAAATCAAAGGGCCGGATCTACCTCCTGGAGTTCCGCGCCGAAGACGAGAACGTGCCCATCAAACCGCACCATAAGATGACCGAGGTCCAGGCGCGGAAGGAGTTCGAGGCCGCCGGCTTCCGGTTCGTCGTGAACAAGCCGGACCTGCCGTGGCAGCACCTGCTGGTCTTCGAGAAGCCCTGAGGCGCCTTCAGGCGCCGACGTTCTTCTTGATGTCCTTGAGCTGCTGGAACTCCGGCTTGGCGGTGTAGTATTTGTCGAGCGGATAGCAGCCGGAGATGAGTCCGTTGCGCGGCGCGGTCGTGCAGTCGCTGAACGTGCGGCAGATGAACTTGGTCTCGAGCGCGCCGTGCTGGGCGGCGTCCGCCAGCATGGCCGGATAGCTGAGCACCGCGCGGCCCACGCCGACGGCGTCGCTGCCGCCGGTCCGCAGGATATGCTGGGCGAGGTGCGGCAGGTATTCCTGCACGTAGCTGAGGCCGGAGCTGACCAGGATCATGCCGGCGGGGGCCTGCGCGCGGACCTCGCGGACGACGCGTACCTGGCGGGCGACGTCGATCAGGGGGTCATGCGCAGGCTGGTAGCCGTCGCTGGGGGGGTAGGCCGCCGGGCGCTGGATGTGCGGGTTGTAGTAGGGCGAGCCGGCCGTGGTGTTGAGGATCTTGACGCCGAGTTCGCCGAGCAGCTTCACGAAGGCGAAGGTCTCGGTGAGGTCGATCTCGGTCGGCTTGGCCTGGTTCACGCCGAAGGCGTAGCGGTAGGGGAGGTAGGCGGAGTAGTCCTCCGGGATGCCGGGGCCGAGCTTGCCGGGCTGGCTGAGGGCCGGATCCGGACGGAACGGCACCATGTCGAAGAGGCTCAGGCGCACGCCGATGTCGATCGCGTTGCCGTCGGCGCGGATGCCCGCGATGATGTCGCGCAGGATGCGGGTGCGGTTCTCGAAGGAGCCGCCGAACCTGCCGGGGCGCGTGTGCGCGCCGAGGAATTCGTGCAGCAGGTAGCCGTGGCAGTGCTTGAGGTCCACGAAGTCGGCGCCGCAGTCGCGGGCGATGCGGGCGGCGCGGACGTAGCAGCGGATGAGTTCCTCGACGTCGGCGTCGGTCAGCACCTGTTCGTCGGAGGTGACGTTGAACTTCTTGTCGAGGATGGGGTGGCGGTAGGCCACGCGGGATTCCCAGCGCTTCTTGTCGTGCGGCCGGCAGAAACGGCCGGAGTGGGTGAGCTGGAAACCGATGACGAGGTCGTCGACGGAGCCCCAGCGGGCGAGGTGCTCGGCCTTGAGGATGCCCACGAGTTCGGCGATGCCGGCCTGGTTGGCTTCGTTGATGATCAGCTGGTTCATGTTCGCGCGACCGTCCGCGCGCACGGCCATGGCCTCGGCGCCGCAGATCAGCTTGGCGCCGCTCGCGCCGAAGCGCTGCCAGCGTCGCTTCATCTCCTCGGAGATGCCGCCGGTGGTGGTGCCGTCCCAGCCTTCCATCGGGTGGATGGCGATGCGGTTGCCGATGGTCTTGCCGTTCACCTTCGTGCGGGCGATCGGCTGCGAGAGGGGGTTGCCGGCGCCGGCCTCGATGGTGTCCTCGACCGGGAGGTCGATGCCGAGCGAGGCGCAGTGGGCGCGGAAGTCGGCGACGGTCTTGAGCGACGCGACGCGGGTGAGCTTGAAGGGGGCGGTCATGGGGAGGTTCAGCGAGGGATGCCGAGGCGGTCGGAGATGCGACGGGTGCGGACCATGGCTTCCGTCATGCGGGCGGCCTCATCCGGGCCGCGGACGTCCTTGCAGGCCGGATGCGGGTCGGGCGAGGCGATGACGCCGAGCTGGTGGAGCAGGTGGGCGGTGCTGTGCTTGTAGGCGGCGGCGCTGCCCTTGGCGTCGAGGCGGAAGACCTGGTCCTCCAGCGACTGGAAGGCCTCGAAGAGCTTGTAGACGCGGGTGTCGAAGCGGCCTGTGCCCGTGGGGAATTTCTTCCCAGGCGCGCCGTCGTCGAGCCACATGTCCTTCGCCGCGCAGATCTGCGGGGCCGCGCTGCTGGCGGCGCCGATGAGCAGCGGCAGGCCGGTCTTGATGGCCGTGGCGATGCCGTAGTCGTCGCCGCTGTGCGGGGCGAAATCGAGCTTCAGGTCCTTGCACATCGCCGCCCAGTAAAGGAAGTGCGGTTCGTCGAGCGTGCTGACCTTGCCGCCCACGAACTTCGGGTGGATGGCCAGCTGGTGCAGCAGCCAGGGTTCATAAGGCGTGGCCCAGGGGACGAAGGCGGGCTCGAGGGCGTGCACGATGCCGGGACGGATGAGCCATTCGGCGATGCGGTAGTAGCCGTCGCGGCGACGCTGCGGGTCGAGCGTGTTCAGCCACTTCGAAGTCATGATCATCACCTCGCAGTTGTCGTGCGCCTGCGCGAGGTCCATGAGCGGACGGTAACGCTCCGCGACGAAGGCGGTGTCGTCCTGCGCGCCGCGGGCGGTCACGCCGGCGACGAAACGCAGGTCCGGGAAGGCCAGCCGGAACCGGCGCAGCACCTCGGCGTACATCTGGTCGTCGAGGTCGAAGATGTAGCCCGTGTCGGCGTTGAGCACCGGGACGAGCTCGACGCCGTAATGGTCGGCGGCGGCCTGCTGCCAGCGGATCTCCGACACGAAACTCTCCCAGTCGGGTCGGCCGTCGCGGAAGGGCAGGAGTACGGCCGAGCAGAGGCGCGCCTTGGCGCGGTGGTCGACGAGGGCCTCCTCGGCGGTCCACGCCCATTTGGTCGCCGACCACGGGGTCGTCGGCGTCAGGTCCTCGGGGCGGTCGATCAGCGGCTTCATGGGGGCGATACCTTAACAGAGTCCTACGTGCTTGAAAAACATTAGTTTCCAGCGATTAAGTTCGGAAATAACGATGGACCTATACCAGCTCGAATATTTCCTCGAAGCGGCCCGCCAGCGGAGCTTCACCCGCGCCGCGGCGCGCCTGAACCTGGCCCAAGCCGCCCTCAGCGAGCAGATGCGTCGGCTCGAGGGCGAGCTCGGCGCCCGGCTTTTCAACCGCGGCCGTCGCGAGACGACGCTCACGCCCGCCGGCGAGACCCTTCGCCTACATGCGGAAGCACTGCTGGCGCAGGCCTTGGCGGCCCGCCGGGCCGTGGGCGACCAGGTCGCGCTCAAGGGCGGCCGGCTCGCGGTCGGCGCGATTCCTTCGGTGAGCGCGTGCCTGCTGCCCGCCGCCGTCGCGGCCTTCCGGCGCAAGTACCCGCAGGTGGAGCTCGCGCTGCATGAAG
>JAURFU010000070.1 GCA_030834165.1 Verrucomicrobiota bacterium
TTCTATAACTCCCAGAAGATCGTGCGCTTCGAACTGAAGCCGGAAGGCGCCACCTATCAGGCGACCGAGCACGAGTTCTTCACCCTCGACCGCAAGGGCGCGCACCTTTCCGACGTCATCGAAGCCCCCGACGGCTCGTTGCTCATCGTCGATACCGGCACCTGGTATTCGCACTGCCCGTCGAGCCTGCAGGGCGTGGCGAACGTCCCGGGCGCCATCTACCGCGTGCGCCGTACGGCGGAAGGGAAGACCGCGCATGAGGCCGTCGCCAAGGCCCACCGCCCTTACGCGCCCGCGCCGGTGAAGACCGACGCCGAACTCCTCTCCCAGCTATCGTCGCCTGACCAAGCGATCGTGCGTCGCGGCCTCGAAGGGCTGACCTTCCGCGAAGCCAAGTCGCCGGCCGTCACCGAGGCGATCCGCGGCCTCCTGACGCGCGAAGCGGACCTCGTGCTCGAGCACGCCATCCTCACCGCGGGCATGCGCCTCGCCGGCTTCACCGCCGCCGATCTCGCGACCGTCAAGGGCCCCGTCGCGCAGGCCCGTCTCCTGCGCATCGTCTCCCAGACGCGCGCCAAGGAATCCGATTACGCCGACGTCCTGAAGTTCGCCGTCAGCCAGGCCGACTCCGTCGACGCCGCGTTGGCCAAGAACGCCTACCTCGCGCTGAGCAAGGCCGCCGGCGCCGACGAGGTCGTCGCTCCGCTCTTCGCCCGGTGGCTGGCGCAGCCGGCGCCTTCGGCCGCCCAGGTCGCCGCCATGGGCAAGTTCGCCACCGCGCTCGCGGGTCAGCCCGGCGTCGCGAAGGGCATCGCCCGGATGCTCAGCCACCAGAAGGTCGCCGTCCGTCAGGCCGCCCTGCGGGCCATCGCGGCCCAGGCCGGCAAGGTGAACGCCAAGGAATGGCTCGCCGCGCTGGAAGCCCAGCTCGCCCAGGGCGCCTCGCCGCTGCTCTTGGACGCGCTCGCGCATGTGAAGGACAAGCGCTTCGACGCCGCGCTCAACGCCCTCGCCGCCGACGCCACGAAGCCTGCTTCGCTCCGGCTCAAGGCGCTCCTCGCGCTGTCGGGCAGCGGCGATGACCTCAGCGACGCCGCCTTCAAGCTCCTCACGGACCTGTTCGTCGATCCGGCCAACCCCGGCCTGCGCATGGACGCCGCCGCCCGTCTCGCCAACACCCGGCTCACCCCCGCGCAGTGGGATGCCTATCTCGCGTTGCTGCCGAACGCCGGTCCGCTCGAGCAGAACGAGCTCCTCGTCGCCTTGGCGGTGCCGCAGAACTACAAGCGCATCTCCAAGGACAC
Source organism: Verrucomicrobiota bacterium (assembly GCA_030834165.1). Lineage (GTDB taxonomy): Bacteria > Verrucomicrobiota > Verrucomicrobiia > Opitutales > UBA953 > UBA953. The sequence goes on from JAURFU010000070.1 coordinate 1,305, forward strand.
CGGCCGGAAGATCGCCCAAGCCTTGAGCAAGTCCACCATGCTGGGCACGTTCCGCCAGGACCTCGTGCGCAAGGCCTTCGGCTTCCTGCCGCGCGAGGTCTACGAGATCCTCGAGCCCTCGTTCGACGCCGCGCTCGCGGCCAACGACGCCAAGCGCGAGCGCCTCGGCCCGTTGGCGCTGAAGGCCGTCAAGGAGGGCGACCCCGCCGCCGGCCGCTCCGTCTACGAGTCCGGCAAGGGTGCGTGCATCGCCTGCCACAAGATCGGCGCCAAGGGCAACGAGATCGGGCCGAACCTCAGCAAGATCGGCGGCATCCGCGCCGAACGCGAACTCGTCGAGAGCATCCTCTTCCCGAGCTACAACATCGCCCGCGATTACGACCTGAACTCCTTCCAGCTCACGGACGGCACCAGCGTGCTCGGCCTGATCCAGGCGCGCTCCGCGGAGGGCGTGACCGTCAAGGAAGCCTCCGGTCAGAGCCGCCTCCTCACGAACGAGACGATCGCCTCCTCGACCCAGCTCACCACGAGCCTCATGCCCGCCGGCTTGGACGGCATGCTGTCCGATAAGGAGCTCGTCGACCTGGTGGCGTATCTGCGATCGCTCAAGTGAGTTGAACCGTTGATCGGAGGGCCAGTTGGCCGGATAGACTCGCCCAAGGGGAGACCGGAGACCGGGATGTTAGCTGAGGACATAATGACCCCAGCCAATCATCCGGTCTCCGGTTTCCCTTTGATCGTTAAGTTGCTGCCCCTACCTCAGGAGCCACAGGCCCAGGAGGGGCAGGGCGAGGATGAGGAGGCACCCGCCGGAGCGGGGGCCGGAGTCGGCATGGAGGTCATGCAGGCGGTCTTCGGCCGTCTGATTGATCCGTTCCTCGATGTCGGCCTCCAGGTCGGCGGGAATGCCACCTTCGCCATACTCGTCGTCACGGAAGTCCTCGTCGTTGTCCACGTCGTCGTATTCGTCGCTCATGTGGGACCCATTATGCCTGGGGAACGGCGCGGCGCAAGGGGTCGATCCGGGTTGCCTGTCATAGGAAACAGGCTGGAGGCCGGGCGGGGAATCCCCACGCTGGCGGCAGCATGGCGACCATCCTCTGCATGAAGTGGGGCAAGAAGTACGGCCCGGAATACGTCAACCGGCTGCACTCCATGGTGAGCCGCCACCTGACGATCCCGCATCGCTTCGTCTGCCTGACGGACGACAAGGCCGGACTCAACGCCGGCATCGAGACCTTTCCGATCCCCAGCCTCGAGCTGCCGGCCGGCGCCCCGGAGCGCGGTTGGACCAAGCTCGTCTCGTTCTCGCCTGCGCTGACCGCGCCCGGCGGCCCTGAGCTCAAGGGCGACGTCCTCTTCCTCGACATCGACATCGTCATCGTCGGCAACATGGACGGCTTCTTCGATCATCCGGGGGACTTCCTCATCATCCGCGACTGGCAGAAAGGCCACTACACCGGAAACTCGTCGGTGTATCGCTGGCGCGCCGGCGCCTATCCCGACGTCCTCGAATATTTCCGGGCGAACCTCGAGGCCGTGCGCAAGCGTCACCGCAACGAGCAGGAATACCTGACCGCGCACCTCAGCGCGCAGGGCAAGGTCAGCTACTGGCCTGAGGCCTGGTGCCGCAGCTTCAAGAAGCACTGCGTGAAATATTTCCCGTTCTCCCTGTGGCAGACGCCGGAGATCCCCGACGGCGCCAAGATCGTCGTCTTCCACGGCCTGCCGAATCCGCCCGACGCGCTCGTCGGCCGCAGCGGCAAGTGGTATCGCCGCGTGCTGCCCACGCCGTGGATCGCGGCGAATTGGAAATAAATCAAAGGGGTAGGGGTCGGGGCAGGGATAGGCGATGCATCGGGTAGGGGCAGCACCGCGTGCTGCCCTAGTGCGTTCACCACCCGGCAGCCTAAGAAAACAATAAGGGCAGCACGCGGTGCTGCCCCTACCTTGACGAAGGCGCTCGGCGCCTTCGCGCTTACTTCGTTTCTTCCGCGGCCTCGTCGTTGGCGGCTTCTTCCTTGGCCTGGGCCTGGCTGCTCAGGATGGGCTGGGCGAAGAGGCGGCCGTCGGGGAGGTTGGCGATGTAGCCTTCGCCGATGAGGAACGAGAGGTCGGTGAGCACCTGGGACTTCGCGGCGTCCTCGGCGTTCTCGCCGGCGAGGGCGAGGACGAGGTCCTTGGCCTGCTGGGCCGGCTTGCGGTCGAGCGAGTCGAAGATCCTGGCCATCGGGTCGCTGAAGGTCGACTTCGGGTCGCGGCAGCGACGGCGGACGGAGCAGGCGTAGGTGATGCCCTTGGAGCCCTTCTTGTAGAGGTGGAACCCTTCCTTGCGCAGGCGGCCGCGGATGCCGTTGGCGGTGTCGAGCGGGAAGGCGCGCTGCTGTTCGAGGGCGTAGCGGACGGAATCGCGGAGCGGGCCGGGATTCATCTCTTCGAGCAGGCGGCCGGCGAAGCGCACCCACGGGTGGGTCTTCGCCACGAGGTCCTTGCGGAAGGCCTGGAGGAAGCCGCGGGCGGCGTCGAGGGATTCGAGGCGTTCCGGTTCGCCTTCCTTGCGGTCCTTCGGGGCGTATTCGCTGCGGACGGACATCGACTTCAGCCAGGCGTCGATCTGCTCCTGTTCACGGACCATCTCGATCCGGCCCTTGAAGGCGTCGAACGGCACGTTGGGACAGTGGCGGGCGTGGTGTTCGCGCAGGTTGCGCTGGTAGCTGTGGTGCGTCGGCGCGCCGAGGAGCTTGCCCGTCTGCGGGCACTTCGCGACCATCAGGAAGGCTCCCTTGGGGGCTTCGACCTCGACTTCGACGACGTCGAAGAACTTGTCGAGGTGGCGGGACATCACGTGCGAGACGGCTTCGGCCTCGGTGAGGAAGGGGTGGCCGTCAGGCACGGAAACGGCGAGCAGGGCGTCGGGGCGCTGTTCGGCTTCGAGGTGGCGGATGACGATCGAGAGACGGTCTTCCTTGTCGAGGATCAGCCGGGCGACTTCGAAAAGCTCGTAGGTCATCTTGCTCTTCTTCATCGCGCCGCCGAGCAGTTCGAACTTCGCGTCGTCGGGGAAGAAGGCGGTGGCCACGACCGGGCGGAAGGGCGGGGCGTCGTCGTAGCGGGAAGGACCGCGGTCGTCGCGGCGCGCGCCACGGTCGTCGCGGCGGGGACCGCGGTCGTCACGGCGGGGGCCGCCGGGGCCGTCGCGGCGCGGGCCGCGGCTCTGTCCGTCGCGGGGAGGACCGCGGCGTTCGCCACCGGGGCCGTCGCGGAAACGCGGGCGATCGCCGTCACGGCGCGGGCCGCCGTTGCCGGAGCTGACCTTTTCGGAGGGTCCGCTGACCCAGGAGGGCCCGAAACCAAGGGAAGAGAGGTCCAGTTCGAAGGACTTTTCCTGAGGAGGGTTGTTTTCGGCCGAGTCGGAGGACATTGGGGGAATGAGCGTTTAGAAAGATGTCCGCTTGGCAAGCATCGGCACAATCGCTTTTTACTTGCGCCCATCGTCAGGACTTCCAGCGTGCACCTTCCTTTATTGCTCAGGTGGTGGAATGGCAGACACGCATGCTTGAGGTGCATGTGCCGCAAGGTGTCCGGGTTCAAGTCCCGGCCTGAGCACCAATTTAGGCTGGGTCGGTCCGGAAACGGGCCGGCCCTGTTTTTGGTTCACATCATTCCCGACACCCCGCAGTAGTAGGGACATGGCTACGCAGGGAAAACTCGAAGTCCTCATCCTCGGCTCCGGCGGCCGGGAACACGCCTTGCTCAAGGCCTGCCTCCGCAGTCCCCGCGTGGCCAAAGTGCGCGTCGCCCCCGGCAACGGCGGCATGGCCCTCGAGGCCGAGTGCCTCGACGTCGACGCGGCCAGCCCCGCGGCCGTCCTCGAGCTCGTCCGTCGCACCCGGTCTGACTTCGTGATCGTCGGGCCGGAAGTCCCGCTCGCCGCCGGCGTGGTCGACGCCCTCGAAGCCGCGGGCATCCCGGCCTATGGTCCGCTCGCCGCGGGAGCGCGTCTCGAGGCCAGCAAGGCCTTCAGCAAGGACTTCATGGTGCGCCACAAGGTGCCGACCGCCGCTTCCGAGACTTTCCGCTCCCTGGCTCCCGCCTTGGAATACGTGCGCCGGCAGCCCGTCCCGATCGTCATCAAGGCCTCGGGCCTGGCGGCAGGGAAGGGCGTCGTCATCGCGACCACGCACGCCGAGGCCGAGGCCGCGCTGCGCGACATGATGGAGACCAAGGTCTTCGGCGCGTCGGGCGACGAGGTCGTCATCGAGGAATTCATGCAGGGCGAAGAGGCGTCGATCATGCTGATGGTCTGCCGCGAGGAGTATCTGATGCTCCCGCCCAGCCAGGATCATAAGCGCGTCGGCGAAGGCGATACCGGCCTGAACACCGGCGGCATGGGCGCGTATGCTCCCACGACCGTCGTCACGCCCGAGGTCGAGCGCCGTCTCCGCGAGGAGATCATCGCGCCCACGCTGCGTGGCCTCAAGGCCGACGGCATCGATTACCGCGGTACGCTTTACGTCGGCATCATGGTGACCGCGACGGGCCCCAAGGTCGTCGAGTTCAACGTCCGCTTCGGCGACCCCGAGTGCCAGGTGCTCATGCCCTCGCTCGAGACGGATCCCGTGCAGATCATGGAAGACATCGCGCATGGCCGCTTCCGCCCCGCCGCCGTGAAGCTGCGCCCCGGCGCCACGATCATCGTCGTCCTGGCTGCCGGTGGTTACCCCGGTGAAATCCGCAAGGGCGACCCCATCACTTTGCCGGCCAGCCTGCCGGAAGGCGTCGATATCGTCCATGGCGGCACCAAGCGCCTGCCGGACGGACAGGTCGTCACCACCGGCGGACGCGTCCTCGGCGTCGTGGCCCATGGCCCGACCCTGCAGGAAGCCGCCCGGCGCGCCTATGCCGTCGTCCCTCAGGTCCGATACGAAGGCCGCCACTTCCGCCGGGACATCGGGTATCGTCAGCTCCGCCGCGACGGGGTCCTCTGAGTGAGCGCTTGAACCGAGGGGCGAATCCCTCATCTTCATCGCATGGCCGTCGAACGAGACACCGTCACGTTTGTCTGCACGGGCAATACCTGTCGCAGTCCGATGGCGGAGGCGTTGCTCCGGGCGACCTTGGCCAAGAAAGGGCAGGGGCTCGAGAAGCTGAAAGTCGCTTCCTTCGGCCTCGCCGCCGAGGCCGGCCTGCCCGCCTCGGCGAATTCCGTCAAAGCCATGCAGCGCATCGGCTTGGACGTCGGCGCCCACCGGAGCCGGCTGCTGACCCAGGCCGACGTGGACCGCAGCCTCGTGATCTTCGGCATGACCGAATCCCACCTGGCCGCCCTGCACGCCCGGTTCGACGCCCTGCCGGAGTTCGTGCTTCTGCTCCGCGACGTACTCCCGGATGACGTCTCCCGCGACATCCCCGATCCGTTCGGCGGCGGTTACCGCGATTACGAGGAGTGTCGCGATTCCATGGTTGAAGCCGTCCCTGCGATGGTGGAGTTTCTGCGGCAGAACCTCCCGCGATGACCAGCCCGCTTACGCTTTCCTTCGGCAGTGACCACGGCGGGCTCGCCTTGCGGCGCGGGCTGGTCGAAGCGCTCAGGTCGAAAGGTCATGCCGTCCTCGATCGCGGGACCGAGAGCGAGGCTTCCTGCGACTACCCCGACTACGCCCATGCCGTGGGTGCCGACGTCGTCGCCGGCCGCGCGAAATTCGGCATCCTCGTCTGCACCACCGGGATCGGCATCTCCATCGCCGCCAACAAAATGCGGGGCATCCGGGCCGCCCTCGTCCAGAGCGCCGACGCCGCCGGCCTGAGCCGCCGTCATAACGACGCCAACGTCCTTTGTTTCGGCGCCAAATACGTCGACCTCCCGACCGCCCTGGCGTGCGTCGAGGCCTTCCTCGCGGCCGAGTTCGAAGCCGGTCGGCATGCCCGTCGCGTGGACAAGATGGAATCCTCCTGTGGATAACCCCGGCGGATTTGCCGTTGCCACGTTTCCCCTCACGATTTGCCCTGACACCTTCCCAACATGACCGCCATTCGCCGCATCCCTCTCGCCCAGCTTGACCCCGAGATCGACCGCCTGATCCGGGCCGAGCTCAAGCGCCAGCAGACGCACATCGAGCTGATCGCCTCCGAGAACTTCACGCTCCCCGCCGTCATGGAGGCTCAGGGCAGCATCCTGACCAACAAGTACGCCGAAGGTTATCCCGGCAAGCGCTGGTACGGCGGCTGCGAGAACGTGGACCACATCGAGCAGCTCGCGATCGATCGCGCCAAGGCCCTCTTCGGCGCCGACCACGCGAACGTCCAGCCGCACTCCGGCAGCCAGGCCAACGCCGCGGTCTACTTCGCGACCATCAAGCCGGGCGACAAGATCCTGACGATGAACCTGTCGCATGGCGGCCACCTCACCCACGGCAACGCCGCCAACTTCTCCGGCAAGCTCTACGCCGTCGTCCACTACGGCGTGGGCGCCGACGGCCGCATCAACTACGACGAAGTCGAGGAGATGGCCAAGCGCGAGAAGCCCAAGATGATCACCGTCGG
>JAURFU010000071.1 GCA_030834165.1 Verrucomicrobiota bacterium
CGCACCTTGGCGACCTTACGCTGGGCCGAGTTCGGCTTCTTCGGCGTGCGGATCATGACCTGCACGCACACGCCGCGGCGGAAGGGCGAGTTGTTCAAGGCAGGCGACTTCGACTTGGCCTTGGGTTGGACACGCGGTTTACGGACGAGCTGGTTGATGGTAGGCATGGACCTCGGTAAATAGGGAAAAGAGGGTTTGGGCATAGGGGTCGAGGCCCCTCATGCAAGAGGAAAGTGCGGGGATTTTAAGGTTTCTTTACTCCCCTCCGGACGGCACGCCCCGCCGGTTTTTTTTGGCGGGACAATTCCAAGCCCCCTGCCATTACTCAAACCCCGCCCATGCCCCCCTCACGCCTGACCGCCTTCCTGCTCCTCGCAGCCTCCTGCCTGCCCGGTCTGGCCCAGAAGGCCACCCCTCCCTCCCCCCCTCCCCTGAGCGCGGCCAGCAAAGAGGAGTCCGAAGATGCCGAAATCATCGTCCTTGCCGGCCTTCCCCACCTTAAAGACAAGGAGGAAATCCTGAGTTACGCCCGCCAGACCTACGTCAAAGCCGACCTCATCAAGGATAAGACCCTCTTGCAGATCGTCCGTCTTTCCCTCTCCAAATTGGAGGATCAGCCCGAAAAATCGGCTCAAATCCGCCAAGAACACCTCAATCAGCTCTCAGAATACTTCACCAAGGAGGGCATGGCGGCCCAAGCCGCCGGCAAGATGGACGACGCCCTTCGCCTGGCTCAGGTGGCCGTCCGTTGCAATCCGGGTAGTGCTAAGTCTAAGTTGTTCTTTGCCAACTTCTTACATTCAGTCTCTGGCCGCACCGATGATGCGATCCAGACGCTCAGCCATGGGCTGCACTTCCTCCCCGTCGACGACCCCCTGACCAAGGACTATCTGGAGCGCTATTTTCAGCTCCTGCAGGCCCGCGAACGCGACCAAGAGGTCATCGAAGACAGCCTGAAGCTTCTTAATAACACCAAGAACATCTCCGGCGGCATGCGGGAGGTACTTTCCCTTTCCGCCGCCACCTCTCTCTACTGGACGGGTAAATACCCGGATGCGGTCAACCTCATCAATACCAGCGGGTTGGACAGGCTCCCCAGCGGACTGCTCCTCAAGGCGAGGGCCCTCTTCGAAGGGGGCAAGACCCGGGAATCGATCAGCCTGCTGGAATCCAAGTCCTCGTCCTTCGCCGGGGCCGCCCGTGAGGCCGTGCTGTCGCAACTGACCCGCTACCACATCCTCCTCGGCCAGAGCCGCATCGCGCTCTCGGTCAACCAGGAGCGCATCGAACTCGATGAGGCGGCCTTCTTCCCGCAGATCCAGAAACTATACCTCCTCGACCGGCTCGGCCTGAAGGAGGACTTCGACAAGCAGCTCAAGCTCATCTTCACGCGCTACGCCTCGAACTCCGCGGCGATGCTCGCCCTCGCGAATTTCGCCGCCGAGAAAGGCTACTCCGAACTCACCGGCGCGATCGCCATCGCCGCCGACCAGCAGGGCTTCGAGCGCGTGACCTTCGCGGTGCTGCACCTGGAGGCCTTGGTCAAAGGCCCCGACCCGAGCCAGGCGATCACGCAGTACCAGCAGATCGTCGCCGCGGACCGCACCTACTTCAAGGCGAAGGAGCCGCTCGTGCTCGCCCTGCTCGGCATCGCCTATCACGCCCGGATGAAGCCCGACGCGAAGGCCGCCAAGATCGACCGCGACACCGGCAACCGCTACCTCGAGGAATTCCTCAAGGCCAAGGACCTCGGCCCGGAGGCTTATCGCTCCGTCGGCCGCCACCTGCGCGCGATCCGCGCGGGCGAACCCGCGGTCCGCGTGCTCGAAGCGGGCGCCGCCAAGCATCCGCGCCACTCGCAGCTGCGCGCCGATTACATCTCCGCCCGCATCCTCGCCGGCCAGACCGAAGCCTACGGCACGCGCCGTTCCGTCGCCGACGAACTGGAGACGCTGCTCACGCTCCGCCGCCCTTCCCCGCTCGTCTGGCAGGAAGCCGCCTCGTGGCTGCGCACCGAATCGAAGCTGCCGCCGGAACGCCTCCGCAAGCTCGAGGCCGCCTGCTCGGCCCTCGTGCGCGACAACCTCGACCCCGAAGCCCTCGCAGGTTTCTGAACCGACGATGGACCTGGCGCGCCGCCGCGCAGAGCTCATCGCCGAGCTCGAGCCTTTCTCCGACCACCACGAGCGTTTCCAATACGTGATCGACCGGGCGAAATCCGCGCCGGCGCTCCCGGCCGAACTCAAGCTCGAGGCCTTCCTCATCGAGGGCTGCACGTCCAACCTCTGGCTGGTGCCTTCCGTCGAGGACGGCGTCTGCCGTTTCCGCTGCGACGCCGATTCGCTCATCACCAAGGGCGTCGCGAGCCTGGTCTGCGAATTCTACGACGGCGCCTCGCCCGCGGAGGTCGCGGCGACCGACGCCGATTTCCTCTCGGCCGTGGGCATCACCCAGCACCTGTCCCCGAACCGCCGCAACGGCCTGACCAACCTGGTCGGCAAGATCCGCGCCTTCGGCCGGCTCGCCGCCGGTTCCTGATGAGCCCCATCGGCGGGGCTTAAGAGAGGGGATATGCGTGCTTGGGATTTGCGCCGTCCCCGTTGTCCCTTGAGATGAGGCCATGAGCCAGCCGGATTCCGCCGCGCCCGACCGACGTCTGTTCGGCCTATGCCTGCTCACGCTCGCTTGGTCGGTCCTCGTGCTCCAGGCCGGCGGCTTCACGACCAGCATCCAGGCGGGCATGGCCTTCCTCGACTGGCCGCTCTCCAACGGCTCCGTCAACCCGCCGGGCTGGCTCACGGAGATCGACAAGTTCGCCGAGCATTCCCATCGCCTCGCGGCCACGGGCCTCGGCCTGCTCTGCGTGATCATCGCCGTCGCCCACCGACTCCGCGAGACCCGCATGGTCGTCCGCCGCGCGGCCTACGCGCTCGTGGGCCTCGTCGTGCTCCAAGGCCTGCTGGGTGGCCTGCGCGTGCTCCTCGACAAGCTCAACATCGGCGGCGACGGCAACTTCAAGGCGGCGGCCTTCGCCGTCGGCCACGCGGTCAACGCCCAGCTCACGCTCGCGCTCCTCGCCTTCATCGCCCTCGCGCACAGCGCCGCCTGGCATCGCGCCGGACGCGGCGGAGATCCCGCGCCGTTCCGCGCGGGACGCTGGGCCGCCGGCCTCACGCTCGCGGTCATCGTCGGCGGCGCCGTCATGCGCCAAGGCCGCTTCACCGCCTGGGTGACGTCGCCCGACCAAGGTCTCTTCGTGCCCACCGTCGGCGAGGGGCTCGTCTGGTGGGTCAACCTCGCGCACCGCGGCGGCGCCTTGCTGGCGGCCGCGGCCGTCTTGCTCTTCGCCTATCGGCTCGCCCGCCACGGCTATCCTTTCCTCCGCTGGGGCACGCTCGTCGCCATGGTCGGCGTCCAGGTCCTGCTCGGCATCCTGAGCCTCCGCCTCTACGACAATCCGCACGTCCGCACCGTCCACCTCGTCGTAGGCGCCGCGTTGTTCTCCTCGCTCTGCGCCGCCTTAGCCCTCGCGCACCGCCGCGCCCGGACCGACGTCGCCTGAACCGGCGCGACGGATTTGCCTTTAACCCTGCGCGTAAACCCGCCACGACAAGACCGATGAGCGAACGCGCCGGATCCGTGCCTGCCGCCTACTGGGAGCTGACCAAGCCCCGGTTGTCGTTCCTCTCCGTCCTGACCTCGCTCGCCGGTTATTTCTGCAGCGCGCCCGCCCAGCCGACCGACGCCAAGGCGCTGGTCTCCCTGGCCCTCGGGACGGCCCTCGCCGCCGGCGGGTGCGGCGCCGTCAACATGTGGTGGGAAAGCGACGCCGACGCGAAGATGGAGCGCACGCGTAACCGTCCGATCCCGGCGGGCCTCATCCGCCCCGGCGCCGCGCTGCTCTTCGGCCTGCTGCTCCTCGGTCTCGGCGTCACGCTCGTCTGGGTCGGCGCCCACCCGCTCGCCGGCGCCCTCACCGCCGCGACGGCGTTCTCCTACCTGTTCCTCTACACGCCGCTCAAGACGCTCACCTCCTGGTGCACGCTCGTCGGTTCCCTGCCCGGCGCGATCCCGCCCATCATCGGCACGGCGGCCAAGCTCGGCCACGTCGACCGCATGGGCTGGCTGCTCTTCGCGCTGCTCTTCTGCTGGCAGGTGCCGCACTTCATGGCCCTCGCGGTGATGTGCCGCGACGACTACGCCCGCGGCGGTTTCAAGGTCGCGACGGTCGACGATCCTTCCGGCCGCTCGGCCGCCGTCTGGGCGATGGCCTTCATCCTGCCGATGCTCTTCGCCGCGGGGATGATCAACCAGACGTTCTTCGATCCGGCCTGCACGTCCTCCCTGCGCGGCTGGGCCAGCCCCTACCTCTGGGTCTCCGGCCTCGCCGGCATCTGGTTCCTCAAACTCACGTTGGAATTCGCCCTGCCGACGCGCCGCGCCGAGGTGGCCAAACCGCTCTTCCTCGCGTCGATCCTCTACCTGCCGCTCGTCCTGTTGACTCTGACGCTGAGCCGGGTTTTCTGACCGCATGGACACCCGCGCCGCCAAGGAGAGATTGCGCGCGGAACTCAAGGCCCGCCGGACCGCGCTCACCGCCCGCGAACTGCTGGTCGCCGGCGACGCCGCCGCCCGCCTGATCACGCAGCTCCCGGAATGGAAGCAGGCGAAGACGGTCTGCCTCTACGCTTCCTTCGGCGGCGAACTGCCCACCGACGCCCTCCTCGCCCTCGCCCTGCTCGAAGGCAAGCGGCTCCTGCTGCCGCGCGTGACCAACAAGACCACGCTCACGCTCCACGAGGTCACGGACCTCGCCGCGCTCCGCCCTTCCCGCCTCGGCATCCGCGAACCGCTGCTCTCCGCGCCGGCCGCGACGCTGGCCGAAGCCGGCCTGATCCTCGTCCCGGGCCTGGGCTTCGACGGGGCCGGCCGACGACTCGGCTTCGGCGGCGGCTTCTACGACCGGCTCCTGGCCAAGCCACCCCGCAAGACCTTCCTGCTCGGACATGCCCATTCCTTCCAGGTCGTCCCGCGCCTGCCGGACGAGCCTCATGACATCAAAGTCAAGGCGGTGGCCACCCCGCAGGGAGTGATTCGCTGCCGGGCGCGCTAGCGGGTTTGCCAAGCGGGACGATTCGTGTCCGATGGAGGGTCCGATGTCCGCCCCCCGACCAGACGCGATCCGCCTCCGCGGCGTCCGCCAGAACAACCTGAAGGGCTTCGACGTCGACATCCCCGTCGGCAAGCTGGTCGTGGTCACGGGCCTCAGCGGCGCCGGCAAGTCCTCGCTGGTCTTCGACACGCTGCACGCCGAAGGGCAGCGTCGCTACGTCGAGACGTTCAGCCCTTACGTCCGCCAGTTCCTCGAACTGCTCCCCTCCCCGGCCCTCGGTTCCGCGGAGAACGTCCGCCCGTCCGTCGCGATCAAGCAAGGCAACGCGGTCCGCACGTCGCGTTCGACGGTCGGCACGATGACCGAGCTCTGCGACTGGTTCAAGGTGTGGTTCGCCCATCGCGCCGAACTCGTCGATCCGGCCAGCGGCCGGGTTATCGTCCCGCGCGGACCCGACGCGGCCTGGCAGGACTCGCTCACGCGCTTCCCGGGCCAGTCGCTTTCCCTCGCATTCGCGGTCGCCAAGCCGGCGTCGCTGGGCTGGCCCACCATCGCGGAAGAATTCGCCAAGGCGGGCTTCAGCCGCGCGTTCGCCGCCGGCCGACGCCTCCGCCTCACCGAAGCCGAGATTCCCGCCGACGCGGCCGAGCTGCTCGTCATCCAGGACCGCGTGACGGTCTCCCCCGACCAGGCTTCGCGCTTCCATGAGGCGGCCCTCGCGGCCTTCCGCCTCGGCGGCGCCCGCCTCCGCCTGCTCGACGACCAAGGCAACGAGCTGTCCCGATACAGCGAGGCGCTGGAGTCCCCGGTCGACGGACGCAAATTCCGCCCGGCCTCGCCCGCGCTCTTCTCCTTCAATTCGCCGGTCGGAGCCTGCCCGGCCTGCCGCGGCTTCGGCCGTGTCATCGGCCTCGACTGGAACAAGATCATCCCGAACCCCGCGCTGACGCTCGCGGAAGGCGCGATCGCGCCGTTCCAAGGGACGGTCTACGGCGAGTCCCAGAAGGACCTCGCGCGCGCCTGCCGCAAGGCGGGCATCCCGATGGACGTGCCCTGGAAGAAGCTCTCCGCGGCCCATCGCAAATTCATCGAACAGGGCGAGCCGGGCTACGTGCCCGGCGAATACGATTCGATGTGGTATGGCGTCCGCGGCTTCTTCCGCTGGCTCGAAGGCACGACCTACAAGATGCACGTGCGCGTGTTCCTCTCGCGCTGGCGCGCCTATGAGTCGTGCCCGCAGTGCCACGGCCGCCGGTTCCGCGAGGAGTCCCTCTTCTGGCGCTGGCAGGGCAGGTCGCTGCCCGAACTCTATTCGCTCCCGGTCTCCGACCTGCGCGCGATGCTCGCGCCGCTGGCGCCCAAGGATTCGCGCCATCCCGCCGACCACGCCCTCGAGGCCATCCTCGCGCGCCTCGGCTACCTCGAGGCGGTCGGCCTAGGCTACCTCGCCCTCGATCGGCTCTCCCGCACGCTCTCCGGCGGCGAAGTGCAACGCGTCAACCTCACGTCATGCCTGGGCGCGTGCCTCGCCGACACGGTCTTCGTCCTCGACGAGCCGAGCGTGGGCATGCACGCCCGCGACCTGGCCCGCATGGTCGGGATCCTGCGCAGCCTCGTCGACCAAGGGAACACGGTCGTGGTCGTCGAACACGACGAATCGGTGATGCGCGCCGCGGACTGGCTCATCGAGATCGGCCCGCGGCCCGGCGCCGAAGGCGGGCATCTCCTCTACCAAGGCGAGCCGAAGGGCATCCTCAAGGTGAAGGAGTCCGCGACGGGCGGCTGGCTCTCCGGCCGCCGCACGCCCGAGGCCCGCGCCCCGCGTCCGATTGGCGACACGACTCCTCGGCTCCGCGTGAGCGGCGCGACGGTCAACAATCTCCGCGACTTCAGTTGCTCGATCCCGCTCGGCCGCATGGTCGGACTCTGCGGCGTCTCGGGCTCAGGCAAATCCACCCTGCTCCACCAGGTCATCGGGCGACGCGACCCGGAATCGGGCGACGAAGCGACGGAACTGAAGTGGGTGAAGTTCGACAAGGAGCCGGCGGAAGTCGCGCTCGTCGACCAATCTCCGGCGACCCGCACGCCTCGCTCCAACCCGGCGCTCTATGTCGGCGCCTGGGACGCGATCCGCACCTTGCTCGGCAACTCGCCCGAGGCCAAGGCCGCCGGGCTCACGCCCTCGCACTTCTCCTTCAACGCCGGCGAAGGCCGCTGCGAACGCTGCGGCGGCGCGGGCTGGGAGACGGTCGAGATGCAGTTCGTCTCGGACGTCGCGCTGCCCTGCCCGTCCTGCAACGGCAAACGCTTCCGCGACGAGGTGCTCAGTTTCCATTACGACGGAAAGTCCGTCGGCGACCTGCTCGCGATGTCCGTCACCGAGGCGCGCAGGTTCCTCGGCGAACGCACGCCCGCCTCCGCCCAGCTCGCCTGCCTCGAAGAAGTCGGCCTCGGCTACCTCTCGATGGGCCAGCCGCTCACGACGCTCTCCGGCGGCGAAGCCCAGCGACTCAAGCTGGTCCGCTACCTTTCCAAGATCGACGCCCGCAAGAGCGGCGCGTTGCTGCTCCTCGACGAACCGACGACGGGCCTGCACCGCGAGGACGTGGCCCGCCTGATCGGCCTGCTGCACCGCCTGACCGAAGCCGGTCACTCGCTCGTCGTGGTCGAACATCACCTCGACGTGCTGAAGTCCTGCGACTG